>NZ_RQUX01000001.1 GCF_003992115.1 Veillonella ratti
TTTTAAAAGACCGATAAGACTAGATAAATACTAGTCTCATCGGTCTAAAAACCAACTCAAAATGTCCTATAGGCCAAAATATCTTATAGGTATAGTGAACGCTATAGATGCCCATTCAGTAACAAACTAAAAAAAGTCTGTGTAACCTATTCAAAGAATACAAGAGCAGCAGAAAAAGCAGCATTTACTGAACTCCAAGCTAAAATCCAAAAGGCTATCAGTGTTGTTTTAACCGATGATAAAACATTGGATGAGTTAATTAAAGAATACTTACAATATAAAAAGTCTTTCATTAAACCTACAACATATCATGAATATGAACGTCTACAAAAATTAGTAACAGAAAGTTTTCCGGATGATATATTACTATGTAAGCTATCATCTGCACTCATTCAAAAGACAATCAATAAATTATTAGAAGACTATTCCTATTCTTACATTAAAGATTTTTTCAGCCTTATACGTCAATCATTAAAATATGCAAGGCGTATGGAATATATCCGTTCTCTTAAATTTTTAGATAACATAGAACTTCAAAAGCCACCTAAAACAGTAGATGAAGTAAAGAAAGAGCGTACTAAATTTTTAACCAAAGAAGAGCTTGTAGATTTGCTGCAAAAAATTAAAGCTATCAATCCACATGTATCTCTTATATGTGAATTTCAGTCATTAACCGGATTACGTATTGGCGAACTCTTAGCACTACGGCCACAGGATTACGATAAAAAGACAATGACTATTGATGTAAACGGTACGCTTTGTTCTGTCGGTAGTTTGAAGAATGTAGAAAATAGGCTTTCGCCTAAAAATGTTTATTCTATTCGTACCGTCTCACTTGATGAAAGAGCCAATCAAATTATTAAGTTTTTCATCTCTTTGAATAAGCAGCGTAAATTTGCCAATTATAAGTTCAAAGATTATAACTACATTTTTGTAACTGATGGTGGCTTACCTTTTGATTTACGTTATATCAATAAGGTTCTAAAGAAAACCAACTTTCATAAGCCTGTTAGCACGCATACTTTTAGACATACCCATATTTCTCTATTGGCTGAAGCTAACGTTCCTTTGAAAGCTATAATGGAACGTGTAGGCCACAATGAACCACGAACTACTTTAGCCGTATATACTCACGTAACAAATGCAATGGCTGAAGAAGTAAAACTTGCTATCAATGATATAGGCAAAAAAATATCCAGTAAATAATATAAAAAGTGTGCCCCCATGAGTGCCCCCATGAGTACATAGGCAATAGCCGGCCATTGATTTTACTTGCACCGTTGCCCCTGTACTCATTGTCCGCTCCAATCAATAAAAACTCAACGATGATAAACGATTCGGCAACATTCGAACTTACACGAAAGTCGAACCGTAAGCAACCGTGACCATCAGAGAATAAAAAAGGACTTCATACGAAGTCCTTTTTTATTCTTCTATTTCCGGTTCACCATACAATCTTACCATACCTGTTCTGGTTACTAACCATGTTCCACCACTTTTACGGCATTCATCTTCAGTAAAACGTGGCGGCTTGCCCTTCTGACCCAAGCAATTTTGCTGAATAACGGCTTGTACTTTGCCCCAAATTTGAGCTGCCTCTTTAGTTGTCATAACTTCTTCAATAGCTTTCATTGTTTATCCTTCCCCTATACCATCCGCTTACGGTTCCATACTTTACGTTTCCGTTGTGCATTTACATATCTAATCCGATACACGATATTTTTCAAAACATTGGCAATCATAATAAGCAATGCCCCGATTAGGCCTTGACCATCCATAACCTCATTAAGGAAGAAGTATGCCAAAATGGCCGCAAAGACCGGTTCCATGGAGAAGATTAAACCCGTGCGGGACGGTGATAAGTAACGCTGTACGATGCTTTGCATAACGAAGCAAAAAGCACTGCATATAACGGCTAAGCCTAAAATAGCCCCCCACTGCATACCCGTTTGTGGTAAATGAGGCGTTTCAAAAATATACGCACTAAGCCCGCTAAAGATAGCAATAGCACCAAACTGCATCAACGTGGCCGGAAACATATCCTTCTCATTGGCTATCCGACCGACGACTACAATGTAAACAGCGTAACCGAAGGCGCCCCACAAACAATAAAGAGCCCCTATATCGAGGGATAAACCGTCTTTGACAGTAAAGAGCACTAAGCCCACAAAGGCCAAGGCAATACTTAAGATAGTTAGCATGGGCGGCATCTTACGCTGCCAGACACCTTCTATAATCGGCACTAATACAACCGCGGTGGTACCTAAAAAAGCCGCTGTTGACGCGGTGGTATGTTTTAAGCCCACAATCGTGCCGATTAACGAAGCATACACCATAAATCCGAGAAATAATCCTTTAGCGACCGTTCGTTTGGAACAAATTTTTATTGTTTTTAAAAGTAACGGTAATACACATACAAAAGCGATTGTGAATCGTAAACACATGAGCGTAAACGGATCCACCCCGGTCAGCGCAATTTTCATCAATAAATAGGATGAACTCCATGAAAACGTAACAAACAGCATCATTAGCTCAGCTTGCTTTACGGACATTTCCAATCTCCTCAATTCATCATATAACACACACTCAAATTATAACTACATATTGCAAAAACGATTTGCCCACACAACAGTGCAACAAATCGTAATTACAAAGCACAATATTAGCGCTACAAACCTAACAGAATTTGTTCACGCTCAATACACATTAGCTACTCTTTTATCCTAGTGTATATCATCTGAAAAATAAAAACAAGCTAAATTCTTATGCTTAAAACCTATTAATTTAATGAGACTTTACCCGTTTCCAGAGTAAAACTACCATCCTGATTGCGAATTTCCAACTCTTCTTTTTGTGCTTTCAAAGCTGGGTCATTAGGCGTTCCCAATAAACGACCATATAAGAAGTGATAGCATACGAATGCAACGAGTGCCACAACAACGGTTAGTAAGAACATGTTGGTAAAACCTACGATTTCTTTAACGCCACCCAACACATAAGGACCAAAACCGAGGCCGATATCAAGGGCAATAAAGTAAGTGGATGTAGCAATCCCGATGCGATGGAACGGTACCATTTTGACTACTACGGCCTGTCCGTTGGACATGTACGTGCCATATCCGAGACCTACAAAAACAGCGGATAATAAAATCATCCACGATGCATCGGCAAAAGCTAACAACAAAATCCCGATGGCCAACGAAATAAAGCAGGGATACAATACATAGTTTTCACCTTTACGGTCAAAAATCAAACCCAAAGACGGACGCGTCAAGGTAATGACTACCGCATAGACAACGAAGAACCAGGTACCGGCCTGTACCATATTAATATCACGGGTATAGGACGCCATAAAGCCTAAAATCCCGGAATATGCAAAACCAACAAGAACCGAAATCAACGTGATGGAATTAACCCGCGGTTCCAAATAATCGGAAATACGGCGCCCCGATTCTTCTTTTTTAATAGCTTCACTGAACTGAGGTTCTTCGTATTTCATACTTAACGCAGCAATCACGCAAAGGATTACAAGACCAACACAGATTGCCACGATAGTGCGGAAGCCGGTGAGTGACAAAAGAAAAATCCCCAAGAACGGGCCGATAGCGGCAGCCAAACTGGTACTCAAACCATAATAGTTGATGCCTTCGCCACGGCGAGCTTTCGGAATAACGCTGGCCACGATAGTGCTGGTGGCGGTTGAAGTAATACCGTAAGCAAAGCCATTGATGAATCTGATTGTGTCAAGCACAATTAAGTTTGGAATGTAAAAGTACAACGCCGTCGAAATCAAATAAATTCCTAAACCGGCATAAAGTACTTTGCGACTTCCCAAAGTACTTACAAAGCGACCGGCAAAAACGCGGGCCACGACGGTACCGATAATATAAATCCCTACAGCCAAACCAGCTTGACTTGAAGTAGCATGTAATGTATCTTTTGCCACTACCGCAATAATTACGATTAATAAATAATAAATCAAAAATACCAATAAATTAATCACTGTGTCCAGCACAAACGGCAATGTCCACAGTCTCTCTTTGTGAGCCTCCATACCTAAAGCATCTCCTTGAAAAAACATTGACATGAAATTGTACGTACTACAGAGGCTAATTATATTCGTTTAAACAATTTATGTAAAATTATAAAAGAAAAACTCAGAAATAAATTTTATTAATAACTCATCAAAAAACGCAAAGATACCGCAATCATTACTTTTGGACAATTAAGGATTGCGGTATCTTCAATTATCTATATTAGATTTTTTTACGCAAAAAAGCAGTATCCGTGGTTAACCACAGATACTACTTTTTATTTTAGATTATCTAATTACCGAGCAAAAATTATATAATCTTAAGAAACTACGTTTCTCTTATAAAATAGAACGATAGATTTCTTCGATTTCAGCTTGAGATACGTCGCGAGGGTTACCTGGTGTACAAGCATCGTTTTTAGCGGATTCAGCCAAGAACGGAATGTCTTCTTCTTTAACACCGGCTTCGAGCAAGCTCTTAGGAATTTCTACATCGTCAGCTAATTTCTGGATAGCGTCGATTGCAGCTTTCTGGTATTCTTCTTTGCTCATGCCGTCAACGTTCTGAACGCCCATAGCTTTAGCAAGATCACGGTATTTTTCACCGGTTGCAGGTGCGTTGAATTTCAATACAGCTGTAAGCATCATAGCACAAGCTTTGCCATGTGGAATGTCATACAAAGCGCTCAAAGGATGTGCCATGGAGTGAACGATACCGAGGCCTACGTTGGAGAAGCCCATACCGGCAATGTACTGACCAAGAGCCATAGCTTCACGGCCTTTAGGGTCGCCGGCTACTGCGTCACGAAGGGAGCGGCCGATGATTTCGATAGCTTTCAAGTGAAGCATATCAGTCATTTCCCAAGCACCTTTAGTGATGAAACCTTCAACGGCATGAACTAAAGCATCCATACCGGTGGAAGCACATAAGCCTTTAGGCATACCCATGGATAAATCAGGGTCAACGATAGCTACGATTGGAATATCATGAGGGTCGGCACATACGAATTTACGACGTTTTTCTTCGTCAGTAATTACGTAGTTAATAGTAACTTCAGCGGCTGTACCGGAAGTAGTTGTTACCGCGATAATAGGTAAGCATTTGTTCTTAGTATCAGCAACACCTTCAAGGCTGCGAACATCAGCAAACTCAGGGTTTGTCATGATAATAGCAATAGCTTTACTGGTGTCGATAGTGCTGCCGCCGCCGATAGCTACGATACAATCAGCATTTGCTTTTTTACAAGCTTCTACGCCGTCTTGCACGTTCTTAATCGTAGGGTTTGGTTTTAAATCGTCAAAAATTTCATAGTCTACGCCGGCTTCATCCAATAAAGCAGTAACTTTAGTAGCTACGCCGAATTTAATCAAGTCTTTACCGGTGGTAACCAATACTTTTTTCAAATTGTTGGCTTTTAATTCGCCTACAATGTTATTGATTGCACCAAAGCCAAAGTAGGATGTTTCGTTAAGAATCATGCGATTAACCATTTGTGTTGCCTCCTAATCGAGAGAAATTAGAATTTACTTTTTGAAAAAATTTCCTTGCTTATACATTTCTGTATATGAACCCGGAATTCCTGCCGGAGTCATTTTTATTTGGTGCCACAACGTGCCGATGCAACGTCATGGCACCTATATGAAACCCTTACAAAGGTTACATAACTGATTTTATTTTTTATTACGCCATAAAACATCGGCTACCGGTGCTAATGCTTCTTTCTGAGCATCTGTCAGCGGTTTGATAGGTACACGGCAGTTTTCCTGCATAGGTGCACCTAATTCTTTAAGAGCCCATTTCATAACCGGATTGAATGGTACATGCACTTCATAGAATGCAAAGTAAGCATCAATCTTGCGTTGTAATTCTTTTAAAGCACCTAAATCTTCAGCATCTAATGCTTTGATTACATCAGCACACATTTTCGGATCCACATTGGATTGAGCGCCGATACAGCCGTCACCACCGGAGATTACCGATGGGATACAGTTGTTATCATAGCCCGTGTACACTTTGAATTCAGGATATTTAGGTTTTAAGAACTGAATATAGCGTTGCGTATGACGCAATACCGGATGTGTATCTTTAACACCTACCAAGTTATCGTGTTTTTCACGAAGGCGAAGCAATGTTTCAGCCGGAATATCAAAACCGGTACGATCACCATAATTATAGATATATACCGGACCATCAATGGCACTCAATACTTCATCAAAGTAAGCAAATACATCATCGCCGTTACAAGCGCTGTAATATGGACCTACAATAATAACCGCATCGGCACCGGCTTTAAGTACTTCATTGGAAAGCTGAATAGTTTCCGCTTTTACCATACGACCGGTACCGGCGATAACTTCCCAACGGCCTTTACCGTATTCAATGGCATCCAAGATAAATTCCTTGATTTCATCATATGAAAATGCATAGAATTCACCGGCGCTGCCCCCGGCCAATACGCCGTCAATACCGGCTTCAATCAACTGATCGTAAAATGCATGCATCTGATCGTAGTTAACTGTTTCGTCCGCATTCATCGATGTCAAAATCGGACATATATATTTTGCTTTCACAAGCCTTACCCCCTACTTCTTATTCAAATCGTATACCATTTCCATGTCGGCCCACCATTCATTTTTCTGAGCGCCTTCGATACGAGTTTGACACGGATCGGTTTCACGCCACCAACGCTGTGTTTCCGGATCATTGGCCATTTTTGCCATATCGTATTCAAAATCATCGCCTTCATAGACCATAATTGAAAACAGCAAATCGTCACGATTGAAAATCTGATAGTGTGTAATACCGCATTCACGAATCATTTTATTTACACTGGCGAATGGGTCGGCATGTAATGCCTTGTAATATTCCGCTTTTTCAGGGCGAAGTTTAATTACGCTGGCAAATACTTGAGGTTTATTTAATTTATATAATTTTTTGGCATTTTTAGAGAAAATATCAGGATCATCATGGAAGTATTCACGTACGGAGTTCAAATGATCCTTAAAGTTAGAATACAATTCCACAACCGGGAAGTTTGATGCATAAATTAAGCGACTATGGTCAAAAGTACCGGAAATAAAGTCTAATAAGTTCTTAACAAATACCTTATCTTCCGTAGCATAACCGGATACTTTACAATATACATTCGGCAAGGATGCCAATTTGGTCATCGCTTCTTTGTAGTCCGGCGTCAATTCCGTTACGTTACCGCAATGGTTAATAACTAATTTTAAGTCCGGAACTTGTGCTGCTGCCTGATAAATATCAATCAATTCGTCTACACGGTTACAGCTTTCAAAAATTAAGCCTGTGTCAGCCAATACTTCAAGGCCTTCAATGAAGCTGCGTTCCAAACAACGGCCCCGTGGGGAGCTGTCGATGTGAAGCGGTTCACGTACACCTACGATGCCGGCCGGCAAACGAACATGACCGCTCAAATTACGAGCGCGCATAATTTTTGCCAAAATCTTAGGGCTGTTCAACTTGAAGATAAATTCATCTTCTTTAATCGCGTCGTCGCAGTCCACTTCGATATAAATGCCCCCTTTAAAGTCTACGCCGGCTTTGGCGTATTCTCTAACCAGGTCATCCATGGAAAAGCTCTGCTGAATTACCCCTTTGCAGGAATTCAACCAAGGTAAATGTAATACATCCAAGTCCCATATATGTAAATGGGAGTCTACAATTTCCAACATGTTACCGTCTCCTTTAATGTAAGACATTCTTATAACAGGCTATCGTTGAATTTTAGCCATATAAGTGGATTGCCGACATTTCAGCCGGCAATCCTTGTCAGTACGTATTAGTCTTTAGATACACCATTCAAACCGTACCAAGCTACATATAAGAAGCAAGGTAATAAGAGTAAGAAGCTGGCACCGGTACCCCAGTGGTCGGCTACATAACCCATGAAGAACGGCATGAACGCACCACCTACGATACTCATAATTAACAAGCTGGCTGCTTTTTTAACTAAGCTGTTAGGAATTTTCACAACAGACAAAGCGAAGATTGTTGGGAAACTGATGGACATGAAGAAGAAGGATAACCAAAGCACGATAACGGCCGGTAAGTCATGTACGAACTGTAACACAACCATAATCCCTGCATTGATCAAAGAGTATGTAGCCAAGATTACGTTACTTTTAACCTTTTTCATGATAGGCGTTGTTACGATACGACCAAGTAAGAAGGCTACCAAGGCGATACTGAAGAAGTAAGCCGCTTCATGGTCAGCCAAACCATGCCAGTGTTCTACGGAGTAGTTAATGAAGAATGCGCCGGCACCTACTTGTGCAGCAATATACAAGAACTGAGCAATAACGCCTAAACGGAAATGACGGAAGGAGAATAATTTACCATAAGAGCTGTCAGTATCTTCTTCTACAACATCACCGGCTGCTTCGCTAACTTCAGCACCTTCCGGCATGCGTGTAAACACGAAGAGTGCCAATACAGCAAGTACTACTACGGCAATCCCTACATATACCATCTGAACGTTGGCCATGTTTTGGTCAATGTTGCCGTGGGATAAGGACAAGAACAATACGCCGCCAACGATTGGTCCTAAGAACTGACCAACACCGTTGAAGCTCTGTGCCATGTTGATACGGAACGCCGCATCTTCATCACTACCTAATTTGGTAATGTACGGGTTGGCATTTGTTTCCAAGCTGCCGAGACCGCAGGCGATAATAAAGAAGGCTAATAAGAATAAGTTAAAGCTTTGTTCGTTACTGGCCGGGATAATAAGTAAAGCGCCTAATGCATATAAGGCCAGACCCATAATGATACCGCCTTTGTAGCCGAATTTAGTAGCTACCATGGAGGCCGGAATTGCGATTACGAAGTAACCGCCGAAGTAAGCTGCTTGCAATAAGCCGGATACGGCTTTAGTAATACCTAAGTGATTTTGGAAGTTTTTATTCATAACATCCAAGAGGCCATAACTGAAACCCCAGAGGAAGAATAAAGAAGTTACTAACCAAAACGCGATTTTAATGTTTCTGCTGGTAACGAGTTTACCTGCGGCACCTTGTTGATTCATGTACAGTACCTCCTATTAGCTCAACGCACGATCGAGATGAACATAGCCGCCATCTACGAATACCCATTGACCGGTAGTATGCGAGGATTTAGGCGATAATACGAAAACTGCTGTGTCAGCGATTTCTTCAATTGTTGTGAAACGACGTTCCAACGGAATTTTGTCGGTAATAACTTTTTTACGAGCTTCCGGATCGTCAAATGTTTTAATCCAATTAGCGTATAAAGGTGTCCAGCATTCGCTGACTACTACGCAGTTGCTGCGTACGCCGTCATCCAATAAAGCGGCTGCCCATTCACGGGTAAGACCCAAGATAGCACCTTTAGCAGCTGCATAAGCACTGGTTTTACCTTGACCGGTTAACGCCGTTTTGGATGTGATGTTCAAGATAGAACCTTTGGATTTACGCAAGTAGTCTACCGATGCGTGTACCAATTCATAGTAGTGAGTCAAGTTGCCATGAATGCTCTTTTCAAATTCCTGCCAAGATGTAGTGTCGAGGTCTTTGTTGTCATTGGCACCGGCATTATTTACAATACCGTAGATGCCACCGCGACGAGCTGCTACATCATCAACGATGCCTTTGATTTTGTCAGTGTCGTTTAAGTCAATTTGAATGAATTCATAGTTAGTCGTGATAGCTTCCATATCTTTTTTGAATTCGTCAGTAATTGGCGAACGGGAAAGAATAATAGGAATCGCACCTTCACGGGCCAACGAAAGGGAAATACCACTGCCGATGCCTTTACCGCCACCGGTTACAAATACAACCTTGTCTTTTAATTGCAAATCCATGATACATACCTCCAATTTAAATTAACACTCTATACACCTATAAACCAACTAAGTCGCGTACCTCTTACCGGACTTACTGTTTATATTCCTTGGAAACACGGCCGACTCGATTCACACACAATCTCATCTGCCATGCGTCAGGCCTGCCGTACTATACGGTTGTGGCCAAGCGCCAAATTGAAAAGTCATTCTGTTCATTATGTTCTGCTTTCGTTAGTTTGCCGTCAGCTACTTCAACGATAGCATCTACAATTTCATAGCCTACTTCTTTAATTGTCTGTGTACCGTCCACTACGGTGCCCGCATTTAAGTCGATAGCATCATTCATATTGTTATATGTAAAGGTGTTGGACGATACTTTGATTGTCGGTGCAATCGGGCTGCCTGTCGGTGTGCCGCGACCGGTTGTGAATACTGCAATATTACATCCGCCGGCTACCATGCCGCTCAATTGTTCAATATCATTGCCCGGTGTATTCATAAAGGTTAAGCCTTTATCCACAATCGGTTTTGCATAATCTTTTACGGCTACTACCGGACTGTTACCGGCTTTATAAATACAACCTAAAGATTTTTCTTCAATACTGCTGAGGCCGCCTTCAATATTGCCCGGACTCGGGTTAGCACCGCGAATATCCGCATTGGAGTCGATAACTTCTTGTTCAAACCCTTTGATGGTACTCATGATTTGTTCACTGACAACACCATTGATACCGCGTTTTGCCAAGATATGTTCCGCCCCGATAAGTTCGGTTGTTTCCGCTAAGATTACGGCCCCGCCGTGACTGACTACGATATCGGAAGCTACGCCGAGCGCCGGATTGGCACTTAAACCGGAGAAGCTGTCGCTGCCGCCGCATTCAGTACCGAGTACTACATCCGCCAAGGTACCTTCACTGCGTTCTTCTTTTAAAGCTTCGGCCAACATATTTTTAACAATTTCTGTGCCACGACGAATACTCTTTTCCGTACCGCCGGTGGCCTGAATTGTGAAAAATTCTACTTTCTTATACGGTGCGCGAGCTTTAATTTCTTCAGCTACGGTGTGAGCCTGCACTACTTCACAACCGAGGCCGACTACCAAAACGCCATATACGTTTGGATTAGCTGCGGTGCCTACAATAACATCTTTCGTCTGATCCGCATCATAGGAAAGTTCGCTACAACCGTGTTGATGATTTACATATACAACTTTGGTGTCATCACGACGTTCCACATCACTGTACATAACACCGTTGGCAATACGTTCTACTACTTTGTTGGCGCAGTGAACGCTTGGGATTACCAAGATATGATTGCGGAAACCGAAGCTGCCATCACTGCGGCGATACCCGGTCAATTTATAGCTGTCTTTACCTTTTTCAATATTTGTCTTACGTTCTACATCTTGATCAATATCGCGAACTTCCGAATCCAAGTCGCCGCGACCGCGTTCGCCTTCGATATTGTGAACATGAACCCATTGGCCCGGTTCAATATCTACTTCAGCTACACCGATATGGGAATCATATTTAATAACGGGACTGCCTTTGGCGATTCGTTCCGTCGCAAATTTGTGACCTTTTGGAATCGGTTCTTTAATCACTACGCCAAGAACCTCTTCGCCAACTTGTAAGGGCTCAATAGCTGTTGCTACATTATCAATTGAGCCTACATGAATACCTTTCATCTGTTACACCTCCACAATGCACTTGTTTACAGGTTTAAGCCGGTCATTGCCAAGCTTCTAAAAAGAGTAACTTCTTCACACGCATTTTGTATATTTTCACAAACTTGTACTGATATACATACTTTTAATTACAGTCTAAATTCAACCTGTTCGCATATAAGAATTGTTTTTGTGTTTCGCATATACAAACACAAATATCATTTACGTACTATTTATGTTCTTATCATATACTTATCATACGTAAAAGTCAATAACATTCGTATATACGCAATAACTATTTGTCATAATAGCAATAATCAAAAGCACTAAATTGCGAAAATCATATTATGGTATGCATATACGAACAAACGTGATACAATATATATGCAAATTATATACGTTAAAGATTTTGGCATAATAAACTACCTTTAAATAAAACAATCTTGAGAAAGGAGGTTTTTAATATGCCTTCCAAAAAATTAATTAAACATGATGCCTTGCCATCCGATTGCACACCTTCGCCCACACAACATAAACCGACTTTGCGAGTTATTAAGATTCTTGAAACAGTGGCCGGCAGTAACGGATTAACCTTGTCGCAAATTGCTACACAGCTCGATTGTCCAAAAAGTACGCTCACCCCTATTTTAAAAACATTAGTAGATAATAACTTCTTACTCTGCGAAGACGAATCTCTAATATATACTATTGGTAAACAGGCCTTCATCATCGGCAATACGTACCAGCATAACGGAGATATTTTGACACTCATTAAGGACCAAATGGAGACTATGTCTTCCTTGTGTAAAGAAACCATCCACCTGGGTGTCTTGGAAGGCAATGAAATTATGTACCTGCAAAAGGTAAACAGTCCGAAACCATTGCAGCTGATTTCCTCCATCGGCAAACGCTTACCGGCTTATGCCACCGCCTTAGGCAAAGCCTTATTATACGACCACTCCTTGGAGGACTTACGCCAACTGTTCCCGAATTCATTACCGCAGTTAACCGAGAATACCATTCCTACGGTAGATGCACTCTATCAGGATATCCATAAAGACTCTAATGATGAATTTACTTACGAAGAGGAGGAAATCACAAAATACGCCCGCTGTATTGCCATGCCGCTGCGCGTAAACAACCAAATCGTGGCCGCCCTCAGCATTAGTTTCATTGTCTTTGACGCTACACCGGAACACATTACGAACATAAAATATATTTTAAGACGTTTCGGTACCGTCATTGCCAAACTTATGGAAACTAAAAACTTCCAATACTAATTCAATATAGGTATCAATACACAAAAAGTTCCCTATCACAACCGTACTCAATCATGAGTTCAGTCGTAATAGGGAACTTTTTTTATATGCCCTGCTATTAAAACTATAATATTTTTACGAGTTAAAGGACCTTTTTACGTTTAATTAAAACGCGGCAAGCACCTGCCCAAAATATACCTATATATAAATACGCGGTACCCGTTCCGAGAAATCACAGAAGATTTCATACGGGATGGTGCCAACCAAGGTGGCAATTTCAAGTACAGTTATGCTTTCATCACCTTGTGTGCCGATTAAGACGACCTCATCGCCGGGATGAACCGGTACGCCCTCCGGCATAGCCACCATTAACTGGTCCATGCATACACGGCCTACAATAGGACAGCGACGACCATGAATGAGCACACTGCCGCGATTCGACAGGCTGCGCGGATAGCCATCGGCATACCCTACCGGCACGGTAGCGACCGTGGTCAAACGGTCCGTCGTATAGGTACCACCATAACCGATGCGTTCACCGGCTTTTAAATGTTGCACATGTACAACTTTGCTGTACATACTTAACGCCGGGCGCAAGCCTAAGCGATTCGGCACGTCTAAGGATGGCATGATGCCATACTGAATAATACCGGGACGCGCATCGGTAAATAAGCTATCTTTAACCGACAACAAACCGGCACTGTTAGCCAAGGAAAAACGGAACGGTTCGGAGCGATGGGCGCGAATCATTTCCACCATATTGCGGAACAAGGCCGTTTGTTGGTGCGCACTGGTTTTATCGGCCGCATCAGCACTGGCCATATGAGAAAAGAACCCATCCACATGTAAATGCGGATACGCTTCCACTTTTTGCATAAAATCCAAGGCGTGATCCGGATGAATACCGATACGATGCATCCCCGTATCAACGGCAATACAACATTCAATAATCGTATCATGACGGGCGGCACAAGCTTCCAAAGCCGCCAATTCAGTGGACTCACAGATAGCCGGTCGAGAATTACCTTCCACAATTAAATCAAACGATTGGGGCAAGGTAATGCCCAATAAATAAATCGGCACCATAATCCCGGCCGCACGAAGTGGTAAGGCTTCTTCCGGAAAAGCTACGGCCAGCGATTCATAGCCTTCTTCTACAGCAATACGGCCTACCATGACACTGCCATGGCCATAGCCGTTAGCTTTAATTACCGCCGTGCTGGTACTCCATTCCGGTAAACTATCTTTGATGCGACGCAAATTCTCACGAATAATGGCCGTATCGATTTCTATGTGGGTCGGTCTCATAAGTTAAATTCCTCCTAAGCGACAGCCTGTATGTCAGCTGTTGCATAAGACAATACATATTACAGGTCTATAACATGTATGTTAAGTAGTAAGGTAAAAAAATATATTTTAGTCACGTTTTTATTATACGCTAAAATTCTATAAAATCTACCTTTATTATACAACGCACCGATTACCATAGCAAAAATACCCGAAATCAGATAAAACAGCTTAGCTGAATTATCTGGCTTCGGGTAGCTGTAGCAGAATTCCGGTCCGTTATATAACGGTTAAATACAGCTGTGCTGACCGTAATATTGTCTCTTGTTTAACGCCACATGGTACAATACTTCTTATAAATAGCCTGAGCCTCTGCAACCGTTACAATTTCAAATTTTACAGTTTCACCCGGTCCCATTTGTGCCAAAATCGGCAAATCAGGGGTGATAACCGTAGCAATTTTAGTATAACCGCCGGTAGTCTGGCGGTCGGCCATTAAAATAATCGGCTGACCATCGGCAGGCACTTGAATCGATCCAAATACGGCACCGTCGGAAATAATATCCGCACCGTCTATGTGATTCAATTTAGCCCCGGCCAAGCGATAACCCATCCGGTCGGAAGCCGCGGTAATCTCATAAGGCTCGCTCGTCATAATGACATAGCTTTCTTCCGTAAATCTATCCGCCTGAGGTCCTAACACGATACGAATTGCCTGCTTAGGTCGTCGTGCCATAGGTGTTTCATACTGAACAGGCACGGTATAATCAGGTAAAACTGCTCGATTAAGCCCGATCGTGGCGATTCGTTCATCGCCGAGTATGAGCACATGCCCTTTTTGCAAACGACTGCCACCATAGCCGCCCAACTTTGATTTTACATGCGTAGCCACACTGTCGTTTATTACAGGTACATTAAAACCGCCGCGCACCGCAATATACATACGTACGCCATTCGTACTGAATGTGGATGATACTACATCACCCGTTTGTAAGCGAATCGCCTCATTCATCGCCACCGGCACATCGTTAACCATAGGTCCCATCAAAGCACCTGTAAAGGCTACTACACAGGGTTCAACAACCGTAAAGGTAGGCCCCATAACGGTACATTCCAAAGCGCCCAGATTAAAGGGATTACCCACCAAACGTTGCCCCAGCTCATAACTCTCTTGATCCATGGCCCCGGCTACCGGCATACCATACTGCTGATAGCCCGCCCGACCGCCGTCTTGAACGGTTGTAAAAAAGCCCGGCTGTTCTATTTGCCAATACGCCATAGGCGACACGCCGCTATGAGGATTGCCAATCAAATGAAAGGCATGAGCGGCCCCGTTTTTTGTAAAAGTATTATCGCCCATGGAGCTCACTCTCCTTACAATAAAATGTCTTCACTTCATAGGTCGCCAAATGGGCCTTAATATCTAAAAACTCTTCTTCCGAAACCGGCACATAGCGCACATAATCACCGGCTTCCAAAAGGGTAGGTTTTTCACTGTTCCCATCATATAGACGAACCGGTGTGCGTCCGATAATTTGCCAGCCGCCCGGCGAATCGGATGGGTACATACCCGTTTGTGCCCCCGCAATACCTACAGAGCCGGCCGGAATCAGGGTGCGCGGCGTAGTAAGACGCGGTGTGGCAATGCGTTCATCCATACCGCCAAGATAGGTAAAGCCCGGAATGAATCCCAACATGTACACCAAATAATCGGTACCGCTGTGAATATTGATGACTTCTGCCGTCGTAAGCCCTGCATGTTCGGCTACAAAGTCCATATCCATGCCATACTCGCCGCCATACACGGTGGGAATCTCTACGACCCTTACCTTGTCGGCTGCAGCTGTTTCATTCTCTGTTTGCGACGCTGCGCTTATCATATCGCAAATGGCGTCATAATCTTTTTTCAGGGGATCATAAATCACTAAAATCGAACTATACGTAGGTACCATTTCTTCAATGGTATGGCCTACTTCAACTTGCAAAGCCTGCACCGTATGACGAATTCTGCGATTAATGGCCGGATCGATTGTATCTCCGAATACGGCCGTCACCGCTTTATCTCCCACCGGTGCAAAGCGCAATGTTTCCTGTATAGGTATCAATGCCGCCACCTCCTAATCAATGAGTAGCCAGTTTATTTTTAAGCTACTGAATTAATTTCAAAATACCTTGTAACGAAATATAACCGATGTACGCGGAAATAGCGACTACGGCCCAACCGCTCCACAGTAATATTGGGGAATGCTTATATTCTCCCATAATGTCTTTACGTTTGGCCGCAATCAACATAACGGCTAAAGTAACCGGCAAAATAAGGCCGTTCAACGAGCCTGCTACGATAAGGAGCATAGCCGGCTTGCCGATGAGTACCAAGATAACCGCCGACGCAATGATGAAACCGATAATCCAAAGATTTTCATGGCGTCCCACCGTTTTAAACAAAGTTTTTAAAAATGACACCGATGTGTAAGCCGCGCCTACTACGGAAGTGATGGCGGCACAGAAGAATACTAAGCCGAAAATACGATAGCCGATTTCACCGGCGGCAAAACGGAACGCATCAGCAGCCGGATTGCCTGCATCCAAAGTATAGCCCTGCATTACCACGCCCAATACGGCCAAGAAGAAAAGCACTCGCACCAAGGTTGTTACGCCCATGCCAAGGGTGGCGGAACGACGTACTTGCGATAAATTTTCCTCACCTACTATGCCGGCATCAATCAAACGATGACCGCCGGAGAAAGTAATGTAGCCGCCAACCGTACCACCAAGTAAAGTGATGGTAGCAAGCCATTCATATTTTAGCGGCAGCACACTATGCTTTATGGCTGTCCCAACCGGCGGTGCTGCTACCACGGTAACATAGGCAATTAATAAGAGCATTAAAATCCCTAAGTATTTGGTCACCGCATCCATAGCTTTGGTCGCCTTGTGAGAAATAAAGACAATGACGCCTAAAACGGCCGACAAAACAGCCGCGATGTTTGTATCAAGCCCAATCATTACATTAATCCCAAGAGCGGCCCCACCGATATTACCGATGTTAAAAGCTAAACCGCCCAAAGCAACCAGAAAGGCTACAAAATAACCGAGTCCCGGCAATACGCGATTCGCAATATCCTGACCGCGCAACTTGGAAACGGCAATAATGGTCCACACATTGAGCTGCGCTATATACGATAAAACAACGGATGCCACAATAACAAAGGCAAAGTCCGCTCTAAACTGATCCGTAAAAGCCGCCGTCTGCGTCATAAACCCCGGGCCAATGGCCGATGTAGCCATCAAAAAGGCCGCCCCGATTAAAACGGACAAACTTTTTTTATTGTCATCAACTCGCTTCATAGAAAACCTCCCTTAATACCTCTTTATCACTAGCCGACAAAATTAGCCACCGTTAAACCCGCTTTTTCGAGCCCTTCCCGAAGTTCCTTCGTAAAGGCTACCGCCTCCGGATTATCACCGTGAACACAAATGGAATCGGCTACAATCGGAATGGTTTCACCCGTATTAGCCACTACGGTGCCTTCTTTTACCATTTGCAAAATACGGGCCAACGCTTCTTGCGGATCTTTGACAAATGCGCCCGGTTCACTGCGCGGTACTAAAGTCCCTTTAGCTGTATAGCCGCGATCGGCAAACACTTCCTGAATAACCGGAATGTTGCGTTCTTTGGCCAACTCAACCATAACACTGCCACTGAGTGCCATAATGGCAATGCCATCACCCAGCGCTTCTATACCGTCCAATACAGCGGACGCTAATTTCGAATCCACGCAAGCCGTATTGTAAAAAGCACCATGAAGTTTTACATGCTGCAGCGGCACGCCTGCGGTTTTACAAAAAGCCTGCAAAGCCCCTACCTGATAGAGCATATATGCTCTAGCTTCCGCCGGTGTAATGGTCATGTTGCGCCGTCCGAATCCCATTAAATCGGGATAACCCGGATGAGCACCGACAGCCACGCCTTTGGCTTTACAGAGTTCTACCGTCTTCGCCATAATCAACGGATCCCCGGCATGCCAACCACAAGCCACATTAGCACTGGTTACATGCGTAAGCACCGCTTCATCCATCCCCAACGTATACGCACCGAAACTTTCACCTAAATCACTGTTCATATCCACGCGCATCATAATCGCTCCTTTCTAAACACCTTTCTCTTTTTTCTGCAACCATAGCTTCTATAACCCCATCAGATGTCGTTTTAATCTTCTATAGAATATAGTTTAAATAAATTATAGCACTAAATCATGAATGTGCAATTCAAATCTACCGAAATTATCTACTTTCAACGTCCCAAAATCGTCATTTTAAATCAAAGGATTTATGAGTTCCGTCCATAAAAGACATTTGCTTCATAAATAAAACATACAAAATCCATTCAAATTTCCTATCTAATAAAAAACTATTTATATAAGCCTATAAGAACCACCTTGCGACAAACTATATCGAACTTATTCTCATTTATTATTAATTTTACAAAACTTTTACAGAGGGACATGAAAAACTTTACACAGCTTAGTTATACTGTGTGTACAAACTAAATTGGTAAATACGTCCATTTCTAATTAGGAGGCAATTGAATCATGAACTTCAAACGTAAGGCATTTACAGCAATGGCAGTAGCAAGCGTGTTAACACTCGGTTTACTTGGTTGTGGCAATGACAGCTCTGCCCCTGCAAACTCTCAAGCATTAAAAGGAACCATCACTTCTTCCGGTTCTTCCGCTTTACTTCCATTAGCAAAAGATGCTGCGGCTGAATTCAAAAAGAAACATCCTGATGTATCCATCGTATTGAACGGTGGCGGTTCCGGTACCGGCTTGAAACAAGTTTCCGACGGCACTGTAAACATCGGTAACTCCGACGTTCCTGCTGAAACAAAATTATCCAAAGAAAAAGCAGCTGAACTCGTTGACCACAAAGTAGCAATCGTAACTGTAGCAACTGTAGCGAACAAAGACGTTGCTAAAGCAGTTCCAAACTTGACTAAACAACAATTGATCGACATCTTCACCGGTAAAGTAACTAACTGGAAAGATGTTGGCGGTCCTGACCAGAACGTAGTATTGGTAACTCGTCCTACTACTTCCGGTACTCGTGCTCTCTTCTCTGAATTTGCTCTTGACAAAAACCAAGAAGCTTCCAACAAATCGTTAGAAACTGACGACTCCGGTGCTTTAATTCAGAGTATCGCCAACACTCCTGGCGCTATCGGTTATGTAGCTCTTCCTTACTTGTTAAATAACTCCAGCGTAACTGCTATCTCCATCGACGGCGTGGCTCCTACCCTCGAAAACAGCTACAATGGTTCTTACAAAGTATGGGGCTTCGAACACATGTACACTAAAGGCCAACCTGATGCTCTTCAAAAAGCATACTTAGACTTCATCATGTCTGATGAATATGGTAAAAAATTGGAAGCTCAAGGTTACGGTGTAGCCTCTAAAGTTAAACAGTAAAAATAGGGGTAATAATAGATGAACATTGAAAGCACTTTACGCGCCGATAGAATATGGCGTAACGTTATCAGAGGCGCAGGTCTCTTCCTACTGATTATTACAGCAGCGATTGGGATCTTCCTCCTCTATCGTGGTACCGGTACCTTCACTATCTACGGGCACAGTCTTTCAGAATTCCTATTCTCAACCCAGTGGCAGCCCGCCGACACGCTTGCCGGCGGCGGCCACGTTGGAGCCGGCATTTATATTGTCGGCTCTCTTATTACCTGTGCTCTCGCCTTGTTAATGGCAACGCCTGTAAGTATTGCGTTAGCCATCTACATGGCGGAAATTACACCTAGCGTCGGACGTCGTTTCTGGCAACCGGTGATTGAAATTTTTGTAGGAATTCCTTCAATCATCTACGGTTGGCTAGGTCTTACCATCTTGGTACCTTTCCTTCAGAAGTACACTACAGCTGACAGCGGTTTCTCCGTATTGGCAGCATCCATTGTACTCGCAATCATGATTTTCCCAACGATTACATCTGTAACCATGAACGCCATTAACAGTGTGCCTAAAACATACCGTCAAGGCGCTTACGGCTTAGGTGCTACCCGCTGGGAAGTAATTTACAAAATCGTTTTACCGGTAGCTAAACACGGTATCTTGGCCGGTGTTGTACTCGGCTTAGCTCGTGCCTTCGGTGAAGCCTTGGCGGTAGCCATGGTAATCGGTAAAATGAAAGCCTTCCCTAAATCCTTATTGGATCCTACCGTTAACTTAACCAGTGCGATTGCAGCGGATATGGGCGGTACTATGGAAGGCAGTGAATACAATATGGCATTATGGACCATGGCATTATTCCTATTCGTAATTTCCTTATTGTTCATTTTACTCATTCGCTACATTACATCTAAAGGAGGCAACCTAAGTGAAAGCAAGTAAAGCCATTCCGGGCCCTCGTCGACGGGCTTTATCTACCGACCGCTTGGTTACACTGGGTTTGCATATCCTTGCAGGCGCTACCTTATTACTGTTAGTTGGTTTTGTCGGCCATATTGCCTGGAGTGCCTTGAGTGAGTTCAAACCTGAGCTCTTAGCATTCTCACCAACCGGTATCGGTAACCAATTCTTCAATACGATTTATCTCGTGTTCTTAGCCTTACTCATCAGTATTCCTCTCGGCATCGGTGCCGGTATCTACATGGCGGAATACGCAACTAAAGGTAAAGCACAAAAGATTATGCGTATCTCTATTGAAACCTTATCTTCTTTACCTTCCATCGTTCTCGGTTTGTTCGGTTACTTGGTGTTCATCATCATGACCAACTCCCAATGGAACTTATTTGCCGGTGCATTAACGGTATCCATCTTAACCTTACCGCTTATCGCAACCATTACAGAAGACGCCTTACGCGCCTTACCGGCATCCTATGCCAAAGGTAGTTACGGATTAGGTGCTACCAAATGGCAAACTATCAGCCGCGTATTAATTCCGGCCGCATTCCCGGCTATTATTACAGGCATTATCTTGGCAGCCGGCCGTGTATTCGGTGAAGCCGCTGCTCTTATGTTTACCGCCGGTATGAGTACCGACATCAATTGGGCCAGCACGGACATTACGTCCCCTACCAATGCGTTCAACCCATTCCGTTCCGGTGAAACATTATCCCTTCAAATTTGGGCGTCCCGCAGTGAATCTTTAGATCCAAATGCAAGTGCCATGGCCAACTTAAGTGCTCTCGTACTTTTAGCGCTCGTTTTCACATTCAGTATCGGTGCTCGTGCCTTGAGCCGTCACCTTAATCGTAAAAACCTAGGAGACAATAAATAATGGAAATTTCTGAAGTAGCAATGCCCAATCAGCAAGTGTTGGTAAATGCCGGTGCTAAAGCTGTAGCCGATCAAGCGGTAGGCAACGCGTTTACAGTAGAAAACCTCGATTTCTACTACGGCACCTTCCATGCCTTAAAAAATATCAACATGAACATTAAGAAGAACGAAATTACTGCATTAATCGGGCCTTCCGGTTGCGGTAAATCCACCTTCTTACGTATCTTAAACCGCATGAATGACCTTGAAGGTGATGTTACCGTTAAAGGTAAAATCCTTTTAGAAGGCGAAGATATTTACGCCGACATGGAACCAATCGTTCTTCGTCACCGCGTAGGCATGGTTTTCCAACAACCTAACCCATTCCCACAAAGCCTTTATGACAACGTAGCCTTCGGCCCGCGTTTACAAGGCATCAAAAAAGCAAGCGAACTCGACGAAATCGTTGAAAAAAGCTTGACCCAAGCTTCCTTGTGGAATGAAGTAAAAGACCGCTTACACAAAAGTGCCATCAGCTTATCCGGTGGTCAACAACAGCGTCTTTGCATCGCTCGTACCTTGGCAACTCGCCCTGACGTAATCCTCATGGACGAACCTACCAGTGCGCTCGATCCTATTTCCACTGCTAAAATCGAAGAATTAGCGTTAGAATTAAAAGAAGACTACACAATTGTTATTGTTACACACAATATGCAACAAGCTGCTCGTATTTCTGATAAAACCGCTTTCTTCTTAATGGGAGATTTGGTAGAATATAATAAAACAAAGACTATATTTACCGAACCAACACAGCCAAAAACGGCTGACTACATTAACGGTCGCTTCGGTTGATAACAGGAAACTCCCCGGAACGAACTCAATGCAGTTCGTTCCTTTTTTTCTATCAGAATAAGGAGATAGCTATGAAACAGACCCACCCTTTAATTTATTGTGTAGAAGATGAAGACAGCATTCGCGGACTTATCTCCTATGTGTTAAACGGGCAGGGCTTTGAGGTCGGCACCTTCGAGTCAAGCGGACCCTTTTGGGACGCCCTGGAAGAACGCCGGCCTCAACTTGTCTTGCTCGACATTATGCTGGAAGGTGAAGACGGTTTATCCATCTTAAATAAACTTCGTGAAAAACCTGCTACCCAGGATTTGCCGATATTATGATTACCGCCAAAACTTCCGAAATTGATGTCGTGCAAGGTCTCGACGGCGGTGCCGATGATTACATTACCAAGCCTTTCGGCGTCGTTGAACTTGTTTCCCGTATAAAGGCATTATTGCGTCGTACCCGTCCGACAACGCCACCTAAGAAATCCGTGCTCACATGTGATGATTTAGTACTCGACAAAGACAGTCGCATCGTCACCCTTGACGGCCAACCTATTGCGTTAACCCTCAAAGAATACGAACTCTTACTCTACTTCATGGAAAACACGGGCATTGCCCTTTCCCGTGAACGCATTATGGAAGTTGTTTGGGGCTTCTCCTATGAAGGCGAATCCCGTACCGTTGACATGCATGTTGTTACCTTAAGACAGCATTTAGGCCATGCCGGCCGTCATCTTAAGACTGTCCGCGGCATCGGATATCGTTGGGAGGCCACCATATGAGACAGAAGTTTTTCCGTGCCCTGTTCGGTTTAGGCATGTTGAGTCTCGTAGTCAGCACCGTAATTCTCAGTTATTTATTCTACAATAACTGGAAACATGATTTTCGCACCGTACTCTATACGGAAGGTCGAATTATTGCGTCTACAGGCACATTAACACCGGACCGATTACAAGCCATTGCCCAATCCACCAATAATACCTTACGTATTACCTGGATTTCCTACGAAGGAAAAGTATTATTCGATTCCGTCCACGATGCGGATTCAATGGATAATCATCTGCAGCGGCCCGAAATATCACAGGCCATCCTCCACGGCGAAGGCAGTGATATTCGTGACTCCTCCACCATCCATGCCATCAGTTACTACGAGGCCATTCGTCTACCGGATAACTCGATTCTGCGCGTATCCCGTAACGGTTCTACCGTTTACAAAGTTATCTTAGACGCCGCACCGGGGCTCTTCCTGCTCTTTGCGGCCATGTCGGGCGGTTGTTATCTCTTAGCTCGGCGTTGGACGGCTGATGCCATCTATCCGATTGAAGAAATTGTAAAAGCCTGGACCTCGCACGGCGATACAAAACCGGTTATTGACGAGGCGTACAATGAAATTACACCGCTCTTATCGCGTCTGTCTTTTCAAAAAAACGAACTGGAAGCTATGATTTTGCGTTTACAAGCCGAAAAAAATACCCTCCGGTCTATTATGGAAGAAATGGACGAAGGGCTCTTATTGGCTGAATTAGACGGCACAATCATTACATATAATGAACACTTAAAAGAGTTTTTAAACGCCAAGAGCGAATTGCACGGCGAATCCTTATTATTGCTCTCCGATGATGTGGAGTGGCGTAAACAGGTTATTAATGCCATGCGTAAGCATCAAGGTGGCGAATACCTGCTTCACAAAGATAATCAACATTTTCATATTATCTTCCACATTACGGAAGACGATCGCTACAAAGGTCGCTTGCTCGTTATCATCTCTGATATTACGCAGAGCTATTTAGAGCAACAGCGCCGTCATGAGTTTACCTCAAATGTATCACACGAACTAAAAACACCGCTTACTACCATCAGCGGCTATGCGGAAATTCTTGCTAAGGGTATGTATCCCAACAAAGAAGAAGCAACCCTACTGGGCGGTCATATTCATACCGCTGCCCTTCACATGCAGGAACTAATCGACACTATTTTAAAACTCTCCCGCATTGAAGACGAAGGATCTGAGGTACTATTTGAACAAACCTCAATACGCTCTGTCATTAATTCGGCTTGGCAGCAATTAGCCACTAAGCGACAAGGCAAAAATATCACCTTGGCCATGACCGGTGAAAGCCCATCCTTACTTCTCTCCCCTAAGTTGATTGAAGAAGTATTTATCAATCTCTTTGACAATGCGATTAAATTCAGCAAAAATCTGGATAATCATATTATTGTTAATATTTGCTCCAAAGAAAGCTTTACCGTTGTCAGCGTCACCGACGAAGGTATCGGCATTCCTAAAGATAAACAAGCCCGTATCTTTGAACGTTTCTATCAGGCCGATCCGAGCCGCAACAGCAAACGCGAAGGCAGCGGCCTTGGTCTTGCCCTTGTAAAACATATTATGGAAATCCACAGTGGTTCCGTAGCTGTTAAGAGTGAACCGGGTGAAGGAACAACCTTCATTCTTCGGTTCAAAAACAACGACAACTAAATATTATGTAACCAATTAAGGCGTTAACTTTAAATTAAAGCAATTTAAAGTCAACGCCTTGTGGTTTTATTAGGCTTAATTGGAAGTGATTTTCAACTTCATTTTTCGAGTATACGTTATGCTCATATACTCCTCTAAATCAAGATGTATTATGCAAAATTAATACTATAGAATTTCAATTTCACATGATTTTTCTTTATTTCATTTATGCGTATATGGTATCATTATTATACAGAGGAACATTTTAAAGGGGGTCATTATTATGTATGAAAATTTAGCAACTTTACAACCGGTTATCTTAGCGGGTCACAACAGTTCCCGCATGGGTTATAACAAAGTTTTTGCCAAATTCGGCGACCAAACATTAATTGAAACTATTTATACTATGTTAGCTTTTTCCTTCGAAAAAGACCCTATTATTGTAACCGATAATAAGACCCTTTTCGATAAATTTGAACCGTTAAAAGACGCCACTGTTGTGGAAGACAAATATCCGGGGCATCATACCTTAGGCGGCGTAGCCACAGCTTTTGAAGCTACCGATGCGGAAAACCTCTTCGTCATCGGCGTTGACATGCCGTTCCTCTCCCTCGTAGTATTGGACCGCATGGTAGAAGCCCAAGGCGTTGCTCAGGTCGTAGTACCTATCCTAAACGGCAAAGATATTTGCTTGCACGCCATTTATAATCGCAAACTCTTACCGATTATGAAAGAAAAAATCGCAGCCGGTGAAAAATTACTTCATTCCTTCTACAAAGAAGTACCGCTATTACAATTACCATTGAAGGAAAACACCTTAGAAGCGGATATTTTCATCGACATCAATACACCGGAAGATTTGGAATACGCCCAAGAATACTTCCACAAAATCCACGAAATCGATACGGATAAAGTACTCGTGCATCATCCGGAAAAATAAACCAACAAGTAGTTCAAAGCCCATAATACGTTGCTCAAAAGCATTTGTATTATGGGCTTTTTTGTATCTCTGTTTAAATATTAATACATCCAATATTAATATGTACCTGAAGCCTTGACCGGCATTCCCCACTTAATTGTAGCCGAAGATGATCAACAGCCTATCGCCTTTATGGGTATCGCCGACCAAACCTTGGAGATGCTGTTTATCGCACCGACCATGCGTGGCCAAGGCATTGGCAAACAATTGATTCAATACTGCATAGATACCTTCGGACTCAATCATGTCGCCGTTAATGAGCAAAATCCGGAAGCTAAAGGGTTCTATGAACACATGGGGTTTAGCGTGTATAAACGCACCGAACTTGATGAGCAAGGCAATCCATATCCATTGCTATATATGCACTTAAAAAATACAACTAAATAAGCCTATACATAAATCTATGTAACAAAAAGGCATCGGTCAATAGACCGATGCCTGAGCATTCGATAATTAAGAATCCTATTCAATATATTATTTTTTGGATTCGTCCATTACATCATATAACATTTTAAAAATTTCCGGATCACAAGGATATTCTTCCCCGTTAACGCCACGAATTACCCAGTCGCCCGGATTCGTTTTAACAACGCCGTTTAATGTCAATAAATAGCGTTCGCCTGTTTCTAAAATAGCCGTCAACTCATTCGGTTTATGGCGAATAGCCACCGCTTTTTCGGCATAGAGTTTCTCATCGTAATAAATTTCATGGGCTTCTGCCGCACAATGAGCTTGTAAAATCGTATCAATCAAGATAGGTTCGGTAATCGAACCTACTGTTTGCTCGCACAAGGCGATAACCTGCTCGTTAAAGGCAGGATCAAAATGTAAAGCCAACGGCGTTTCGGCTGCGTCCTTTACATCTTTATAGATAAAAATTTCATTGTCTTTGATCTGGAGCCAACGATAATCCAGCTTATAGGCACCAGCTAATACACTTGCTAAATTCTGCTTAAAATTCATAATTTACCACCATCATATTCACTACTAATGTCTTATACCGGTTTCCGTAATATACGGCTACGGCTCCTGAGAAATATAATCACGCAATTCCTTTACGGATTCGGCATCATGTACCGATATTTCAAAAATTCGGCTGACTCCGGCCTCCTTGAGATTTTTGCGAGCTCTCGCTGCGTCGCCCCCTAAATCCGTCTTAGTAATAACCCCAATAACTTCCCTGTTAAACGAAGCGGCAAAATTCGGCGGAAAAATACTTTCCTTCTCATTAGCTTCATTTAAAAACAATACGATGTCCGCATCATAGGCATTCAATAAAATAGCCCGATAGTATATGGAATTTTCAACAAATTCACCGGGTGTATCGATAATCGACCCAATACGACCTATAGATTGTGTCTTACGAGCTTCCGGACTGCCATACATCAGCGTATTTGCAAGAGTGGTTTTCCCCACTTCCGTGCGGCCTACCATAATTACCGTTTTTAACGCTTTTTCTGCCTGTTCCATCTGCTCACCTCACAATCTGCAGGCTTTATAATACCATTGAATCCTCATCTATTATACTACAGATTCCCTGCAAATACCTATTAAAAATAACTGACACTAGTATGAATGACTGACGAATTTCTTCATCAGGTGCGCGTAACTTTAGTCGGGAAGAACCCTAAAATCTTTTCTAACCCTTCCATTACCGCTTTTAAAGCTGATTCTACACCGGATATATCCCCGGTAATCAGTAAAGCGCCGGAAAAACGATCCACAAAACCGAGTTCAATGCCGGCTGCTTTCGAAGCAATATCAGCGGCAATAATCGTACCTTCACCCGGTGTAATCGTCAAAATACCGATAGCACCGCGTTGTTTTTCATCGAGTCCCATTTTACGGAACAACTCAGGTTTTGGATTGGCAATAATATGAGCAATTGTAACCTGTTTGCCGGGAACGAATTCCTGAATAATACGTTGTTTATTTTCTACAGCATCTAAAAAATCCATGATATTGTCCTTTCTGCGTATAGTTTCAGTCCCTTGCTTCATTTAGACACTACGGTTTTCCCGTGGTCTCTTAATACATTTCAAAACGACTGTATAATTCAGACTCCTGATTTGATTTAATGGCTATGATTCATGATTCATTAGGTAATTACCACCCTGAGCCTCCTCTGCTCGTTTACGAGCGGCAATTACCTAACATTACTCACCCTTATTTAGGCGCAACAGCCAAGAAAAATAATACGGCTATGGTTGCCCCGATGATAGGTCCCAGAACAGGAACCCAAGCGTAACCCCAGTTGGCAGTCCCGCGGTTAGGTACCGGTAAGATTGCATAAGCCAAGCGAGGGCCAAAATCGCGCGCAGGATTGAGCGCAAAACCGGTGGTAGAACCGAAGGAAAAACCAATGGACGCAACTAACATACCAACGATGAATGGGAATAAACCGTCACTCATTTTGCCGAGGCAAAGGATTGCCAACATAAACATAAACGTAGCAATAACTTCGGATAATAAGTTCATAAAACGGTTATCACTCATCGGGCCGGTGGCAAAAATACCAACTACATTGCCTTCATCCGGGCCGGTTTGTTTGAAGTGAGGGAAATAGTGAATCATAGTAATCGCGGAACCAACGAAGCCGCCCACCATTTGGGCTGCCACAACAGGTAAGACCTGGTCCCACGGGAAAATGCCGCCGGCAGCGAGGGAAATCGTAATAGCCGGATTCAAATGAGCCGGGCCACCGAGCGCTATGCCGATATATACGGCAAAGGTTACGGCCATGGCCCACCCAAAAATCAAACTCATCCAATTCGGCGCAAACGCTTTCGCCAACGTATTTTTTAATAAAACCGAAGAGTTAACCCCACTACCAAAAGCCATTAAAACAGCCGTGCCAACAAACTCACTAATCAGGATCTGTGTATCCATACGCGACTCCTTACATGATCATTAATAATAGATTTTCCAGATCGTCCTTCGAGGCGGCATATGGATTTGTCTGATAGGTCATATCTTGCAATGCTTTATCCGCCATAATAGAAACTTTCTGTCTTGCCTCCTGTGCCGAAACGTTGGCTGCCGCACTGATATTGAGCGGACATTCAACGGTTCGGGCAAGTTGTAAGATAGCTTTAACTAACGCGACTAAAGCATCTCTCTTATCTGTACCTCTATCTGCAAAGCCGAGCTTCTTTGCAAGTTGTACATATTTCTCATACGCCTTTTCAGAATGGAAGGCGTTAAACATAACGACTCTGGCGATAAGCATCGCATTGGCCAAACCATGAGGGATGTGGAACTGACCGCCTAGCTGATGAGCTAAGGCGTGGGTAATACCGAGTCCGGCTCGGTTAAAAGCGAGCCCCGCCATACAGGATGCTTCATGCATCCCCATGCGGTCTTCTTCCGTCGCTCCCGGCGCAAAACACTTAGGCAGGTATTCAAATACCAACTCCAAGGCTTTTTCGGCGAGCGCATCCGTAAAATGATTAGCCCCCGTTGAAACGATGGCTTCAATAGCATGAACCAATACGTCCATACCGCTGTAGGCCGTTACTTTAGGTGGTGCCGTTTTGACAAAAAGCGGCGTTAAAATCGCTTCTTGCGGCAATAAGCTTTCATCTAATATAGGATATTTCGTCTGCGAAGTAGGATCCGTAATAACGGCAAATGACGTTACTTCGGAACCGGTGCCGCTGGTGGTCGGAATTACCGTAAAATAACGCACCCCGCCATACCCCATATGACGTGCAAAGTACAATACGGCTTTGGTTAAATCGATGGCCGATCCGCCACCAATGGCAATTACTACTGTAGGTTGTATTTTCTGAATGAATTCCACCCCTTTAACCACATGGCTGATAGGCGGATCCGGCACAACGTCCGTATAAATGCTCACCTCGTTCTGTGGGCGGAGCTCATTCAAAATATAGTTTAAGTTTTCTGTTCCTTCTAAAAACGGATCACACACGACCAAGATCCGCTCTTGCCGAAATTGCTTCAATCGTAAGAGGGAATCATGGCCGGCAAAGATTTTAGTAGGAAATGTCCATTGATTCATAGCTGCCTCCTAACGAATTTGGAAGCCTGTAGTTAAGCAACAACGACGGCGACGTGCGAAGTGACGGGCCGATGTAGTTGCTTCGCCGGTTGGTGTAGCAATCGTAAAAGTTGTAGTCCCTTCACCGTTGTAACCGAGACCGGCATAGGACGGACCGTTTTTAACAAAAATGGACGTTTTCATAGCGCGTGCCATTTTGTTAAGGCGTTCCAAGTTAAGCGAATGCATAGTTGCCGTATGATGTAAACCGGCTTCTAAGAATAAGCAAGTTGCCAAACCGTCTTCGAAGTTTTCTACTGTTACAATCGGTAAAATCGGCATCAACATTTCAATCGTAGCAAACGGATGATGTTTGTCGGTTTTCATGATGATGAGGCGAGGATCGCCGTCTACTTCAATACCTGCATCACGCAAGATTACGGCAGCATTGCGGCCTACATATTTCCGGCTTGGTGTGCAGTTTTTCTGCAAGGTAATATCCAATAATTTTTGGATTTGATCTTCTCTTTCGATAAGAACCGCACCGGCCTTTTTCATTTCTTCAATCAATTCGTCGGCGATAGAACGAACGGCTACCACGCTTTTTTCTGCAATGCAGAGGATATTATTATCAAAGCTGGCCCCCATTACGATATCCTGAGCAGCCTGACGAATATTGGCTGTTTCATCAACGAATGCAGGCGGATTGCCGGCACCGGCGCCGATTACTTTTTTACCGCTGCACAATGCCTGATGTACAACGCCCGGGCCACCGGTTACAACCAATAAAGGAATATCCGGATGTACCATCATTTCCTGAGCCGCTTCAATGGACGGTTCTGCGATGGTAACGATTAAGTTATTAATACCGATAGCATCAGCTACAATTTTATTAAGTTCGCTTACGAGCCAACGGGATAATTTTTTAGCACCCGGATGAACGCTGAAGAAAATCGCGTTGCCTGCCGCTAACATGCCGATAGCATTACAAATCAAAGTTTCACTTGGGTTAGTACTTGGTGTAACTGCCCCGATAACGCCGTAAGGGGATAATTCGTATAAAGTCATCCCGTTATCACCGGTTTCACATTCCGTTACCAAGTCTTCTACCCCCGGTGTTTTGTCGAGAGTAAGATTCAATTTAATGATCTTATCCGCTACGCGACCCATACCGGTTTCGTCATAGGTCATCTGCGCTAATTTATTAACCAACGGACGCATGCTCTGACGAATCGCTTCAATAGCCTTACCGCGTGTAGCCAAGGTGCATTCTTCGAATTGAATTTGTGCCTGTTTAGCGGCTGCTACGGCTGCATTTACAGTGCTGAATACGCCCGGTTCATCAGGTAAGGCACCTTCCGTAGCCGCAGCGCCGGTATCGGTACCGTTCATAATATTCATAACCATAGAGCGAATCATGCGTTCTAACTCTTGTTTATTTTCCATACTTTGCCTCCATATAATCCATTGCATATTCTCCGATAGTCACATCTTCAGCGACTGTCCCCCCACTAATACCTAAGCCACCTATGAGCTTACCGTTTTGCGTCAGCGGAAAGCCGCCGCCAAATGTAACTAAAGGCCTGGATACCATGGATTCAATTTGATATAAATCAGCCCCGGGCTGAGTGATTTCTTTCAAAGCTTCGGTCTTACATTTAAGAGCCACTGCCGTATAGGCTTTGCCGGCCGAAATGTCAGTACTTACGAGCAAAGCGTCCGCCATACGATACGTGAGGACCGGGTTACCGTGTACATCCACTACGGTAATGACAACCGGTACGCCCATAGCTTCGCTTTTAGCTGTCGCCCCTTCGAGCAAACACATGGCCATACGACGCAGTCGTTCTTCTTCATTCATGGACTTAGCGGCATTCTCGGTATGGCTCTTAGCCGGCGAAGACGCTTCTGCGGCTTCTCCCAATTTTGCCATAACCTTTGATGATACTTCGTCCACATAGAACATGAAATCTTCCATACGCGCCAGCGTATAGATGCAGTCAGACAACCGGTTTACAAACGCCAACGCTGTCGGTCTAACCGGTTCGCCCTGCCGCAAACCGTTGAGTTTTCGTTCTGCCCGTCTGCAAACGGTACGGGCCACGTGAAGCTCAGCAGCTGCTAAGTTATTGCCTTGATATATAAAACTTGTGAGCGGTGGCAACAATTGCGTATAGCGGTCGATGATTGATTCCAGCTCTTTTATATCCGCCTCACTAATGAGGGTGCTGTACTGTGTTAGTTTAGCTTGGTCCATCGTCGCTACTTCCGCGCAAAGTCTAAATAACAGGCCTTGTAAATTATGTAAAATTTGTTTTGTTTCCGGATACCGCACCAATTTTTCACACACACTTAAGTGCGCATTCAACTCATCAAGGGTGCCATAGGTGTTGACCCGTTCCGAGTTTTTAGCAACGCGAGTACCGTCAAACAGTCCCGTCGTGCCCTTATCGCCCGTTTTTGTGTAAATAGCCATGGTGGGCCTCCTATTTATCAAAACTGTCTATAATACCTACGATAGCGCAATCAACAGCGCTATTGATGTCCTGTCCGTCGCCGAATACATGGCGAGCAGAAGAACCGCGGGTCAATAATACGTATTCACCAATCCCGGCACTCACAGTGTCCGCCGCCACTTCATACGAAGGTAACGGTTCCTGATTGCCGTCAACGTATTGTATAATCATCAACTTCAAGCCCACTAAGGACTCGTGTTTTTGTGTCGATACAATACTGCCTATTACTCTACCAGTCTGCATATCGTTTCGTCCCTTCTACACATACAAGGTGGCGGTCGCGCAATTCATCAAGCCCGAGAGTGGTAAATCGCTGACCACGAAATATTAGTATAACGGACTCTTTGTTGCAGGTACGAATCGCCGACGCACTAATGATGCGCTCTTTGAAACTGTATACCCTGCGGCCCTGTTTATCCGTAAAGGTAAAGGGCCATTTTAGTATCATCGCCGGATCCCACTGTTGGTTGGCGCACATGGCGGTAACCACTGTCATGTCACAACCGTAGGCGACTGCCTGATCAAACCAGTTTACCAAAGGTCCTTCGGCTCGCTCCGTCAGTTCATTCAGTTGCGTTTGGGTTACGCCCGTAACCGTTACCCGTTGATGATGCAGCAAGGTACGTTCCTCAAGCTTGCCGTCGTGAGCCAAATCCACCTGTCCTCGGCTTTCCATTCGCGCCTGCAAGCGTTTGAGTACTGCTGCAATAATTTCGTCCATAACTACCTCATTCCCTGTAAAATTGCCTGTAGCAATGTTTTTTTAACTCTATCAGCACTTCACCTTAGCCATGAAATCCACATTTGAGTTATACACTGCCAAGAGCAATTCCTAAAGGGGTTACAAATTCCGGATATAGAGGCTTTATAACCTCCCGTCCGATGACTTTCTCAAAGGTATCAGCAAAATCGGTAAAATTAGTGGCACCGCCTACGACATATACCGGACCGTTCTTACGATAGGCCCCGTCCGTCAAGGCTTTATTGGTTATGGTGGCCATTTTTTCGACTACCGGACGAATTACCGGATACACTTCCCGTTCTCTTGAATGATCTCGCTTGAGAAGTTCCGCATCCGCTTGGGAAATTCCATAGTTACCGCTCAGCACAAGCGTCATATGCGAGCCACCGGTCGGTTCATCGGCGGTGTAACTCACTTTGCGCCGTTTAATCACGGTAATTCCCGTCGTGCCGCCGCCCACATCGACTACAGCACCATTTACCATATCAAGAACCAAGGCGGCTGCCGTCGGTTCATCATATATGGCGGTTACTTCAAAATCAGCGCCTTCAAGGACATGACTTACTACGTCTTTGTTTTTGCCTAAAGTACCGGGCGGTACGGCCGCTGCGGCCTTCGTTAAGGAGCAACCCAGTTCCGCTTCGGCTTTTGCTTTTAAACGCCGAGTTATGGTAACTGCCCCCACATAATCTACCACTAAGCCGTCTCTAACGGCCTGCGCGTATTCAAAAGCACCGTATACCGGTTGACCGCCTGCATCAACTACGGCAAGGACGATGGACGATGTGCCAAGATCGACGCCGACCCGTAAGGTATCAGCTTCCTTTTCTGAAATTGTGCGTGTCGCTCCTTCCTCAACGCATTGATTAAAAGCGGCCAATAGTTGATTTACTTCTTCAATACTGCGCATACTTGCCTCCTACCGTACTATTTTCGCCATCGTATGAGCATCCACTTGTGCCGCATTCGCCTCGTCCGTATCTAAATGCATTTCCGTCACATAATCAGGGGAAACGCGAATGATAACATCTTCGAAAACAGTCGTTCGTTCCGGTGTCGCAACTCGTACCTTTACGGTATCGCCATTATTTACACCCAATTTTGGCGCATCATCGGCATTCACATGGATGTGACGCTTGGCGATGATACAGCAAGGAATCGTAATTTGAGCGAATTCCGTTTTTAAGGTAATCGGCACCGCTTTATCAAGCTGACCGGATAACACAATCAGTGGTTTTACGCCCAGCATACGAGCATCAGTTTGTGAAATTTCCACTTGCGATGCTTTGCGAAGCGGTCCTAATAAACGAACTTTACCAATTTCATTCTTTGGCCCCACAATAGTTACCACTTGTTCAGCCGCAAATTCACCGGGTTGTTTCAATTGTTTCTTGGACTGTAAGGTCACATGAGGGAATAAACGGTCATAATCGGCTTGACTGAGATGAATGTGACGATTGGAAATCCCAATTGGGATTTCCGGCGTCTGCACATCTTGGATAATCTGGCGAATCAGCTCTTTTAAAGCATCTTTATCCATCATAGGTTATCCTTTGCTAATTAGTTAATCTGTAATCAGTGTTACTAATTCAAGTATTTTATAAAAAGCAATGATCTTATTATTTAACCAAGATGCTTTCTACATCGCTATGAGGGCGTGGAATTACATGAGTGGATACAACTTCGCCCACTTTAGCAGCTGCTGCACAGCCTGCATCTACAGCGGCTTTAACAGCGCCTACATCACCACGAACCATTACAGTTACCAAACCGGAACCGATTTTTTCATAACCGGTCAATGTTACGTTAGCTGCTTTTACCATAGCATCAGCTGCTTCAATAGCGCCTACTAAACCTTTTGTTTCTACCATGCCTAATGCATTATTCATTATAAATCCTCCTTTAATGGATCCTGCTTATCTGTAAATCTTGTGTTTCAACCAAAGTGCTTACCTTTTGGGTTATTCTTTTGGTTTTGTAGTTGTTTTAGCTCGACTCGGCCGTTTCTTTGGCGTTGGTTTTACAACCTTCAGCAAGGCTTCTTTCGTTGTATCAACGGAAGGTGCCGCCTTGGTTGTTGCGGTTGGTTTTGTGTCAGACGCCTCAGTTTTGGCAGTTTCAACCGGTTTAACCGGTTCGGCCGCTTTAGCCGACGCTTTTGTCGCCGTCGAAGTTGCTGCTTTTACCGGTTCTGCTTTAGCAGTTTCAGCCGGTTTAGCCGCTTCGGTTGCTTTAGCCGGTGTACGCTTCACCGGTTTAGCCGTAGAAGCTGTTGTATTAGCCTCAGTTTTGGCCGGTGCCTTAGCAGGTGCCGCTACTTTAGTAGCTGCTACCGGTTTTGCTTCGTTTTTTTCAGCGGGAGTCGGTATGTCTTCCTTCACAACTTCCGTTGCCTGAGGGTTCAATACCGGTTTACCGCCACCGCTTAATAGCATTGCGTCAATGCCTTCAGCCGGTCTTGGAATTACTTTATGAGCAATGTAATGACGTTCTTGTTTAGCTTGGGCTACCCCGGCTTGTACAGCTGCCTGAACCGCGCCTACATCACCGGTTACTTTAACGGTCATCCAACCGCCGCCACGTGCTTTTTCTACGTTCAAAATCGTTACATTAGCTGCTTTCACCATCACGTCAGCCGCTTTGATGGCTGCTGCGAGGCCAGCTACTTCCAAGAGTCCTAATGCTTCTTTCAAAATGCCACCTCCAATCCGGGGTCGGTTTTAAAAGGATTGCCTTTTACCAGGCGAGCTGCATTGGCCCCTAACGCTCGCATAGTTTGTTTTGCTTGTTTATAATTACGCAAACGATATATAAATTGATGAGGCGGTAAGTTTTTATAACTTAACACCAAAGTATCAGCACTGCAGCCTACTCCTACGGATAAGGCCGATGCATGAGAGGCTTCATCAGCCATAAGCAATATATCATCGCTTGCAGCACGTGCCTCTAAGCTATACGGAATGCCTTCTTCTTCAATACCGAACAAGAGATCCTGAATAGTTTCCACTGATACATTGGGGTGGTGATAAATCATAATGGTCGGTTTAGGTGCAATGATAACCTCCATAATTTATCCCCTCCGCTCTTTGGCATATGATAGAATCAAGCCGGTGGCCACCGCATTACGTGCCCCTTCGGTGCCGCGCACATTGCCGCGCCCGGCTACCAAATTATAATGAGACAACGCATCCGTTACGAGCTGCGGCACTTCAAAGTCCAAAGCCGAACCGCCTACAATAACTACGAAAGGAATATCACGCACATTGTGCGTTGGGCTTACAGCCCGTAAGGCTCGCAGGGAATTGGTTACAAAAACACGTTCCTTCGCAGTTTGACGAACAATCTTGATTTTTTCCATTGATTGATCCCCTTCGATAGGTACGAGTCCTTCGTCGGTTACAATTACCGTCTTGGCGAATAAATCGGCCGGTAACGGATCTTTAAAAAACTGCACATTGCCGTCTTCATGGCGGATATGATACACACTGATTACTTTGGCTAATGGGAATTTCTTAATGCTTTCAGCTAAATGGATATCTTCCAGTCCCAATTCAGAGTTAATCAACATTGTTACCATATTGCCGGCTCCGGCTAAGTGAATAGCCGTAACCCGTCCGTCAGGTGACATAATCGAAGCATCGGTAGAGCCTGCCCCGAGGTCCAGAATTGCCAACGGCGTTTCCGTACCCGGTGTAGTCAAAGCCCCGAGAATAGCCGATTCAGCTTCCTGACCGCCGATTTCTACAGGGATTTTAAGCTCCCGTTCTACTTCTTTGGCAATAATTTCCATCTGTAAATGGTCCGATTTAACCATAGAGGCAATGCCCACGGCCTGTTCCATAGAGAACTCACCGGCAAGGCCGCCTTTCACATTAATCGGTACTGATGTATCTACTGCCAGTAAATCTTCAATAAAAACATCATTTGGTGATTTATTGGTTAAGTCCGCCATAGTCTGACGAACTCGTTCCAGCATACCGCCCACATTCGTGCCCGCTTCACCGCATACATTGTCGATGTGGGACACTTGTCCAAGGGTAGCCATAATCTGTTCGGCACCTGCTGAAATATCGATGGATACGGTACGTCCGTCACCGGATGCCACAATGGAACCGGCAGGGATTACACGTTCTTTGACATCCCCGGCAGGGGTTTTAATAACCACCGCCGAACGATTGCCGATAAGCGCTCTGGCGATAGGTACTATGTTCTTGGTCTCATCCGCTGTCAAGTTGAAAACTGTAGCAATACCGTAAGGATTAGACAATTGGGAAATTACTTTACCCGGTTCTACTACTTCCACTGCAGCCAACATACCAAGCGGTACTTTATCGACATAGGCTACTTCATCAATAATCGGAATCGGCTGTTGCAAACGGTTGGCTACGAGCACGCCGTCATCGGCCTGCAAGATAGCTCCTTTGATGCGATAGCCTTTTGTTACATACGCATTAATCAATTCGGCTACAAGCTGAAAATCTATTTCTTTCGGTACGACTACGATATAGTCATCCGACATAGGCTTATCCAGCAATTGTAGGATATGAGCCGTATAGCCCACACCGATACCAAGACCGCCCGGAGTTTTCGGATTATGCCCAATCATGGTTGATTCGGTAATAATCGTTTCTGTAATCGTCTCCATCGCCACATCGCCAATAACCGGGGTAGCTTCATTGATACGAATTAAATCGATGTCCTTAAGGGACAGGCCCGTTTTGGCAACCAGTTGACGAAGCGATTCAAAGAGTCCTTGAATATTATCCTTAGTTCCTTTGATCCCGGTCGTATTGGCAATCGCCGATCCGAGAAAACGAACTTCACCGGACTCGTGGATTTCCGCTAACGCTGATTCTGTTGTGGAATTACCTATATCAATACCAACGACTCGCTTCATACACAAAACTCCTAACTCTTAGTTATCACCTTTCAATTTCTTACGTTTTTCATAGTTTTCAGCCGCTTCACGAACGAATTCAGCGCAAATTACAGCACCGTATTCTTTTTCAAGTTCATCAGCCATAGCCAATAATTCCTGTTTGGAGGAACGGTATGGACGAAGGGCATTGTACATTTCCAATAAGCGTTTATCGCCTACTTTAGTCATTTCAGCAGCGCGGGAGAAGTTGTATTCAATCTGATCGCGACCGCCGGCTTTAGCGATTTGACCTTGTGCTTTTAAGATTTCAGGGCTGATACGCATATCATCCATAGAAACCTGACCGCTCATAACGGCATCCAAGGTAATATCATCTAAGGAACGATTGCCTACTTTGATCCATTCAGGATGTTTTTTAGCAATTGGGTAATCCGCTACCGTAGCAACGCGTTCAGTTGTGCTTGACTGAGCTACTGCACTTACCGGAGAAGGGGTTCCCTTTTGCATATCTTCTAAAATTTTGCGAATCATCGCTTCCATATCTTGACTCATAAAGGCCTCCTTATAGGCTTACGCGGCATTCATCAGCCGGTTTACCTTTAACCACTCGTTTTGTTTCCTTAATGTGTAAAAGGGCTGACAACGCTTGATATTTAGGGCGTGCCATTTGATCGTTAAGCGTAGCTACCGGATTAGGGGATTCTCCCTTAGCGTATTTAGCTGCGTTTTTGCCGATGGCGCGGTATACTTCTTCCGTAAGCAATGGTGCTTGTGGGAATAATTCCAAGTTGGATAATGGTTGTAAATCACGTTGGTGAATTACCGTAGTACCCTTGGATTGAATACCGATGCAAACGCCGGAACCGGATAAACGGTCGCCTTCAACAGCTACAGCTGCTACGTCGGATGAACGATATACACGAACTACACGAGCTTTTAAGCCTTCTTCTTCAATACCGGCAACGAGTTGACGGATTACATTGCGATGTGGTACGCCTACGATAGTAGTGCGTTGGCTGCGACCAAATGCAGGACCTACAGCGATAACCACTTCATCAGGCGATGTATGGGCTTCAGCCGGGCCACCGGTCTGAATCCAAGTATCATCTACGTCCTCTTCTTTAGGACGAGCCGGAGCCGCCGTTTCGGAGGAACCGGCAAAAGTAACAGGCTTGCTGGCGCTACCCATTTCTTTAAGCACTTCCATAATCAGTGCGCGTAAAACTTGCTCATTAACTTCAGCCATATTGATGCCTCCTTAAATATCACGCGGATCGATTGCGTTAGGAATATTTTTAATTACTTCCCAATCTTCGCCTTCCAAACGATAACCTGTGCCTACGCCGGCATAGTCGTTAGGATTGTTAATTGCTGAAATTACATTGAATTTATCGTCAAAAATAGCGGATGTCTGCAAATAGTCACCGGCAATTTTCTGTTTCAACAAATTAAGAACGCTTTGGGCTAAATCATTGAAGCCGCGTTTAGCAAGACCTTTTACAAAGTCAATACCGGTAACGCCGCGATTCATAAGATCGGCAGCTGCTTTGATGTCGGCTACTTTATCGCGTGGCGGCATATCTTTGGAACCGTTGGCATAAGTAGCAGCTTCTACTTCTTCATCAGTAATAGCCGGTAAGCCGAGTTCAGCAAATAAGCCTTGAAGCGCACGAGCTGCTTTATTACGAACAGCTACAACAGCGTCTTCCGTAGCCGGTTTCAAACCGCCGTTAACTTTGAGGTCACGCTGAATAATTGTCCAGTCATCATAGTCTTCAGCATCCCAGTTGGAGCCGGCAAACATGTTGTCATAGTTTGGTGTGGAGCTGTAACCGGAGCAGATGAAGTCAGTACCAGGGCAGAACTGCATGAGTGTACGAGCCGTACGACGTAAGTCGGAATGACTGAATGTCTGGTCATTACTGGATGCACATTCGAGGTCGAGCATAGCTGCGATCAAGTTTTCAGCTAAAACGGCACGAATACCGGAAGGTACAGCTGCCGGAATACCGATACAGCTTACGGAACCGTTTTGGATACCCTGTACGCCGGCGCCTTTAGTGATATAGAGGCAGCGAGTTTCGAGGTATAACATGGATTTACCTTCCGCTTGACCCATCTGAACTTCAGAGCCTGTACCGGAAGTAAAACGCATTTTCAAACCACGGGAAGCATAAGCGGATGCTAAGAATGCTTTCGACCATGGAGTGTCATCACCATCGGTGAATACATCTTCAGTACCGTATACGGAAATTGTTTCAGCATAAGCTGTGAAACCGCGCATACCGAGTTCCAATTCAGTAGCTTCTTCCAAGGAGCATTGAGTCAATACGCCCGGACGACCGGCTTGGGACCCTACCAAAATACTGATAGCGTTAAGCGGCGCATAACGAGCAACCGCTACGGTTGTTTCTTCTTCAGCAAAACCGCGAAGTGCGCCTTCAGCCGCATCAGCAGCGATTTGAACCGGGTTATCGTTAACGTTTGTTACGTGAGCCTGGTTAGCCATGGTGCGACGAGCACGCATTTTCTGCATACATTGCATCATTTCAACAACGTTGAAATTACTTACAACTTCAACCATTTTGGCCGGAGTCATGGATTTTGCAAGGCTGGCAATTTCGCTGCGAGGTACGGTTGGTGTCAAAATCATGTTGGCGATTTTGCGGGAATCCATAGCCATAACTTCTTCAGCACGTTCCAAGCGGATTGCATAATTAGCAATAAATGTATCAATCAAGTCGAAATCTTCACGACGTTTGCCGTCAAGTTCTACAATTCGACCGTTTTCAATGCGGATACTAGGTTTAGGATCCTGTGGCGATTCCATGGCTATAAAGCCTTCTTCCACCCATTCTTTTACATAACCATCCTGGTTAACAGGGCGTTTGCTTAATACTTCAAAACGTTTTGATCTCATATGTCAAGCTTCCTTTCTATCGAAGTTAAATGTAAGAAGGAGCATCATTTTTAGGTTCGCTACCTAAAGTGCCTAATAATTCTTTACCGATTTCGCGAGCTGTAATAACAGCCTGACGAACTGCACCGGAATCACCGGAGATCTGTAAAATTACTTCGTTGGAGAAGCTTGTGCCGTTTGCAGGAGATGCATAGCCGATAACGTCTACATTAGCTGCTTTTACAGCCACATCAGCCATTACCACGCCGATAGCTGCCGGAGCACCTACGATAAGGCCGAATGCTTTGCCTTCAGGAGCGCCGAATGCTGTGTTAATAGCATGGCTTGCGCGAGCTGTATATTGTAATTCGATGTGGCCTGCTTCATTAGCGTATACGTCGCCGAAAGTACGTTCAACTTCTTTAAGCGTTACTTCAACAGCACGTTTTACGTCGGAAACGTCGTCACCACCGAATACGATTAAGGAACCGTGACCGGCGCCACCTTTAGTGTCGCGCGCCAGTTCGATGCTTACGATTTCAGTGTTGGTAGCTTTTACTGCTTCATCAGCGGCCATAATGTGAGGGCCTGCCCCGGTACGAGCACCTACAACACCGATTGAACGATATTTTTTTGTTAATTTCATGGCATCCAATACTTGTTGATCCACGTTAGCGATTACTAAACCGATAGTATCACCAAATTTTGCTGTGCCAATGAATTCTGTTAAACTGCAACTGTTCGCCATAATTTGTTCCGCTCCTTTGCTTTCACTTTGATTCGGGGTGGCTGCCGATAAATTATCGGCTTTTTGTAAAACGCGTTTCAAAATCTCATCAACCATTTGATCCGTATTACTCATTAAGCTTCACCTTTTTCCTTTAAGATAACGCTTTCCACATCTTTGTGAGGCCGTGGAATTACATGCGTCGAGACAACTTGCCCTACTCGTTCGGCAGCTGCTGCACCGGCATCAACGGATGCTTTAACGGCACCTACATCACCTCGTACCATAACGGTTACGAGACCGGAACCGATTTTTTCAGTTCCCACGAGGGCTACATTGGCGGCCTTTACCATGGCATCGGCAGCTTCAATAGCGCCGACCAAGCCTTTAGTTTCAACCATACCTAGTGCTTCTTGCGACATACAATTCATCTCCTATCTTGGGCGCACATAAAATAAAAAAATAAAAATTCAAATATTCACCACATTTTGCAGTATTGTGTATACGATTATTATACAAAATAACAGTATTCCATTTTTTAACACATTTTTGCTAAATTTGAATTTTTTGTTCTACTTTTAACAATTTTTTGTTATAATTGGTATAACGATTAATCATAAAACCTCAGTAAGTTCTGTGTTTATCATGAGTTTTAGTTATTTGTTGTATTACTATTTTTTAATCCTTTTGTTTTGTACGCCCATACAAACAGAAAAGAGAGAGGGGTGGCAACGATGCCAACCGGTAATTTTAAGACAGAAACAACCATGATTAATGAGATCATGCGTGATTTTACAAACATTACGGAACTAGCAGCCGTATATGTAGATTTGCGCGGTCGTGTGCTTTCGTGCAAATACAACTTTAGTAATTTTTGCAAGTATATTCGCAGTCATCCTACATTGTCGCGTCTTTGCGCCTATTGCGACGCCTATGGCGGCCTCGAAGCATCCAAAGGACATTGCCCGTCTGCTTATCGCTGTCACGCAGGTATTGTAGACTTTTCTGTGCCCGTAATTCATGAAGGTCATTTACTGGGCTTTATTTGTGCCGGCCAAACAGCCGTAACGGATCCGCAATTACCGCAAATTGCAGCTCGCAGTGATTGGCAAAACGACACAACGGCCAAAATGTATTACCGTCAATTGCCTATTTATTCTACGGAAGAAATAAATAGTGCCTCTAAGGTATTAAACCTTATGGCCGGCCATTACTTCCCGGATATTTTAAACACCAGCCTGGACATACCGGAATTACAAAGCAGTAAATCCGATGTGCAGCATCATATGAAAACGTCGTATCGTCCTGAAATTAAAAGGGCTCTTGTTTATATCGACAAACATTTAAACAACAACCCTTCATTACGGGATATTGCCTCTCACGTTTACTTAAGTGAATCTTATTTGTCCAAAATCTTTAAACAAGAAACGGGCATGTCCCTCGTGCAATATATTAATGAACGCAAATTGGAACAGGCCAAATTGATGCTTCGCGGTTCCGACTCATCTATCGAATCCATTGCGCGTAATCTGGGCTATAATCGAACCAGCTACTTCTGCAAGGTTTTCAAAGAAGCTACTGCGGAAACACCGCATTCCTATCGTCGTAAATACAGATTTTAAAAATAGCTTTATAGCCAAAAGATTTTGCAAGAATTTCTAAACATTCTCAGCAAAATATATCCGCAAATATGAAAGCAGTATTTAACTCACAATTGAATTAAATACTGCTTTTTTGCTAACTATAAACCATTATTCAATTTATAATTTCTGGAGGCACCCATGATTAATAAAGAACGCCTATTAGCAAATCTCAACGCCATGCAAACTATAAGCACCATCGAAGGTGTACCGGGGATCAATCGTATTGCCTTTACTGATGAAGATTGGCAGGGACGGAACTATCTCATAAAACAGCTGAAAGAGCTTGGTCTAAGCTTACGCATCGATGACTTCGGCAATGTCATCGGCCGTTACGAAGGTTATAATCCCAACGCCCCGGCCATCATGATGGGGTCGCATACCGACAGCGTGCCCCAAGGCGGTAACTACGACGGTCTTGCCGGTATCGTGGCAGCCCTGGAAGTTATCTCCGATTTAAAAGAATCAAAAGAAACGCCGGAGCATCCGCTTGATATTGTCCTCTTCATGTGCGAAGAATCAAGCCGCTTTGGCAGTGCGACCTTGGGAAGCCAGGCTATGCGCGGTCAATTGAGTCGCGAGCGTTTGCAAACATTGCGCGATAAAAAGGGACTCAGTCTCTATGAAGTACTAAAAGAACGCGGCTTTAATCCGGATACCATTCCTCATGCAAAATTTACTACGCCCCTAAAAGCCTTTTTAGAACTCCATATCGAGCAAGGCATTGTTCTCGAAAAAACAAATCATACCATAGGTATCGTAACCGGTATTGCTGCGCCCACACGCTATAAGGTGCATATTCACGGCACCGCCGGCCATAGCGGTGCCACACCGATGAATCATCGCCACGATGGTCTGTGTGCAGCCGCCGAAATCATCCTCGCTGCGGAACGAATTGCTCAAAACAGCAAACCTATTCCGGTCGTAGCTACCGTCGGCGTTATCGAAGCTGCACCGGGCGCTATGAACGTAATTCCCGGTGAAGTCACCTTAGGTCTCGACATTCGCAGCATTTCCGCCGAAGCCAAAACGCGCGCTACCCAAGACATTCTGCAAGCCATTTCGGAAGTCGGTCACCAACGCGAGATTCCTATCGACACCACGCTAATCGCCGACGAAATGCCGCTCATGGTCAAAGACTCTATGATTAAAGCCATGGAAACTGTAGCTCAAGCTAAACAGTACAATTATATGACTCTCCCCAGCGGTGCCGGCCACGATGCCATGAACTGGGGCGATTACACCGATGTAGGCATGATTTTCATTCCTTGTCGCGCCGGCGTAAGCCACAACCCGGCCGAAGCCATCGACATTCAGGATTTAGTAACCGGTACAAAATATTTGAAAGACCTTATCCTCTATTTAGACCAACAGTAATATACAAAATTTTCTATACATTTATACATTTTGTAGAGTATATAAAAATGTCCTTATATACTCTACTTTTGTTTATTTCATTGTGTTTTTAAGGTAACTACATTTGTTTTTATGTGTATAATTAGTTGTATTTTATGCACAAATAAACAACATATAGAATTTATAAGATAATATATTTTATAAGAACGAAGGCACAAACTCTACCATACATCAGCCTAAATGCATTCTCATGATTTTTGTATACATAGAAATTTACTGAAATTTTATTGTATTTTTACGCAATCACATAGTATAATATTATCAAGTTGAAATATTTATTAAAAGGAAGGGCTTTTTCACTCGTAAAACTCTCCTTCCGTACTCATCATTTTCCAGTTTCATAATACCGGATGCCATCATTATTCCAATTAATTCAACTACTACGGTTACCCACCTGTATTATGAAGCCCCTTTTAATAAGGGAGTCAGCTTGCTTAAAGGAGGCGTTGTTTATGGGCGCAGAAGTCTTGACAGTCAAAATCAGTAGCGTACAAGCGGTCGCACTCGCATTTGTGACGTATTTCATCGGTTTATGGATTAAAAACCGAGTTCCCGTATTTCAAAAACTCAGCTTACCAGCTGCGGTAATCGGTGGTCTACCGTTCGCTTTTATCCTTTCCGGTTTGCGTGTATACGGAATTCTACAAGTGGATTTTGACAACACCTTATCCACCGTAGCCCTCTTAGTATTCTTTACCACCATCGGTATGATGGCCAGCCTAAAACTCATCAAATACGGTGGCTTAGCTCTCATCTTATACTTAATCGTATCTTCCATTCTCGGTTTTGTTCAGAACCTCTTGGGTATGTCCATTGCCGGTGCCATGGGCATTGACTTCCACTATGGCATTTTGGCCGGCGCCGTTTCCCTCATGGGTGGTCTCGGTACCTCGGCAGCCTTCGGTCCATATTTTGAAACCACCTACGGTATTCCGGGTGCCACAACCGTTGCCATCACAGCAGCAACCTTCGGCATGGTAGTAGCCCTCGTACTCGGTGGACCTTTCGGCGAATTCTTAATCAAACACTACAAAATTAAAACACCGGGTACGCAACATATCGATCCGGCCACTACACCAAACGCAACAAAAAATATTCCGGAATCAGAAGCTAATAATCCGGCAGCAGCTCAATTAGAACCGCATGTATTCGATATGTCTATTCTTGAAGAAGAAGAAACAACCGACGTAAACGGTGTATTAAAAGCAGCCGGCTTCGTATTCGTAGCCGTAGGTCTCGGGGCCGTACTCAGTGCGTACCTCAACACTATCATTACTTTACCGGCTTACATCGGTGCCATGCTCGTAGCAGCTGTTATTCGTAACATCGGCGATTTCTCCGGTATGTATCGTGTACAAGGCGGCGGCCTCAATGTAGTATCTGAAGTGGCCTTAACCGTATATGTTACCATGGCTATCAACAGCTTGAAACTCTACGAATTGATTCACTTGGCTTTACCGCTCGTAGTAATCTTGATTGCTCAGACACTTCTCATGATTGTCTTTGCATGGCTCGGTTACTTCTTGCTCTTTGGTAAAAACTACGACGGCGTTATGCTCGGCGTAGGCGGTATCGGTTTTGCCATGGGTGCTACCGCTAACGGTCTTGCCAACATGCAGTCCTTGGCTGAAAAATACGGTCCGTCCCCTAAAGCATGGCTCATCGTATCACTCGTTGGTGCCTTCTTGATCGACTTCGTCAACGCTATTATTATTACGTGGATGGGGACTTGGTAAGAACGGCATAAGGTTCGTTCTTAAGCCCCTGAGGGGCTCTACATCAGAGCTAAAAACAGCATAAAGTTCTATTATAAGAACCCGATAGGCTCCGCACCTAAGGCTTGGTTTTACTACGTAAAAAGACCCTTAGGTACGGACCTATCGGGTTTCTTTCTCTCAGAGAACATTACGCTGTTCTTAGCGACGCAGAGCACCCCATCAGGGACTTTGCGCAAAGAACCTTATGCCTCTTCTCCCGCTCTCCTGAAAAATCGGATTCGAAGTGTACGACGGCTTAGTCCGAGATTATATAAAAAGAAGGAATACCTCCTCTCATGCTTTTTGATTTGGAAGAAAAGTGTACGATTGCTTTTATTGAGATGATATAAAAAAGAAGGAATACCTCCTCGAAAAGGGTCTTTTTTGCTTGCAAAAACTAAGCCTTGTAGAGGAGGTATTCCTTCTTATATATACACTTTAAGCCGTGTACACTTTGCATCCGAATTCTTCTTGTAGAGAAGGCATTCCTTCTTATATAAACGGTTCAAGCCGAATACACTTCGAAACGATTTTACTTCACCAGCATTATTACGATTGGCAATGTAACGGCCGACAGCACGGTGGTGGCGACGACGAGTTGGGTGGCGTATTCGGTTTCGGTTCGAAGTACGCCCGCAATGAGTGCCGTGGTTACGCCGGCCGGCACGGCCGCGGAGATAACGAGTACTTGCATAACGAGTTCCGAAACGGGGCCGGCTATGAATTCATACGGCCAAATAACGAGCCAAGCCATTAATGGCCCCACAATCAAACGGACCGCGCTGCCCCACAAAACGTCCCGATTAAAGAAGTTGAACGGAGTTCTGGCCAGCTGCACGCCCAAAGTAAAGAGGGCAACCATGACGAGCGCGTTACTCACATTGGTAAGGACGGGCCAAAAGAATGTTTGATCCACGGGAATTTTACCGAAATTACAGATTAAAGCCAAGGCTACGGCGTAAATAATCGGCATTTTAAAAACTAATTTTACCGCATCAGTGCTACTCATTTTGCCCTGTCCCGCAAAATAAAAACCCAAGCTGTTGGTCACGATATTTTGCCAAACAAAGACAACGATTTGAATGGCTATGGCCGCCTGCAACCATATAGGCGCACCGTCTTGTAAAAACGGTTCATTGGAGTAGATAAATACAATAAGTGGTACCCCGATGTTACCGCAGTTATTAAAGAGCACCGCATTGCGGAAGATACCGCTTTTTTCACGAGATAAGCCCAGCGTTTTTTCAAAAATCAAACTGGCCAACCAGGTGGCCGCAAAACCAATCACCGTAAGCCACACTACTTGGGCACTTTCAGCGGTCACATTGTAACTGTATGTATTAGTAAACAAAAATGCCGGCGCCACCACATAGAAGTTCATTTTACTGAGTGTATCAAGGTCCATGTGGAATTTTTTATCCATAAAATAGCCGATGAGGACCAATAATAAAATAGGCAGAACCGTCGTCAGGAAAATATGCAAAATCATTTATTACTTGGCACCCCACACTAAATTATACAGCGATTCGCCGATAGTGCCTGCCTGAATGGCGGCCGGTTTGGAATCATAAGTGTATTCACTTTTATCGTAAGCGATGCCAGTTTGATGGAAATACTGCATATCCAAGGTTTGGATAGTGCGTTCATTCTTCTTGATTTCCATTTTTTCAAAATAATAGTCTCCACCCGGTTGAATTACACGAATCCAAAGTTGGGCTACATCGTCTTCTTTGTCGACGCTGCTGTTATCGATGGAGGTTGTGTTATCATGAATGTCGGCACCTACATAATACCAATAATCCGCTGCCTGTACAGGCGCTAACAATGATAGGCTCAATGTACCTACCAGGCCTAACATGGCCAATGTTCTATTCAGTAGTCTCATAATTAGCCTCTTTCTATATGAATTAAAATCTAAATGAATCAAAAATTACACGCTTAGATGTCCATACTAAACTATATCGATTCGTTTAGCATACACAACATTATACCCACTTAGACTGAGTTTTCAAGTCTAAAAAAGTGAAAATGGTCTGAACCGCTATCATTCAGACCACTACAAAAAGCCACAGTAAGCCGTAATCATCTTCGGCCACCGTGGCTTTATTTATTTTATTTGTAAATTAAGGCTATTTAACGCGCCAGGAAACCCACGCAACCTTATCTTCCGATGTATTACGAATGCGGCCGTCTTCCGTGCGATACGGCGCCAATAAAGGCAAAATTTCAGCACGCATAGCGTCTTCCGTACCCCATTCTTCCGAATGAAGGCGCATAGTAAAATAGCGAAGGGCTTCTTCTTCCGTGAAAAATTCCACTTCCGGCACGTTTACATATTCCACTGCCACGTCTTGGCCAACTTTTTTAACCGTAGCAATAACATCATCTACATTAGCCTGCCATTTGAAGTCGTCTTTTTGACCGTAAAAGTGTTCATATAAAGCGTCAACGATAGTATCCTGACGACCGGCAAAACCCACGAATAGGCAGGCATTGCGGCTTGTCTTGGTCAATGCTTCAATATTGTTCATGTCAAACATAACCGGACAGAAAAAGCTGTAACTCAAATCAAATTGACGCTCCCAGCCGAGTTCTTCACGAGTGGTTTCACTCCACGGACCTACGTAAAGATCCAAATCAAGATCTTCTTTTTCCGCTATTTTACGAGCACCCGCAATCATACCATTCGATAAATCGATACCCGTAGCCTGATACCCCAATTTGGCAAGGCCCAAGGAGTAGTCACCGACACCGCAGCCTACATCGAGGGTTCGACCGCCCAGCGCCGGTAATAAGTCATGTTTTTTCAAAAAATCTATAAAATTCGTAACCTGCGCAGCACGTTCTTGTTTGTCATGTAATTCCACAAAAAATTCGGAACGGTTATTCCACGCCTCTTGTTCTGAGCGCCATTCCACTTCATTTTCGTGAATATTCGTTACTCGCACATTGCTCATAAAAGTCCTCCTATTGATAATTTATATCAATTCTAATATTTTCTATATATAGAGTACTCTTATTTTGCTCCTGTGACAAATACCAATTACGAATAATAGCCTATTTTAAGACGCATATTGTCTTGAGATATAATCTCATTTGCCCAGTATATGCTCATCTCATTTTCCTAGTATGTGGGCATCTCATTTTCCTAATACATCGGCAAAGGATTCCACCGTACGATCGATGGCATCAGTCAATGTCTTGTTGTCTGTATTAAGGGGCGGATTAAAGTAGAGCACATCCCCCAACGGACGAAGCAATAAACCGTGGTCCAAAGCTTTTTTATATATCTGATAGCCTGTACGTGCTTTGCTTGGCAACGGTTCTTTCGTTGCCGGATCTTTAACCAATTCAATGGCATTAATGAGCCCGATATGACGAATTTCACCAACATTCGGATGTTTACCCAACGCATCTTCCAAGGCATTGTGCAAGAAGACTGCTTTATCTTGCGCCGCCGCTAAGACACCGTCGTTTTGTAAAATATCCAAAGTGGCCAGCGCAGCCGAACACCCCAATGGATTGCCCGCATAGGTATGACTGTGCATGAATGCTTTGTACTCGAAATAATCGGCATAGAAGGCATCATAAATCTTATCGGTAACAGCCATGATGGACATCGGCATATAACCGGCGGTCAAGGCTTTGGAAATGGTCATAATATCCGGTGTAATGCCGGCATGATCACACGCAAACATTTTGCCCGTACGACCAAAACCGGTGGCAATTTCATCAGCAATGAGAAGAACGCCGTATTCATCGCAAAGAGCACGTAATTTTTTCAAATACATTGGCGGATACATACGCATACCCGCACAGCCCTGTACGATTGGTTCCACAATAACAGCCGCCAATTCATGATTATGTTTGGCGAAGTTTGCTTCCATATGCTCGAAACATTCGCAGCCACAGGTTTCACGCGTCTTATTATATGGGCAACGATAACAATCCGGCGCTTCCGTATGAATTGTTTCCATCAGCATCGACTGATACATTTTAGCAAATAAATCCATACTGCCAACAGCCAAAGCGCCCATGGTTTCCCCGTGATAACTTTCAGTGAGGCACATGAATTTCTGACGTTCCGGATGACCCGTTTGATATTGATACTGGAAGGCCACTTTAAGAGCGCATTCAACGGCACCGGAGCCATTATCGTTAAAATGTAATTTATTCAGTCCTTTTGGCAATAATTTAGTCAACTCTTCCGCCAAGGTAATGGCCGGTTTATGGCTCAAATTAGCAAAAATAACATGTTCCAATGTATCCAGCTGTTTTTTGATAGACGCATTAATTTTCGGATTGCAGTGACCCAATAAATTACACCACCAAGAGCTGATGATATCGATATATTCGTTGCCGTCTACATCATATAAATACGAACCTTTGCCATGGTCAATGACAATGGGCGGCAATGTTTCATAATCCTTCATTTGTGAACAAGGATGCCAAATATGCGCTAAATCTCTTTCAACCCACACCTGTGAACTCATGTTGAACTCCTTTTACCTCTAAATACCTATACCTAATCATTACGTATATTAACTTTATTCGCAACCTAATACGTGCATAACTTAACTAATACGTAGCATAGTTTAATATGTAAAAACTTATATATAACCCTTACATGCTGCTGTTTGAAAAAACCATTGCTTATACTTCTTCATATAAGGCGGCTAGCGTATCCGCGGAAACACCTAAGTCCTTAGCCCCTTCCGGTACGCAAGCAATTACCGGTACGCCCGTTATTTCTTCAATCATCAGCTTATTATCCCGTTCCATCGGGCTATCCGTATAAAAGTTTAAAATAACCCCTTTAACCGGAATATTACGAGCCCGTAAGTATTCGATGGTCAAGACAGTAGCATTAATCGTACCCAATCCGGCATGAGCTACCAACAAGGTCGGCAAATTGAACCATTGGATAACATCTTCCAGAAAAATATGGGCCGTTTCGTCATACCGCAATGGACACATAATTCCACCGCTCCCTTCCATGGTGACGTATTCGAAGTTTTCTTTTGCTTTCGCAAAAGCCGCTTCTACTACGTTTTTTTCAAGAGGATGACCTTCCCATTGAGCTGCCAAATGAGGTGATACGGCATGATCATATAAATAAGATAATAAATCTTCGTCCGGTACATCAATCCCGGCCACTTTTTTCACATAACCCGCATCACTGGCTGCAATTGACGGCGCACCACTGACCGCCGCTTTATAATAACCGGCCTTATATTGACCGTCTCGCAATGTTTTCACCAAAAGACCGGTAATGAATGTCTTGCCGATATCCGTTCCCGTTCCCAATACAAATAAGCCCTTACTCTTTGATCCGAGTTGTGCCATAATAACATCCCTTCCTCTATTATTACCCTATTCATTAACACGTGGTTAACAAATTGATTTTGATTTAATTTAATCACGCCAAGGGTTTATTGTCAACTCGAACTATTTTAGTATGGTTTATAATTCAGCCGGATTAATTTTAAAAACTGCATTTTTAATATACCAAAAAGGCATTCAATCATCAGTTTTAGCACTATTGATTACATTTGTTCAAAAAGCGTCATTTGTCATTGACTAAATGAGCGATTATGATTATATTATAGTTAAGATAAACCATAATTAAGCAAAATACTAATATAATTAATAAAATATATGTGATGTTACACAGAGGAGATTCCCATGCTATCAGAAGAACGGCAATCCTTAATTCTCGAACGGTTACGGACTAAACGGGCCGTTACCGTACAGGAGTTGGTGCAAGACCTTGATTCCTCAGCGGCCACGATTCGCCGCGATTTAACCGAACTCCATCAGAAGGGCTTACTACAAAAGGTGCACGGTGGCGCTGTGAGTTGCGATGTGGACTATTTCACCACCGAACCCGATATGTCGACGAAAGCCAATTTGTTTACTGATAAAAAAACGGCGATTGCCCAAGCAGCAGCCGCTCTCATTGAAGAGTACGACTTCGTCTTTATCGATGCAGGCACCACAACGGAAATGATGTTACCTTTTGTAAATGCTAAAAATGTAACCTTTGTCACAAACGGCACATCTCATGCGGCGGCTCTGGCAGCCCGTTATCGTCGTGTCATTCTCCTTGGGGGGCAGGTAAAAGCGGTTACCGGTGCCATCATTGGCGACACAGCTTTACAACAATTGGATGTTTTTAATTTTACCAAAGGCTTCTTCGGTACCAACGGCGTCAGCATTAAAGGCGGTTTCAGCACACCGGATCCGGCCGAAGCAGCTATCAAAACCAAAGCTATTCATAAATGTCATCGCGCTTACGTACTTTGTGATTCGTCAAAATTTGATAAAATATCGTCTGTTACGTTTGCCCCACTGGAAAGTGCAACGATTATTACAACTAAAGTAAAAGGTGCTTATCATAACTATACTGAAATTAAGGAGGTAGAGCCATGATTTACACGGTTACTTTTAATCCGTCCCTCGACTATGTCATGCGCGTTAACGGCTTTGAAGCAAACGGCGTTAATCGCACCTATGAAGACTTCATCGTAGCCGGCGGTAAAGGGATTAATGTATCCATTATGTTGCGTCATTTAGGCCACGAGAACACAGCCTTAGGCTTCATTGCCGGTTTTACGGGCGATGAAATCGTTCGTCAACTGCGTGAAGAAGGTTGTGACGAAGCCTTTATTCGACTTGAAAAAGGGTATTCTCGAATCAATGTAAAATTAAAGAGCAATGGTGAAACAGAAATCAATGCTCAAGGTCCGGTTATCACCGAAGAAGCCATGGCTAAGCTCTACCAACAGCTTGATACTTTGCAAAGCGGTGATACCTTAGTTCTCTCCGGCAGCATTCCCAAGGGACTTCCGGAAACAACCTATCGTGATATCATGGAGCGCCTCAGCGCTCGCAATATTCGCATCATCGTCGATGCCACCCAGGATTTACTCATGAATGTACTCGATTTAAAACCGTTTTTAATTAAGCCGAATCATCACGAATTAGAAAGTGTATTCCATACAAAATTTACAACGGAAAAAGACATCATCGAAGCCGCCCGCCAATTACAGGCCAAAGGTGCCCAGAACGTCCTTGTATCAAGAGCCGCTGACGGAGCCGTATTAGTTGATGCTAACGGCGAGGTACGAACCAGCCCCGTACCGAAAGGCAAACTCGTCAATTCCGTAGGTTCCGGTGATTCCATGGTGGCCGGTTTCTTGGCCGGCTATATCGAATCGGATGGTCAATATGACAAAGCCCTGGCTATGGGCGTCGCCGCCGGTTCAGCGTCCGCCTTTGAAGAGTGGCTCGCAAATCGTGAACAAGTAGAAGCATTATTGGAGAAGGAGTAATATCATGAAAATTACGGATTTACTACAGAAGCAATCAATTCAATTGAACGCCCATCCGACCAACAAAGATATCGCCATTCGCCAACTGGCCGAATTGATGGATGCAAGCGGTAATTTAAAAAACAAAGAACAGTACATCAAAGATGTATTAATTCGTGAAGAATCCGGCTCCACCGGTCTCGGCATGGGGCTTGCTACCCCACATGCTAAAAGTATCGGCGTAAAAGCACCGGGTCTGTCCGCTATGACGGTGCCTAAAGGCATGGACTTCGAAAGCCTGGACGGCGAACCAACCCGCCTATTTTTCATGATTGCCGCCCCGGAAGGGCAAGCCGATACCCATGTGCAGGTTCTTGCCAACTTAGCAACCCTCATCATGGATCCCGAATTCAAAGAAGCGCTCATCAAAGCGCAAACCGTTGAAGGATTCCTCGCTTTAATTGATGTAAAAGAAGCGGACCAATTCAAACCGAAAATGACAGAAACGGAAGCATTAGCTATTGTTGAACAAAACGTAACCACAGCCGCTACTGCTGCGCCTAACGCTAAACAAGCCGCTCAAGAACCGACAAAAGCACCAAAAGCAATGCCGCCTAAAGCTGCCGACGGCTCTTATCGCGTACTGGCAGTAACCGCTTGTCCTACCGGCATCGCTCATACCGCCATGGCCGCTGAAGCCTTAACCCGCACAGCCGCTGACATGGGCATCACCATTAAAGTAGAACAAAACGGTGCGGCCGGCGTAAAAGATGCCATCACCGCCGAAGACATCAAAAATGCGGAATGTATCATTGTGGCAGCCGACAAGAGTGTTCCTATGGCGCGTTTTAACGGCAAACCACTCATTCAGGTAAAAGTAGCCGACGGCATCAATAAAGCCAAAGAATTGTTGGAAGAAGCCACGTCCGGCAAAGCCGCCATCTTTGAAGCAGGCGAAGAAAAAGCCGACAAAAATGCCATTACCGCCCAAGATAGTTTTGGGCGTCAGATTTACAAACATTTGATGAACGGCGTATCCCATATGTTACCGTTCGTTATCGGCGGTGGTATCCTTATTGCCCTCGCCTTCTTATTCGACGACTTCAATCCGGCTGACCCAAGTAAATTCGGTTCCGGTACGGAACTGGCTGCCTTCTTCATGAAAATCGGCGGTGCCTCCTTCAGCTTCATGTTACCGGTCTTAGCCGGTTTCATCGGCATGAGTATTGCCGACCGTCCGGGCCTGGCCGTCGGTTTTGTCGGCGGTTATCTCGCCAATGCAGGCGGTTCCGGTTTCCTTGGCGCCCTTTTGGCAGGTTTTGTGGCCGGTTATCTCATGCTCTTATTAAAACGAGTTTTCTCCGGTTTACCACAATCTTTGGAAGGTATCAAACCTGTTTTACTCTATCCGGTATTGGGGGTACTCTTCATGGGTATCATCATTACCTTTGTTATTAACCCACCTGTTGGTGCTCTCAACGAAGGCTTGATGAATGCCTTGAAGAGCATGGATACCAGCAGCCGTATTGTTATCGGCATCATCTTTGCCGGCATGATGGCCGTTGATATGGGTGGTCCGGTAAATAAAGCGGCTTATGTAATCGGCACCGGTCTTCTCGCTACCGGCGAATACGGTGTTATGGCGGCCGTTATGGCCGGCGGTATGGTGCCTCCATTGGCTATCGCCCTTTGCACTACGTTCTTCCCTAATCGCTTCACTCCGGCTGAACGTAAATCCGGTATTACCAACTATGTTATGGGCTTCTCCTTCATCACCGAAGGGGCTATTCCATTCGCCGCAGCCGATCCGGTTCGCGTAATTCCATCCTGTATCATTGGGGCCGCTGTAGCCGGCGCTTTATCCATGGCCTTTGAATGTACCTTGCGTGCCCCACATGGCGGTATTTTCGTAGTACCTACCATCGGCAACCCGCTCATGTACTTATTGGCTATCTTAGTGGGCTCTGTTGTAACCGCTTTATTATTGGCTATTTTGAAAAAACCGTTGAAAGCCTAATATCCGGCCAATAGACAATAACTTTATGCATAAAATTTTTACACACAAAGCCTAACCCTTATAAAAATACCCCTGAGTCCTATGGATTCAGGGGTATTGCCATATTGCGTATTAAGTTTCAATCTCACTTGATCATTAGTCAAACTTAACTATTTTAAGCTTTATGAAAACTCTATTTGTTCAATTCTTCACGGATACTTGCCACTGAACGACGCAAGAGCCAATCAGTATCGTTCGAATCACCTACCACAAAGGTATGCTCACCAAATTTTTCAAAACCGAATTTAGCGTAAAATTTCTGAGCTTTGTAGTTATGTTCCCACACGCCGAGCCAAACATAATCACAGTCCGTTTGGGTCGCTAATTGCAGCGCCTTTTCAAAAAGAAGTTTGCCAAGGCCGAGTCCTTGGCAATCAGCCAAAACGTAAATACGCTGTACTTCAAAACCATGTGGCAATTCCTGCTCAGTTTGCGCACGGCCTACATTCACTTTCAAAAAACCGACCGGCTGGCCGTCTACTACGGCAAAAAAGTGTTGTGATTCGGAATCATTTAGCTCTGCTTGTAACGTTGCTTCCGCCAATGAGGTATTAAAATAGGTGTCGAATTCTTCGTCAGTGTACTCATCCCTAAATGTTTCTGAAAATGTTCTCATCGATAAGTCACGCAGTATTTTCACATCGTCCGTCCCAATCGGCAAAACTTCAATATTCATAGCATCTCCCGCTCCTTTTTCATGTATAATATATCCGCTTTATTATAAAACATTCTCACCCTATTTTCAAACGACCGAACAATAAAACATTGCAAGCATGCGCCGCCTGTGCTATAATCACGTTAGAAAATTCAGGGGAGCTTATGAACGTAGGCTGAGAGGAAGTCATCAAACTTCGACCCTTATACCTGTACGGATAATGCCGTCGTAGGAAGATGTTATAGCGACTTTCTCACGGAGGCACCGTATTGGTGCCTCTGTTTTTTTTATGCTGTCTGTCAAAACAGACCGACTGGCGGGGGAGCGCCCGACAGTTGTCATTACAGCGAAGGAAAGCCGTGTTCCGGCGTGAGAGGAGACCAATAAGTCTCGACCGCTACAGGAGTTTGTAATGAACGAATCTACCAGTAATGTAAAAAAAGTAACCATGGCCAGTATTTTAGTGGCCGTAGCCGTAGTAGGCAGCACCTTTTCGTTTCCCGTTGGCATCAGTAAATGTGCCCCCGTACAACATATGATTAACATTCTTTGCGCCGTATTATTGGGTCGCTATTACGGGGTGGGCGTAGCCTTTTGCGCCAGCACTTTGCGTCTCGTTACGGGCCTCGGCAGTGTACTCGCCTTTCCGGGCAGTATGTGGGGTGCCCTCTTGGCCGGAATTGTCTATAATCGTACCGGCAATCTATTCTTAACGCTCTTAGCCGAAGTATTTGGTACCGGCATTCTTGGCGGTCTTTCTGCCTACCCGCTGGCCATCATCGTTTTGGGTAAATCGGCCGGTCAAATTGCGTTTTATACCTATGTGGTTCCTTTTTTGATTTCTACCATAGGTGGCTCCCTATTGGCAGGGATTTTGCTCTATACATTACGCAGCACCGGAGCCTTAGCGCAATTAAAACAGCATCAGTAGGTCTAATCTATAGTCCACGCCTAAGCCCCTGTTGACGCCTCAGCATTGCTGAGAGCGCCGATTGTCGGTTGGCCGCCTATGATACCCTGATGCCGGAGAAAGGGTATTCTATGAGTACAACTACTTCTGAAACGAAATTATTATCTCACGGTCTTTTGTGGTTTGGCGCCGCCTTATCCATTGCCGAAATTTTTACAGGCACACTGTTCGCGCCCCTCGGGTTTGAACAAGGTGTTATCGCCATTTTGCTAGGTCATATTATCGGCGGTTTTCTATTTTTCTTAGCCGGTCTCATCGGTGCCAATACGCGCCGCAACGCGATGGAAACCGTTCGTATCGGCTTTGGCCGTCAAGGGGCGTCAGGCTTTGCCTTGGCCAACGTACTGCAATTAATCGGTTGGACTACCGTCATGATTATTACCGGCGCCGCCGCTACCAATGCGATTTTACCTTGGGGTACTGCCGTTTGGTCTCTCGTAATCGGCGGTCTCATCATTCTTTGGCTCGTCCTCGGTTACAGTAATCTTACCCGTTTAAACCTCGTAGCCGTAGCACTCTTATTCTGCCTTACCATTTGGCTCAGTTTCATTATTTTTGATCCGTCCTCAGCCGTGGCCGGTGCTTTACAGTTAACGGAAGACCAAGGCCTTTCCTTCGGTGCCGCCGTTGAATTGGCCGCTGCCATGCCGTTATCGTGGTTACCGCTCGTATCTGACTATACACGTACAGCCAAACGCCCCGTAGCGGCCACTGTAGTGAGTACCTTAACATATACCATTGTCAGCATTTGGATGTATGTTATCGGTCTTGGTTCCGCTATTTATGCCGGTGAAACAGACATTGCCGCCGTTATGTTAAAAACGGGGCTCGGCCTCTGGCCTTTATTAGTTATTATCTTTGCCACCGTAACGACGACGTACCTCGATGCGTTTTCCGCCGGTGTCAGCTTTGTCAGCATTTTCCCGAAATTGTCTGAAAAAACAACGGCTATCAGCCTCACGGTACTCGGCATTGTATTAGCCATTTTAGTACCTATGACAGAATATGAGAACTTCTTGTTCCTCATCGGTTCGGTTTTCACGCCCATGATCGCGATTCTCTTTACCCAATACTTTCTCCTTAAGCAGGATGCATCTGGGCGTAAATTTTACCTTCCCAACCTGATTCTTTGGTTAGTCGGGTTTGTCTTATACAGAAATGTGATGACCTATGAAACACCTTTGGGAACCACATTCCCGGTTATGATTGTCATTGCAGTTCTGACATACATCGTCGGCCGTTTTACCGGTAAAATTCAAGATTAATAAAAAAGAGCTTTGAGTCATTACTGATTCAGAGCTCTTTTTTAGTCCTTATTTCCGGCAGACCTTATTTATATTAGCCTAAATTTATATTTTTCTTGGCACAAATTTACTTTACACTTGCTTAAATAATGGTACATTTCACCCAAATATCGAATTTCTATAATTAGTTTTAAAAAAATCGATATTTTATATATACACTGCTCTCGTTCTATGCTATACTGAATTTGCAATAATAAGTCGGTATTAAACTATCATAAATCATAATGACCGACAACTATAAGTAAACAGCCAAAGTGGCTGTGTATATGTTTTTAGACAGGGGCGTATATCCATGAACGATTTTTTAAGAGGTTTTAAAGATTTTGCATTGCGCGGCAATGTAATTGACTTGGCAGTCGGTGTTGTTATCGGCGCTGCTTTCGGCAAGATTGTATCTTCCTTAGTTAGTGACATCATCATGCCGCCAATCGGCTTACTTTTAGGCGGTATCGATTTCTCCGATTTCTTCATCAGCTTAAACGGCCAACAAGCAGCTACTTTGGCTGAAGCTAAAGCAGCCGGTATTCCGGTTATCGCTTACGGTAGCTTCTTGAATGCGGTAGTTCAATTCCTCATCGTAGCATTTGCGATTTACTTAGTAATCAAACAAATCAACAATTTATATCCTAAAAAAGAAGCACCGGTTAAACCAATGCGTACTTGCCCATTCTGTAAACAGGACGTAGACGAAGAAGCAACGCGTTGTCCGCATTGTACTTCTGAGTTGGCACCGGAAGTTAAAGCCAGCTAATTGGCCATCCTAAAAAATCCCACATTATCGAAGAGCTTGCCTCGTAATGGACAAAGAGAGCGACGGACTTAACAGTTCGTCGCTCTCGCTCGTTCTAAATATTAATAATTATTTTTCACCTTCACTAATGCTGTCCATTAATTTAATGTACTCATCCTTAGTGAATACAGGTTTGTAATTATCCTGCACTTTCTTAGCCCCTTCACCGTCGCCATATAGCAAGTCAACAATGGTCATGGCCAAAGCTTGTGCAGTTTTGGTATAGGCTACTTCCGGAATGGAAATCTTGTAATTGGCACCGTGAAGAACACCTTCAATACAGCCGACCCACGGATGAATAACCGGTATAATATGCGCTACATCGCCCATATCCGTACTACCGGCCATGTGTTCCCCTTGAATTACATTAGCCTCGCCAAATAACGGAATTGAGTTTTCTTTTAAAAACTCATTCATAGTGGCATCATTACGCATCGGCAAATAGCCCGGTAAATCATTGATTTCACAAGTTGCACCAACTGCATCGGCACCGGCCTTAAGAGCGCGGTTAACGCGTTTATTAGCCGCTATCATGGCCTCTACATTGGCAGCCCGCACATAGCTTTCCATAGCTACATAATCAGGCACTACATTTACTAAGCTGCCGCCACTGTTAATAATCGGATGGAAGCGTACATAGTCGCTTTCTTTGAAAGTATCACGAATGGCATTGACTCCCATAACCCCCATCATAGCGGCTTGCAATGCATTGACACCTTCGTGAGGGGCGCCGGCCGCATGAGCCGCTTTACCGTGATAATTGATCAACTTACCGATAAAGCCATTCGATGTAGAGCCCAAGCCCATTTCACCGCCTTCGGTGTGCGCTGTTTCCACATGCATTTGCATAGCCATATCAATATCGTCAAAAGCGCCTTCATAGATAAGCTGCTGCTTGCCGCCTAAATACTTAATTTTGCCTTCTTCACGCAATTTATTGCGATAGTCAATTTCTACATATTCTTCAGCCGGTACGGCAAAAATAACAACTTCACCGTTTAATTCCGATAAAACCCCTTCTGCCTGTAAACCGATGGCCACAGCCAACATATTGGCAATCTGCACATTATGACCGCAACAATGAGCCGCACCGGTCACTTCATCGGCACGCGGATGTTTAGGGCAAATGATGGCATCCAATTCACCAATCATGGCAACGCGATACGCATCGCTTTTACCTTTTAAACGCCCCTTCACCCCGGTCAAAGCATGGCCGGTCGTAAATGGAATATTCAACTCTGTAAACAACTGCTGTACCAAGGCCGTTGTTTTATTTTCTTTATAGCCCAATTCAGGGGCGGCCATAATAGTTTCGGCAATTTCCATTAATCTTGGCATCGCCTTCTCAATGGCTGCACAGACTCGTTCTTTTACTTCTATTTTAGTTAATCCGCTCATGTTAAATTACGCCCTCCCAATGTAAAACTACTTGTGCTACTAAAGCGGCACAAACGAAGGTCCCTGCCGCAACGGCTAAGGCAACCGGAACAATACGCCATGACAATTGTTTAAAAGCGCCTAAATCCTTGCCCAAGGACAAACCGGCATACGCCAATACCGGTGTTGTGGTGGCTAAGAAGGTAACCTCAGCCGCTTGTTTGGTAATCCAGTCACTACCCGGTACGCCCGGAATCGATAAAATAACGCCTAAAATAGAAACCCAGAATACCATCGGTAATTTTTTAAATCCCGGCAAATACGAAAGCACGGCACCGGCAAAAGCGATACCGGCCAATACAAAGCAACCTACCAAACTCGGCCCGAAGGCATGCTTGCCGTCTAAAATATTACCGGCCGCTGTAATCACAGCCGCTATAATAACAACTACCAAGAATTGGATTATTTTTTCCTGTAAGGTCATAGTTTTTTCCGTACTCATTAGCGCACCTCCTCAGAATCATGACGTAATACACGGGCACAGAAGCCGTATAAGCGTTCCATAATCGGCAACGAAACGAATAAACTGAAGTATACGCCCACAACACTGGTTAATAAATTGGCAGCGCCTGCCATAGCCATAATTTCACGTTCAAATTCAGGATGTACTGCCACGATGGATCCGGTGGCAGCCGCCATCATACTGGCACTACCGATACCGGCACCCATAGCGAGTGCTATCGGATGAAACCAGCCTAGTTGAGCAATCATGCCGGCCAATACGGAAATCCACATAGCACCAAATAAAGTACCGCAAATGTACATGCCCATAACGCCGCGACCTTCCGGTGAATGGAATCCGTAGCGGTCAATAATAATCGCCACATTAGCTTCACGGTCAATAGAGTAACAAGCCCCTACCGCTTCACGACGCATACCCACTAAGAGGGCGATTGGCAGACCGAGAACAATGGTTCCGAAGAAGTGACCCAACTCTTGTAAAATCAAAGCCCAACCGGAATTCATTATAATATGCAAATTAGGCCCGATGCCAAGACCAATTTTGGTCATCAAAATCATAATTGAAATATTCAGGTAGTCAGTAGCGGCTACCATTTGCTCTTCCGTAACAATCTTAAGCTTAGGAATTGAAATAACAAGACCAATTACCAAAGAATATAACAGTGGCAAAAATACAACAATGCCGAATTTTTGGATGCCTATCCCCTCCGCCACCAACGTAATCAGCAAACACAGCAGATGAATCTTCCAGTTTTTTAATAATCCCATAACCTTGTCCTCCAGAAGAAAACAAAAATACACATAAAAACTACACATTCCAATTATACGCTATAAATCATATTTTGGCTTATATTATTTTGTAATGGTACTTGATAAATTTGTAATAGTTCTTGATAAGTCTAAAAACAAAAACAGGTAATAATGCACGCATTATTACCTGTTTTAACTATTTATTTATTTTTTAAATATATAATTATCAATTTTACAATTCTCCCTTATGTTTTCTGTGACAATCGGGATTTTATAAAATTTTTATTAATAATTTAAAATAAGCCTGTACGTTTACCGTAATGCTTGGAGTCGCCGTTTTGTTTCCAGCCAACCATATCACCGATGGACATAACACGGCGAGTCAAACAATCCTTACATTTATCGGCATTATCGTCTACGCAAGGTTTGTTATCGTAGAGTAAGTACTTGGCACGGTGTTCCGGAATCGTAATAATCGGCATCAAAATATTGGCGCCGGCCGCAAGACCTTTTTCACGCCCCAGTTTATCGAGGGCCTGTAAGGCTGTGGTAGCCGCGATGTTAACGTCTTTTAAGAATAAACGGGTCAACGCAATCATCTTGAGCCCCAGCTGAATACGGCGTTTTTTGCCCGCTTCATCATCAATCCCCATGGCCAATGCTTCTTGACCGAGCGGCGTGTCATGATGTACCACATATGGTCCCATACCGATCATGTCAATATCCATATCGCGGTAGAAGAGAATATCGTTTACCAAATCTTCTTCCGTCTGATGAGGCAGACCGATCATAACCCCGGTGCCTACCTGGAAGCCCACTTTACGGAGGCTCTTTAAGCAGTTTACACGCGTTTCAAAGGAATGCAATTCATCATTCGGATGGATTTTCTTATATAATTCCGGATTACTTGTTTCAATGCGGAGCAAGTAGCGACTGGCACCCGCTTCCACCATGCGGCGATAACTTTCTTCCGTCTGCTCACCCACGCACATGGTAATCCCCAAGGAGCCGTCGCCGATAGATTTAATTTCACGAATTAAGTCTACTACATAGTCTATAAAGGCCGCATCACTACGCTCACCGGACTGCAAGGTAATGGAGCCGTACTCATGGTCATAGGCCCACTGCGCCATTTTGATAATATCTTCGCGCTTCATATCAAAACGTTCGGTCTTATCGTTCTCACGACGAATCCCGCAATATTCGCAGTTTTTCACACAGCGATTAGAGAACTCAATCAAGCCGCGGTAATACGCCATTTTATCAACATATTTCGCCTTAACTTCATAGGCCTTTTTATAAATAGCCTGCAAATCGTCTTCGTCGGTGACACTCATTAAAAAGCGTAATTCATCGACGGTCAACGTGTCATTGCCGACCAAATCTTTCTTAAGTATATCTTGTACTGTCATTTTTTGAACTGTCATATTCCTCCATTTATTCCGAACGACGATACGCCACGGTAAGCGGCTCCGTAAGCTCCGCCGGAAGATTAGTATCTTTTACAAAACCATCCAATTCAGCGGGCAAATCAGTCCATTCGGTTAATTCATGAGCAATCATATAATGGGCGAGGCGGCCGCGCATCTGTTTTGACGATGTGCTGAGCTGTTTCCACACGCCCTGTTTTAATTCTAAAAACTCAACCGTCACCATATGAGGATGAGTCACTAATTTTGAATATTCCTTGGATGCCAAGTTCAAAAGCCAATCTTCCTGCTGAAAATAGGTCGTTACCTTATCGGTCCAGCAATCATAAAGTGATTTGGCTTCTTTAAGGAGCTCTTCAGCTACCGGCTCAGTTACCACGTTTTTGGCAAAAATCCGATCTACCAAGTCCAACCGATAATCCGTAATCGGACTCTGTGGCGTTACTATACCATACAAACCGGATAAAATACACACATGGTCATTCCCGAAGGCCTGTGCCTTTTCAGATAAATCCTGCCAAGCCAAATTTTTAAAAGCTAAGCCGGAATAACTGAACGCCGCTGCCCCTTCCGGAGCTGCTTCGTAGTTTTGATAAAAAGCGGCCAGCGCCTCTGCCATATCCGGCTTTACCTTTAGAGCCTTAACGATGGCTTCGGAGCTCAATGTTTTCATATGCGCCACGATGGCTTCAGTCATGGCTTTATCAAAAACCGGTGCGGTAGCCTTACCCTGTAAGGTTTTCGTTTTACTAGGAGACAGGAGTATTTTCATGTTTACTCATACCTGCATCTTCATGCATAGCTTCGTCTTCGGCTACTAACTGCGCCTGCAAGTCTTTGCTCCAAATCATCATCGGCAAGCCGACAACATACTTGGCTTTCATTTCCTTACACATATGAATGGCTTCGTTCATATACGGCGAACCTTCATCAATACCGTCAGTCAAAATAACAACATGACGATTCTTTAAATCCATGCCGGAATATACCATATGCTCACCATTGAAGAAAATCTCTTCAACGAATAATTTATCGTGCATAAACTCGTCCATACGGTGCAATATAATACGATCTAACAAAGCATTAGCCGGCGTCGAAACAGGTTCCGTAGTAGCAAGGCCTTCCGGCTGCAAACGAATAAATACAGTCTTTTGGTTATGACCTTTGCGGTACTCCAAAAGAGCCTGTTCCAAAGCGCCGTAGAACAAGAATTGTTCTGCCGGATCTAACGTATCACTCAAAAACATATCTATAACGGAGCCTGATTCGGCCGTTTTCAACTGTGCTGACAACTGAACCGCTACGTCTTCTACCACTTCTTCATAATCGGAATGTTTAACTTCTGCCATTACGCGATCCTCCTACATCAATACACTAAATCGAAACAGTCAAGCTTCTTTCTAATTCTAACCATATAATTATAGCATTTTTACCTAAAATATTCTATATCCTCCATGGACAATGCCACATAATATGTTTTTCATTATATTTTGCCAAAAATCAAAAGGACTTCCGCTGAATTTGCGAAAGTCCTTAGTATAACCAATATTGACAGTTACATTGACGCATCATGCATACACGCGGTCAATCCGTAGTAAACGATTACGCTTCAAACAAAAGATAAATATTCATCCCCGTCACCACGAGGCCGATAAGCCACAACATAACCGCCGTAGACGGTTTGTTTTTGTATTCCCCCATAACCTTGGCCGAACCGGTCAAGTAGAGCTGCAAGAAAATGGTAAACGGCAGTTGCAAACTGAGGAACATTTGTGAAACGAGGAGTGCTTTAAACGAGTCTTGAATGAATAAAATGAGTACGAGCGCCGGAATATAAGTAAGTGCGAGCCCGATGCGACTGTGTAAATCCTTCATATCATAGGATTCACCAAACATCCCCGCAAAAATACTGGCCCCTGCCATACCGGCCGTAGCCGATGAAGCAAGCCCCGCAAAGAGTAAGGCGATGGCAAAAATAACTCCCGCCGAAGGTCCGATTAACGGTACCAACAGCTCCTGAGCCTGTTCTAACTCTTCTACCATTACGCCTTGAGCAAAGAACGTAGCGGCTGCCAGAATAATCATAGCGGAATTAATCGCCCAGCCAATCCCCATGGACAAAATAGTATCCAAGAACTCATAACGCAAGCGTTTCTTCATAATTTCCGGATCTTTTTTATTGAACTCGCGGCTCTGAATAATTTCTGAATGAAGAAATAAATTATGAGGCATAATAACGGCCCCTAAAATACTTAAGATAACGAGCATCGATTCATTCGGCAACGTCGGATTTACCCAACCGAGTCCGGATGCCGCCCAATCTACATTAACCATGGAAAGTTCTGCCAAATAGGCTAAAGCAATGAGCGATACAAAGCCGGCAATAACTTTTTCGAGCTTACTGTACGAATTTGTCAACAGCATGACGGTACACACAATGGCCGTCAAAATAGATCCGATAAAAAGCGGAATGCCGAACAGCATTTTTAAAGCTATGGCCGCCCCGATAAACTCTGCCAACGCTGTGGCCGCAGCCGCCAGCCCTGCCGTACTCAATAAAGTGCGCGACAACCAACGGGGCAATGTTTCATAGGCACATTCCGACAAACAACGACCGGTTACAATACCCAAATGGGCCACATTATGTTGCAACAAGATGAGCATAATCGTTGAAAGCGTAACAACCCATAACAAACTGTAACCGAATTGGGCCCCGGCCGCTAAGTTGGCCGCCCAGTTCCCCGGGTCGATAAAACCGACCGTTACGATAATCCCCGGTCCAATGTAGCGGAAAACTTCCGAAACTCCCTGTTTGTGGACCGTATTTAATTTTTCTTTAATACGTGACAACATACCCTTCACCATTTCCTATCTTTTATAATCCAACGACACCGATTCACATACACTCATAATTACGGCTTGGATTTCAGCAAGGGTCCCCTTCCTGTCACAGTCCAAACACTATTGTGCAGCAGATGCACTTTCAGCAGCACTATTTGGATTTACCGGTTTAGCATCAGCATTGGCCTCGCCATTATTAGCCGCATCAGCTTGAGTTGCTCCCTGAACTACCGGACCGGACTGAGCCTGCGCGCCGGTCTCTTTATTACCGGATTTGCCTTGCTCCCGGGCAGCTTCTTTGTCGGCTTTAGCCTGTGCTTTCGCGGCTGCTTTATCAGCTTTAGCCTGGACCTTAGCCGCTTCTTTATCGGCTTTAGCCTGAGCCTTAGCGGCCGCTTTATCCTGTTTAGCCTGTTCTGCTTTTTCTTCCGCTTCTATGCGTGCACGATTTTCCTGAAATTTTTCACGCGATTTAGCCGCCTCTTCATCAGCCTGAGCAATCGCCTGTTTGCCTACTTTATCATACAAAGCATCCGGTGCTGCCACACCACTGCTCGAAATGACCACACCTACACGAGCCCTGGCATCACTGCGGCCTCGATTGTCAAAACGAAGGCGCACGTCGCCACCGGTTTGCACCTTGCTACTGTCCACTTCAAAATGCTTCATTTTTTCCGCAATTTCTTCACGGGTTAATGCCGGCTGTTGTCCTTGCGAAATAGCATCTTCGCCGCGTTTACCTTCGCGAATTTCTTGATCCCGATTATATTGCATCAAATCCTCACGGAATTCACTGTACAAACGAATAGCAATATTTTTATCCGTATCATTCATTGTCTCACGACGTTCCACAATATCAGCCACCAGTGGTGTCAATTCATAACGCGTATATACTTGCGTTCCCAAATTTAAACCTTTAGTATCAGTAAGTGCCCCATGCTTTTCGAGCGTCATTAACGCCTGATACGCCCAATCCGACGGCTTCACATCGGCCAGGCGATTATCGGCCTGACTGATACCTACAGTACAAACGGTACATAAACCGGCTACTAATAAAGCTTTTTTCCAATTCATGGTCAATCTCCTTATTTTCTTAAATTCATCAATATTATACCATGTTTTTACGAACTTTGCTATCATTGAAAGTCATTATCAAAATTAGTTAAAGTTATTCGCCTTTTCCAAAAAATTCTCCTGTTTCAGGCAAACATAGCTCTATCTTTTTCAAAAAAATCCTCCCATTTCAAGCAAATATGGTCCTAACAGCACTATACAAAATTCATTTCGGAATTTCATGAAAAAAGGCTTTTACCCAACATACTAATGTTTAAGTAAAAAGCCTTTTTTATCTATTCAACTGTTAGCCCTTACAATTTTTAACTTACACGGCACTCACAACAGCCGCTTTCATAGTTTTTACGTACTCCCCTAACGCTTCATCAGCCGCATCACCATGAGCTTCAATGATTTTTACAATAGCCGAGCCAACGATAGCCCCATCCGAAACGGCCGCCATAGCTTTCGCCTGTTCCGGTTCAGCAATACCGAAGCCGATGGCCACCGGCACATCGGTATATTTTTTTATCGTTTGCACTAAGCCTGCGATATCGGTAGTAATTTCCTTGCGCACGCCCGTTACCCCTAAGGAAGATACGCAGTAAACAAAACCTTTCGCATCAGATGCAATGCGTTCGATACGTTGTTCTGAAGTCGGGGCTATTAAGGAAATCACGGTAACCCCCGCAGCAGCAGCCACATCTTCAATTTCACCTTTTTCTTCGTAAGGCATGTCCGGTACGATGATGCCACGAATGTTAAGCGCTTGACAACGGGCAAAGAATTTTTCCGCACCATATACATAAACAGGGTTCAAATAGGTCATGAACACCAACGGAATCGTAACGGTTTCACGGACTTTTGCAACCATGGCAAAAATGGCATCCGTAAGAGCACCGCTTTTTAGCGCTCTTTGTGAGGCGCGCTGAATTACTTCCCCTTCAGCCACCGGATCGGAGAAGGGAATGCCGATTTCCACTAAATCGGCCCCCGCATCAGCCATAACCTTAATATAACGCGCCGTGGCTTCCAAATTAGGGTCGCCGGCAGTCAAAAATCCGATAAATGCTTTGCCCTTGGCAAAAGCTTGTTCTATTGCATAACTGTCTTGTTGTACCTTATTCATTGATGTCATACCCCCTGTATCGCGCCATAGCCGCTACATCCTTATCACCGCGACCGGAAATACAAATAATAATCGATTCATCACGGCCCATTGTCGGCGCCACCTTCATAGCATGGGCTACGGCATGAGCACTTTCAATAGCCGGAATAATGCCTTCGGTGCGCGATAAATATTCAAAGGCCGTTACCGCTTCTTCATCGGTAATCGGAACATAAGTAGCTCGACCCGTATCGTGTAAGTACGAATGTTCCGGTCCGATACCCGGATAATCAAGTCCGGCAGAGATGGAGTATACCGGTGCAATTTGGCCGTATTCGTTTTGCACGAAATAGGAACGCATGCCGTGGAAAATCCCCGGTGTTCCTTTTGCCAACGTAGCCGCATGTTCTTTCGTTTCGATGCCGAGGCCCGCCGCTTCACAACCGACCAACTTAACTCCTTCGTCAGGAATGAAATGATAGAACATGCCGATAGCATTGCTGCCACCACCGACACAGGCGAGCACCATACTTGGCAACTTACCTTCAGCATCCAAAATTTGTTCCCGCGCTTCCTTACTGATAATGCTTTGGAAATCGCGGACAATCATTGGGAACGGATGCGGACCTACGGCTGAACCCATGGCATAATAGGTATCATCCACCCGACGAGTCCATTCACGAAGCGTTTCACTGACTGCGTCTTTTAAGGTCATAGTCCCTGACGTTACGGGATGTACCTTCGCGCCTAATAATTCCATGCGATACACATTAAGGGCCTGACGTTCCGTGTCTTCTTTACCCATGAAAATTTCGCATTCCATGCCGAGAAGTGCCGCTGCCGTAGCGGCCGCAACACCATGTTGACCGGCGCCGGTCTCAGCGATGATACGTTTTTTACCCATTCGTTTGGCCAATAAAACCTGTCCCAATACATTGTTAATCTTATGGGAGCCGGTATGATTTAAATCTTCACGTTTCAAATAAATTTTGGCACCGCCCAAATCTTCCGACATATGCTTGGCATAGTACAAAATCGACGGCCGGCCCGTGTAATTCACCTGTAGTTCTTCCAATTCGGCCACGAAATCGGGGTCATTTTTATATTTATCATACGCAGCTTCTACTTCAAGAACGGCGTTCATCAAAATCTCCGGAATATATTGCCCGCCATGCTCACCATAGCGGCCTTTGCGTTGTACTTCACTCACAAAACTCACCTCTCCAATCTTTCTCTTTTTATTGTTTTACTATTTTCAAAAAGTCTTCTATTTTTTGTTCATCTTTAACGCCGTCAGTCTCTACACCACTGCTCACATCAACACTATAAGGCTTGGCAATGCGCATCGCGCGAGCTACGTTTGTAATATTTAAACCGCCGGCCAACATAAAGGGTTTCGTAAAATCTCTTAAAAGCGACCAGTCAAAGCTTTGACCGGATCCGCCCCGTTCGCCCTTTACAAACGTATCAAATAGAATCAAATCGGCTGAACTGTCACGCCATCGCGCTACATCGGTGGCTGATTTCACCGGAACAGCTTTCCAAATGGCCGCCTTCGTCAATTGACGTAATGCCTCAATGTCCTCTTCCGTTTCATCACCGGAAAGCTGAATTACATCAAGGGGCACGGCTATGGCCAACTTCGCCATAACTTCTAATGATTCGTTAACAAAGATACCTGCTTTTTTTACTGTCGGCACCAAATGAGCCGCCAAGGTTTTAGCTTCAATACAAGTCACCTGCCGTTTGCTGGGAGCAAATACGAAACCTATATACTCCGGTCTTAATTCATGGGGCAACCCATTGATTAAGGCTATATCTTCCGGTCGTTTCAAGCCGCATATTTTTGCTTTCACCGGTGGTACTTTGCCGTAGAGTTCGGCAATCGCTGTCCCCTTATCGGCCACTCTCATAAAACGCTCCCCGATAAGGGCGGCGCCGATGCCGTTTTCACGAAGAGCTTCTATATCATCGGCCGTATTAAGACCGCTTTCCGATACAAATATAACCGAATCAGGCACTAGCTTTCTAAGCTTCAAACTGTGATTAATATCTACCGTAAAATCACGCAAATCGCGATTATTTACGCCGATAACCCGTGCCCCTATATTAAGAGCTTTAGCTATCTCTTCTTCCGAATGAGCCTCAACCAAACAGGCCAAGCCTAAACTGTTTGCTAACCCATGAAAATTCTTTAATTCTTCTTCCGATAGAATCGCACAAATCAATAAAATGGCGGAGGCACCGATTACTTTGGCCTCATATATCTGATAGCTGTCGATGGTAAAATCTTTGCGCAGCACCGGAATCTGTACTGCCTTGGCAATCTCTGTGAGGTATGTATCGGCCCCTTGGAAAAAATCCGGTTCCGTCAATACCGATATAGCGGCGGCACCGGCCTTTTCATAATCCTGGGCAATCGCCAAATAAGGGAAATCTTGCGCAATAACGCCTTTCGACGGCGATGCCTTTTTTACCTCGCAGATAAAATTCATCGAGCCCGCTCGAAGCGCTTTTTCAAAAGCAAAAGGGAATTGTCCACCCTGTTTTGCCAGTTCGGCTCGTGCCATAACCTCTGCTTTGGCCTTAATCAGCTCCAAAGGCACACTTTCTTTTAACTTGGCCACCCGCGCTTTAGTGGCTGCTACAATCGTATCAAGAATCATTAAACCACCTCATTGGTAGCGGCGATTAAATCTTCCAACACCGCTAGAGCCTTGCCTTCATCGATAAGACGCGCCGCCTTAGCGATACCTTCAGCTAAAGTAGTATCTTCTTCCGCTAAATGGAAACTCATGCCGGCATTTAAAATTACCGCATTACGACGGGAGCCGTTTTCACCGTTCAGCACGGAGCGGGTAATTTCCGCATTAACCGGGCCGTCACCGCCTACGAGTTCAGCCGGCTGGGCGTAAGCAAGACCGAATTCAGCGGGATCCAGCACATAGCTGGTTAACTTACCATCATTAATTTCACAAACATAGGTCTTATCACAAGCGGTAATTTCATCGAGGCCGTCAAAACCGTGAACTACGGCGCCTCGTTTAACCCCCAGATTTGCTAATACCTGAGCCATCGGTTCCACTAATTCCTTAGCGTATACACCCATGAGCTGCATGGTAGCACCGGCAGGGTTCGTCAACGGTCCCAACACATTAAACACGGTGCGAATTCCTAAAGCCTTGCGCACCGGCATGGCATATTTCATGGAGCTATGATAGAGTGGGGCAAACATAAAACACATGCCCACCTTATTAAGCACATCCTGATTAGCCGGTCCCGGTACATTTAAATTAACCCCTAAGGCTTCCAAGCAATCAGCGGCGCCACATTTACTGGATACACTGCGATTGCCGTGTTTAGCGACCGGAATACCGCCGGCAGCGATTACAAAGCCTGCGGTAGTGGAAATATTAAATGTATTCGCCTTATCACCACCGGTACCGACGATTTCAAATACATCTTTCGCGTGCTTTACGGGCATGGCTTTTTCACGCATGCCTTGGGCAAAACCGGTAATCTCATCGATGGTTTCCCCCTTAAGGCGAAGAGCCCCCAACAAAGCACCGATTTGAGCCTCATTAGCTTCACCGTTCATAATCTCACGCATGGCTCCCAAAGCCATATCGTAGGTCAAATCCTTACCGTCTACCACTGTTTCAATCGCCGTTTTAATTATCATGATTAGCTCCTCTCGGGCCTTGCCCTCTCTTATTTTTCAATACTCTCAGTTCTCAATATTTTATCGTTATCTACTTATACACTAATGTTCAAAAAGTTCTTTAAAATCTCAATGCCACGGGGTGTTAAAATCGATTCCGGATGGAATTGAACGCCGTATAGCGGTTCTGATTTATGTTCCATAGCCATAATTTCGCCATCCGCTGTTTCCGCCGTTACCACCAACTCTGCCGGTAAGCTTGCTCTATCTACCGCCAAAGAATGATAGCGAGCCGCTTCGAAGTGCTTTGGCAGCCCTTCAAACAACTTGGAGTCTTTAATTATATTGACCTCACTGGACTTGCCATGCATTACCGTTTTGGCAAAACCTACGGTGCCACCGAAGCTTTCCGCCAAGGCCTGATGACCGAGGCAAACTCCTAAGAGTGGAATTTTACCGGCCACGGCCGGAATCAATGTTTCGTAAATACCCGCTTCATTCGGCCGACCCGGCCCAGGCGATAATACAATGTGACTCGGGTTCAGTTCAAGCACTTCCAGCACCGTTAATTCATCGCTGCGAACCACTTTAATATCCGAATTCAAGGTTCCGATAAATTGATATAAATTAAAGGAAAAACTGTCATAATGATCAATCAACAATATCATAACCGGTCACCTCTACCCCTTTCTTAATCGCTTCGATTATAGCCTGCGCCTTATTGCGCGTTTCTTCATATTCATTGGCCGGTACACTGTCCCGTACGATACCGGCGCCGGAACGAACCGCTACATAACCGCCTCTGGCCACCGCCATGCGAATGCCGATACAAGTATCCATATTGCCGGCAAAATCTAAATATCCGATAGCCCCGGCATACACGCCGCGCGGCGCTTTCTCAAGCGTTTGCAAAATCTCTACGGCCCGAATCTTCGGTGCCCCCGATAAGGTGCCGGCCGGTAACGTAGCGCTTAACGCATCCAATGCATCCTTATCTTTTTGAAGTGTTCCCGATACGGCGGAGCAAATATGCATCACATGAGAGAATCGTTGAATTTCTCTAAGCGCCGTTACCTTCACACTACCGAATTCACAAACACGCCCTAAATCATTACGGCCTAAATCGACCAACATATTATGTTCAGCCAATTCCTTTTCGTCATTTCTCAATCGCTCTTCATACGCCATATCTTCCGCTTTATTCTTACCTCGCGGCATCGTCCCGGCGATTGGGAAGGTTTCCACCTGACCATCACGAACCTTCACCAAAGTTTCCGGTGAAGCTCCGGTCAATTCCATATGTGGGCTGCTGAGATAGAACATATATGGCGATGGATTCGTAGTACGCAAAATACGATAAGCATTGAGTAAACTGCCTTTAAATCGTGCGCGACGTCCGATGGATAACACGCCTTGGAAGATATCCCCTTTTCTAATATGATCCTGTAAGGTTTCAATCTTTGCCATGAATTCTTCTTTTGTAAACTCGTCTTCAAATTCCGTTAAGAGATTACCGGCCGGTTCATTCACTTCTTCCCCTGTTGCTACCAATTTGGCTAAACTTTCCAGTTCCAATTGCGCCTTGTTATAATTTGTTTCCAACTCATCGGTGCGAATATTGGTAATTAAAATAATCTTTTTCTTATAATGATCAAACACAATAACTTTATCAAACAACAAAAGGTCCACATCATTGAAGATTGGTATATCGTAAGGCCCGGTGGACATCAACTTCATCCGTTGTGCTTGAAAACCGTGATCCAAATGCGGTTCTTGATAGGTCATGTATTCATAGCCGAAGTAACCTACAAGACCACCTGTAAATGTGGGTAAAAAATCGAATTGCGGACTACGATATTCTTTCATTACCCGGCGAATTTCTTCATTCGGCTTGGTTGTCCGATAGGTTTGCGTCGTAGCACCCTTAATCGTCATCGTGCCGGCCTTGCAGGTGATTTCCAGGAGAGGATTATAGCCCAGGAATGAATAACGACCCCAGTTCTCTTTGTTATCCGCACTTTCCAATAAAAAGGCGGTTTTGCTTACTCGCTTTAACGCTTTAAGCACACTGACTACGGTTCGCGTATCCGAAAAGATTTCCTTGTATACAGGCACAATCGGATAATCTGCAGCGTATTTTTTTAATGTTTCCAATGGTAACTGATTCATAATGGCAGCTCCTTTTTCTCAATTATTTGGGCCAACTTTTGTAACATGTAATCATAGTCAGCTCCGGTACTTTTAATTATGGTTAACTCTGATGTTTTTCATTATGTTAACTATAATACTTTCCATGCCAAGCTTTTTACGCTAACTTTTTTTGGTAACAAAAAAGTCCTTGGCAAATATATGCCAAGGACGGGTAATTATACTCGCGGTACCACCTTGTTTGACGTTCTATGTGCAATAAAACGCCCCCTCATTCGCAGGGTACTAACATACCCCTCATTGCTAACGCCAATGTCGCGTCGCTGTATACTAAAGCTATTAACATAACTCTTTCCCAGCGCCCTCAACGGTCCATTTAATAAGCTGCGTTCTGTGAAAATCTCAGCTAACTCCACTCTCTGTAAGTGCACGTCTTATTTTTATCTCCGTCTCAACGGTTTATAGGTTCGCTATAAAGTTATATACGAGCCGCCACCCCGGCGGCCGTTAAAATCAAATGTCTCTCACTCCATATTGCCCGGCAATCCCTATGCCGAACAAATCCTTCTCTCTGCTCCCTCAAGCTACCTTCGTGTTACTTCGTGATGTACAATTTTCATCAATTTGTTCTTTTAACAAGAAACTCTGTCCACTTAGGTTGTATTTATAATATACACAATGACGTCAAATGTCAAGAATTTTTTTGTAAGGTTTTCATAAAATTTAAAACTAAGCTTTACCAATACCCTAATAACAAGCATCAATTAGAATTTAAAACGTCATATATTTTTTTGAATTCTCGCATCACAATTAATCTTGGTGGTATAATATACATATAGTGTATTTATTTTAGGATCCTTATATTTCGCAGTTTATTTTGGAGGGAAGTCCCATGGCCAACACCGACACCACAATTAATGCCGTTACCAATCCTGAACCGAATGACACAGCTATTAACATAGAAGCAACCATTAAAAATCTGACACACAATAACTTTGTTGTGCATTATTTTGAAACTGGCGCCGAAGCCACGGCTTACTTAAAAGAGCGTATTCGAAATAAACGGGTTGCCTTGGGGGATTCGCGCACCTTACAAGCCCTTAAAGTTTATGAAGCCTTAGAGCCTAACAATAAAGAAATAACGGATATTCACCGCCCCTTAGAAGGGGAAACTTTCCGTCAGACAGCTCTTCGTACTATGCAACGCGATGTTTTCCTTACGTCCGTAAATGCCTTGGCTCAAACAGGCGAACTCGTTAACATCGACGGTACCGGTAATCGCGTAGCCTGCTCCTTGTTCGGCTCGGAAGAAGTCTTCTTCGTCCTGGGCATTAACAAAATTACACCTGATTTGGCATCGGCTATCTATCGTGCCCGCAACGTTGCGGCCCCTCGTAATGTTGTGAAAAACAAAAAACTCTCCAAGACTCCATGTGCCATCAAACAGGATCATTGTTATGATTGCGCCTCCCCGGACCGCATCTGCAATGCCCTTACCATTTACTACAAGAAAATGCGCAATATGGATATTATGGAAGTCATTATTGTAAACGAAGAATTAGGATTCTAATAACTTGGCTTTTAAAACCAACACGTTTTGTCCTATAAGCCCGTTTTGTCCTATAAGCCTGACTTGGCCTCCAATAACCAAACGAAAACCCCACCCGTTGCCGGGTGGGGTTTTCTTCATAGGCACAAGCTATCAATCAAATGCCTGTATTAGTTTATTTTGCTTATTATGCACCTACAAAACGGTTCAAAGCAGCTGTGCTTGTCATATGACGTTTAGTCATGCCAAGTTCAGCAGGGCTGATACCCAATGCTAAGCCGATTAACTGGCTCATATGGATAATAGGCATATCTTTGTCGCTAGGAACATATTGTTTAGCTTCTTTTTGGAACATATCAAGCTGCATCTGGCAAAGTGGGCAAGGTGTAACAACACAATCAGCGCCTTCTTTAGCAGCATCAGCATTGATGGAACCAGTCATCTGCATAACGGAATCATGTGCAGGGTATACAGCATGGAAACCACAGCAATCGAGTTTACGGGAGAAATCGATTGGCGTAGCGCCGATAGCTTTGATTACATCAGCCAAGCTGGTTGGAATCTGGAAGTCTTCAAAGCCTGTTTCTTCTTGCGGACGAAGAAGATGGCAACCATAGTATTCAGCAACACGAAGACCGCTTAAAGGTTTAACAACTTTAGCTTTAAGGTTGTTCAAACCGTAGTCGCGAATCAATACCCATAAGAAATGAGTTACATCGCTGGTACCTTTATAACGTAAGCCGGCTTGACCCAAAATGTTGTTTACGCGAGCGCGTTGAGTTTCATCGCGGTCGAGTTCATTTTTAGCTTCGCGAAGCATTAAAGTACAAGTGTTACAAACTGTCATTAACTGAACGCCTTGTGCTTCAGCTAAGGCAATGTTACGAGCATTGGTAGAAAGAATTGCCAATGGATCAACGTCCTGAACGTGGGACGCACCGCAACAAGTCCAACCTTCCAATTCTTCGATTTGAATGCCTAATTTTTTAGCAACCGCAACAGTAGCGATAAAATCTTCTTTGGCTGCACCTTCAAGTACACAACCAGGGAAAAATGCGTATTTCATTATCTTTCTGCCTCCTCTGCTGCCTTAATAATGGTGCGCACATCCTTAATACCTTGAACAGGTTTGTGTGGAACTACGAGTTCAAGAGGATTAATCTTACCATGTGCCCAGAGACGCAATGCGTAGAGACCTTGTTTAGCGGAATCTACAAGACCGTCAGTTTTAAGACTCATCGTTACTTCGTTCAAGCGACCGGTCTGCATGAGGTCTTGTTTGAAGGCGATAGCATGGCGAGTACCTTTATTGGATAAGCCGGCTTTCGTAGCTACTGCACGAAGTTCGGAAATATCTTTTGCAGGTTTTAAGTGTTTTGGACAACGGGAGATACAGTTCATGCAATGAACGCATTTCCAAAGACCATGTTCAAAAGCAGGGTTTACGTGAGCCATAGGTGCTGCATCACGGGAATCCTGAACAAAGCGATTAGCTTTAGTGTAAACATATGGATCCAAGAAGTCTTCGCGATTAGCGGACAATTTATTACATTCGGAAGCACAGCAACCGCAAAGGATACATTCTGTGTTAGTAACAAATTTTTTGAAATCTTCCGGAGTTTGGCGAGAGCCCATGTCGCGGTTGAATTCAGGTTTCATGAAAATCCATGGAGCAACTGTTTTAAGACGGTTAACTTTAGCTTCCCAGTCAACTGCCAAGTCGCGGATTACGTCGAAGTTACCGATTGGTGCGATTTCGATAGTGTCGCTGCCGAAACGTTCGGTAATATCGTCGATTTTGCTTTCACAACCAAGCATAGCCTGACCATTAACTTTAATGGAGCAAGCGCCACAAACAGCACTACGGCAAGCAGCGATGAATGTTAAGGTTGGATCGATAGTATCTTTAATTTTTTGAAGGCCCCAGAGAATTGTACGGTCCGGTTCATAATCAAAGGAATAGGTCTGTACATAGGAGCGACCTTCATTATAACGATGAATCTTATAAGTAATCTGTCTCATCTTAGTACGTCCTTTCTTTTGGTTCGAAGCGAGTAATTACAACTTCACTCTGACCTACTTCGTATTCGCCATCTTCTTTAAGTGTAATAACTGTGTGATTCAAGAAGTTAGCATCATCACGTTTTGCATAGTCTTCGCGAAGGTGACTACCGCGGCTTTCTTTACGACGCATAGCGCCCAAAGTAACAGCTTTAGCAATCGTTAAGAGGCTGCCTACTTCAACGTAGTTTACGAAAGCCATATTGAACGTACGGTTAGTATCGCCAACGTAGCAAGTTTTATATTCTTCAAGCAAACGATTCAAGATTGCCAATTCTTCTTCCATTTTCTTTTCTTCGCGGAAAATACCTACGTTGTTCCACATAGTAAGAGCCATTTCGTCACGAATTTCAGAAATAGGACGACCGGTTGTACGGCCGGTTACTTCACGGAAGCGTTGTTCCCAACCGTTAGCTGCTTCGTTAAGAGCTTTTGCAGCGTCTTTAGCACTGTTTTCTTTAACATAAGCAACAGCACCTTCACCGGCTACTTTACCGAATACAACAGCGTCAGCCAAGGAGTTACCGCCAAGACGGTTAGCACCGTGGATAGATACGCAAGCAGCTTCGCCGGCTGCGAATAAGCCAGGGACTACAGTACCGCAAGTTTTGAAATCTTTTACATCAATACCGCCCATGGAATAGTGACAAGTTGGACGAATTGGAATTGGTTGAACTAATGGATCGGCATGTTCGAATGTGATAGCAAGGTCGCGGATACCATGAAGTTTTTCAAGAATAACTTCTTTTGGTAAGTGACGAACGTCAGCTACTACATATGCGTCAAGACCGGTACCCCAGCCACGACCTTCAGCGATTTCAGTTTCGATAGCTTTAGCTACAACGTCACGAGGTGCAAGTTCCATTTTGCTAGGAGCATAATCCTTCATGAAACGTTCCCCTTTGTTATTCAAGAGGTAACCACCTTCACCACGAACAGCTTCGGACATCAAGATACCGCTCTTACCGAGACCGGTTGGATGGAACTGAACCATTTCAGGGTCTTTCAAAGCACAACCTGCACGGAAACATGCGGCCATACCGTCACCTGTGGAAAGGTAAGGATTGGAAGTACGAGTCCAATACATACGACCGGCACCACCGGTTGCAATTACTAATGCAGTAGTTGCGATTTTTTCAACACGGCCTTCTTTCATGTTCCAAGCAACAACGCCGCCTACGGAACCGTCGTCAGCTTTAACGATGTCTAATAAGTACCAATCTTGAAGGAAATGTACGTTTTCCTTTAAGCATTGTTCATACAACGTATGCAAAATTACATGACCGGTTTTATCGGCACTGTAGCATGTACGAGGGTATGCCTGGCCACCGAAGTTACGTTGTGCAATTTTATTTTCTTTAGTACGGGAGAATGGGGTACCGAAATAATCAAGTTCTTTGATTAATTCAGGACAACGGTTGATAAAGAATTCAACAGCATCCTGGTCGGCAAGATAGTCACTACCTTTAACGGTATCGAAGATGTGGTCTTCAATAGTGTCTTCTTTTGCCACATTGTTTAATACGCCATTAATACCGCCTTGAGCCATAGCCGTTGCAGAACGACTTGGGAAAATCTTGGTAATAAGTGCTACGCGCAAACCTTCTTGATGAGCTGCTTCTAAAGCTGCTCGTTGGCCGGCTCCGCCGCTACCTACTACTAGAACATCATACTGTTCCATAATAACCTCCTAAACTTGTACCTACTTCCTACAGACTTATCCGGCACGCCGTACCTGGGCATGCCTTTCCTATAGCTTGTTCTTTAATTATAGCGGTTTACAAAGGCTTTTGTCCAAAATCAAATACGCATACTTGAAAACAGCCCTCATAAATGATAATTTTTATCATTTGCCAAATTCCCCTATTTTTAGGGTGTATTTAAACCATCGTTTATCATAAACTATTGTATTTTCTAGAGAAACGCTAATATTATTCCGTTTATTTATATGACCGGATAGAAAAACGGAATATTTAATCGAAAATCATTTTCACACATTTTTTTTGATTTTTTCAGAAACGTCCGAAAAACGTCCAATCTATGCATAAAACACAAAGGTACACAATTTAGTTATCATAAATTTAATGCCTTAACGTTATCCCTTCACAATGGGTTCATACCCTTACGCTATACTGACTTCAACCTAAGGCTATTATTATTATGCCTATGAAGTGTTATAATAATTTTAGACGTTCTTTAAATTGATTTATAGTTTTATTTTATAGTCTGTTACACCGGCGGAGGTTGTGAAACAGGCTTATTTCTGTACGACAGGAGTGATTGTATGAAAGTTTTACTTGTTGAAGATGAAGAAATGCTAAATAATATTATCGCCAAACGCTTGCGTGTCGAATCTATGACGGTTGACTGCTGCTTTGACGGCGAAACCGCTTTGGATCACATTAATACATCCAGCTACGACGTAGTCGTTATGGACGTAATGATTCCTAAAATGGACGGTTTTACCGTTGTGCAACACTTGCGCCAGGAAGGCAACAAAACGCCGGTATTGTTTTTAACCGCCAAAGATACTTTGCAAGATAAAGTAAAAGGCCTTAACCACGGTGGCGACGATTATCTCGTCAAACCTTTTGAATTTGAAGAGTTGATTGCTCGTATCTACGCCTTATCCCGCCGCAGCTACAACCATGCGCACAATGATTTGGAAGCCGGTCCTTTGACAATCAACAGCCAAAGCCGTACCGCTACCTTGCACGGTCAGGAATTAGTACTTACCGCTAAAGAATTTGACTTATTATATTATTTAGCCAGCAATGTAAACATCGTATTATCCCGTCAACAGATTCTCGACCACGTATGGGAATACGACTACGAAAGTTATTCCAACTTAATAGATGTATATATTAAGGATTTACGTAAAAAATTGGATGTAGCCAACGAAGCCAAATTAATTCACACAGTTCGAGGTGTGGGCTATGTTTTCAAAGTGGAAGAATAAGCTAAGCTCCGGTGGTCGTTCACTTAACCCTTTCAGTCGTTTACCGCTTACGCTTAAGATTACCGGTTGGTATTCTATATTTCTCTTATTAATGTTACTCATGCTGTCCGTGTTCATTCTGCAGTTCACGCAACTGTGGGAAGCCTCGGAAATGCGCAGTACCTTACAATCAAGGGTTATTAATACAGCCGACAATCTGACGCGGTTCCGTTCGTTCCAAGAAGGCGTTTTTACTGTTCTCTATACGGATAACGGCGTAGCTGTCAAAGGGGCCATTCCTGACGGGTTCCCACCGGAAAGCATGATTTCTCCCCATCACATCCAAGAAGTAACTGTCAAAAACACTACCTTCTATTATTATGACGCACCTGTAGCCGATCCGGCTTTCCACGGTTGGGTTCGTGGCGTAATGCCTGCTACCACAGCCAGTCGTGCGGCCAACATTATGTTGCTTTCTTTGATTCTCGGCGGTGTTATATTCCTCGTCATCGGCACCAGTGGCGGTTATTGGATTATCAAGCGTGGTCTCGGACCGATTCGTAACATGACCCAAACGGCCGCTGACATTGGTCAAAAACGCGACTTATCCCAACGTATCGAACAACTGGTAGACAGCCACGACGAAATTTCCGCACTGTCAAAAACATTCAATACAATGCTTGACAGTTTAGAGAGCTCTTCCCAGCGTGAAAAGCAGTTCAGTTCCGACGTATCCCATGAGCTTCGCACGCCGATTGCCGTTATTCAGGCAGAAAGCGATTACGGTCGTGCCTATATCGACAATATCGACGAAGCTAAAGAAAGCTTTGAACATATTTTCCAACAGAGTCGTTTCATGACCGCCATGGTTACCCAATTATTGGATATTGCCCGCTTGGACAACATGGACAGCATCAAGAAGGACCCGCTCAGCATCAGTCAAATGATGCAGGAAGTAGTCGACAGTTATCAACGAATTTGTAAAGAGAGAAATATCACCTTAACCGCAACCATCCAACCGGATTTATCTATGGTAGGTAATCTGCCGTTTTTAAAACGCGCGGTAGGAAACTTGATTGACAACGCCATAAAATTCACCAAAGATGCTATATCTATTCAGGTCGTAAAACTAAACAATACCATTCGTATTACCATTAAAGATAATGGGGAGGGAATTAATCAAGACGACCTCGATAAGATTTGGAATCGCATGTATCAAGTCGATCAGGCCCGTACCAAAAAAGCTAATCAAGGGTTGGGACTAGGTCTTTATTTTGTAAAAAATGTCATTAATTTGCACCAGGCCAAAGCCTATGCCATTAGTGAGCCTCATGTATCAACAAGTTTTATTTTAGAATTTCCTATCATGACCGATGAGGCCTTTAGAGAGGATACACCATGAAACCATTATTGCGACAGTTCACAGTAGAATCCAACGATGCAGAGCCGCCTCGACGAGCTTTACACCGTATAATACTGCTATTTGTTGCCGCTTTTATAATCGGCGGTGGTATCTATGCAGTCCATGATTATATGGCACAACAGGAAGCGATGCGTATCAGTGCAGCCCGCACCGAAATGATTAAAGCTCAAGCCAAAGCCAATAAATTGACCCTCTTGAGCAAAGATACCATCAAAGAGTTGACGGCTATTAATACCGGGGTGCCCTTGAATGAGCTGACATTTAAGGAAATTGCCTTAATCACCTTTGATGATCTGCCATTTCCGCCGGGACCGCCAATCGGACACGGAATGATGCCTAACGACAAAAATGCAGATTCTTCGACAAATAAGCCAATGAACGGGCAAGCCGCCGATTCGTCTGATAGCCATGAGAATTTAAACTTACCGGCTACAGCCGAAAACAGTAACGTGGCCTCATTACCGCCTCTTCGTGTGCCGCCGCCAATAGCGGCAGCCGGGACAAAACCGCCACTAGAAAGCGAAAGACCGCTTATCAAACCGAATGCGAGTAATACCGATCATGAGCATCCCCCAATTGACGAATTAGCCAAAGGCGTACAAATTAATGATTTCACGCGAACCCCACCTAAAGAATTATTAAAGCATCCGCTGTATAAAATTACAGCCAAACGCTCTAGTTTGACCTATGATTTAATTATCGACGGGGTTAATGGACATATTATAAAATCTATTGTCCACTAAGATTCTAGGATAATTTAAAGTCACATAGTACATGTGTTTTACTACTAATTATCACAATTAATTTTATTCTGAAAATTTTATCAAAAAAAGTCATTAAAACACAAAAACGTTCATTTTGTGTTCATATTGATGACGTATAGTTATATCATCAAATGAATGGTAATTTCGATACCCCATTCGAATTACCCCCATCATTGATTACAGGGAACTATATTGATACTGAACCCTCCCTGTTCAGCCAATATAGGTGATCAAGATTTCATTTGATTAACACTAACACTCCCCTTACAAGAAAAACAGGAATCCCTCCCCGGATTCCTGTTTTTCTTTATATTTAAATGATTTTAGACATTTATTTTCGAGTGTTTATTCTATTCCCTATCCGGGGATTGTTCACAGCATCCGGCATAAATATTGACAAAGTCTTTACAGGTCTTTATTTGCCAGAGGCGATGTAAATATAGTAAAATGTTACTATTAAATTTATAAATTTCTATATAGTATAGGATTTATAAATTTTCTAATCAGTTGTACCAAGCTTCAAGGAGGTTCACCATGGCCCTTATTAATGAAAATTATGCCAATCTACAAAGTTCCTATTTATTTGCTAACATTGCTCGCAAGGTGGCAGAATTTCAGAAAAACAATCCTGATGCCGACATCATTCGTCTGGGCATCGGCGATGTAACCAGACCGCTCGCTCCGGCAGTTATCGAAGCTATGCACAAAGCGGTTGATGAAATGGGCCATGAAGAAACATTCCGCGGTTACGGTCCGGAACAGGGTTACGAATTCTTGCGTCAAGCCGTTGTCGATCACGATTATAAACCACTCGGAATCAACCTCGATATTGACGAAGTTTTCATCTCCGACGGTGCCAAATCCGATGTGGGCAACATCCAGGAACTCTTCAGTGCCAACAATGTTGTGGCTATCACCGACCCGGTGTATCCGGTGTATCTCGACAGTAATGTCATGGGTGGCCGCTCCGGTAAGTTTAAAGGCGATCGTTTTGAAAACATCGTTTACCTGCCGACCAATGCGGAAAATAACTTTTCCCCGGAATTCCCGGACCGCCATGTAGACATCGTCTACCTCTGCTGCCCGAATAATCCGACCGGTACCGTTTTGAGCCGCAAACGCCTTAAAGAATGGGTTGACTGGTGTAAAGCCAATGATACGGTGCTCATGTTTGACTCCGCCTACGAAGCCTTCATCAGCAGTGAGGACACGGTTCACAGCATTTACGAAATCGAAGGGGCTCGCGAAGTAGCCATTGAATTCCGTTCCTTCTCCAAAACAGCTGGCTTCACCGGCACACGCTGTGCCTATACAGTGGTTCCGAAGGAATTAACGGTCAATACGGCAGACGGTCAAAAGCAGGCCTTAAATCCTATGTGGAATCGTCGTCAATGCACTAAATTCAACGGTGTTCCTTATATTATTCAGCGTGCCGCCGAAGCCGTTTATTCGGAAGAAGGCCATCGTCAAACCCGCGAAGCCATCGCGTACTACAAAGAAAACGCCCGCATCATTCGCGAAGGCCTTACTGCCATCGGACTCACCGTATTCGGCGGTGTTGATGCGCCTTACATTTGGCTTAAAGTTCCGGCCGGCATGACAAGCTGGGAATTTTTCGACCTTTTATTGGAAAAAGTACATATCGTAAGCACCCCGGGTGCCGGTTTCGGCCCTTGCGGCGAAGGATACTTACGTCTCACCTCCTTCGGCAGTCGTGAAAACACATTGCGTGCTATTGAGCGAATTAAAACATTACAATTTTAAGCGAGGTATACATGTTTACAGTAGTAAAAAAACTAGAAATCAGTGCCTCTCATCAGCTAAAATTGACCTACAAGAGTAAGTGTCAAAACCTACACGGTCATAACTGGATTGTGCATATTCATGCACGCGCCGCCGAGCTTGATGAGAACGGTATGGTCATTGACTTCGGTCATATCAAAGAAGCTATTCACGGCCAACTCGACCACAAACACGTGAACGATGTTATGGGCGACATTAATCCTACCGCCGAAAATATGGCGAAATGGATTGCCGATCAGTTGGGCGAAAAATGCTTCAAAGTCGTTGTTCAGGAATCGGAAGGGAATGTAGCCATCTATGAACGTGATTGAGCGTTTCAGCTCCATCGAAGGTGAAGGTACCCGCCAAGGGTCCCTTTGCTCCTTTCTAAGACTCTACGACTGCAACTTACGTTGTGTTTATTGCGATACAACATACAGTTACGGCGACGAAGTAGACTACGAAGTACAATCCGTTGAAGACGTAGCGGATGCTCTGTGCCAAATGGGGAACCGCTACATTACCATTACCGGCGGTAAACCTTTGCTTCAAGCTAAAGAAGTGGAAGAACTCATCGATGTATTGAGCCGTGAAACAACGCCGTTTGGTCCCTATGAGTTCAACATCGAAACGAACGGCAGCATTATTGCTCCGTTTCAGCGAGATAATGTATTCTACACTTACGACTACAAATGTCCCGATTCAAGTGCCGAAGAATCTATGCATCCGCAGTTGTGCGAAGCCTTAACAGACAAGGATGTTCTTAAATTCGTAGTCAGCTCTTACGCCGATTTACAACGCATGAAAGAAATCGTGCTCACTAAAAAGCCGAAAGGCCATATCTTCGTATCCCCCGTTTTCGGCAAAATCAATCCGCAAGAAATTGTGGATTACCTACTAAAAAATAATCTGCAACAGATTCGCTTACAGTTACAAATCCACAAGTTCATTTGGGATCCCGACGCTAAGGGCGTTTAAAACTAAAAATTTTAGACAGCAATGGCTTAATTGCTAGGCAATTTAATCCTAAAAGAGTTAATAAAATTTGCAACTATTATTTACAAAATCTTGACAAGTGCCTTCTACTAATGATATGATATTTTAGTAATTAGATATGGAGGATTACTCAAGAGGCTGAAGAGGACGGTTTGCTAAATCGTTAGGGCGGGTTACCGTCGCTAGGGTTCGAATCCCTAATCCTCCGCCAGTTAGATTACACCCCTACAAACCTAGGTTTGTAGGGCTTTTTTATTTAAAACAATCATAGTAAAAACTTTAGCCAAAGAGCTAAATATGATATACTAATATAAGGAATTTTCCACTTACAGTTTACGGGCCTTTAAGAATAACGACTGTGCAGTTTTTTGCTGCCATCGTTATCCTTTTTTTCATATAAGGAGCTATTATGTATCTCATCGTCGATAATCATGATTCATTTACCTATAACCTGGCCAACTTGGTGGCCGAAACGGGACGCAAAGTCGAGGTGCGCCCCTGCGACGCCATTACGGTAGATGAAATTACTACTATGAAACCTACCAGCATCATCATCTCGCCCGGTCCCAAGGGCCCTGCCGATGCCACAGAATCACTGGCTATTGTGCGTGAATTTAAAAATACAATGCCTATTCTCGGCGTCTGTCTCGGCATGCAAATCCTGGCCCATAACGCCGGTGCTGCCGTGATACGCGGTGAAAAGCCGATGCACGGCAAGATTACGGCCATTCATCATGAAGGAACCGGCTTATTCAAAGGTCTGCCAACAACATTTGACGTGACCCGCTATCATTCACTGGTTGTCCAAAAAATCACCTTGCCGCCCGTTTATCACGTAGATGCAGTCAGCGATGACGGTGCCGTTATGGCCATGTCTCACCAAACACTACCACTCTTCGGACTTCAGTTTCACCCCGAAGCCTTATTGTCCGAGTACGGCTCCGAGTTAATTCAAGCCTTTTGCCGTCGTGCCGAAGAAGGAGGTCGTGTCCATGCCTGAAGCCATGATAAAAAACGTCACTGAAACAATGACGGAATCTATTAGTGGCGCCATGATTAAAACAAAGCCTGAAGCCTGTATTCGCCGTTCAACTTTGCCCTATAGAACCGGTGAAATTTTCACCCTCTTTGCGGAAGAAAAAAATGCAGCCTTTCTCGACTCCTCTTTGGAAAACAACCTCGGCCAATATTCTATCATCGGTCTCGTACCTTATCACGAGGTCAGTGTTGAAAAAGGGCGTCTTTATGTGGACGGCAAAGCCCATCCGGGAAGCGCCGAAGAGTATCTTAACACCTACTTTCAAAATCATTACCGTAAAAACAATACCAACCTACCTTTGACAGACGGAGCCATCGGCTATGTTACCTATGATTACGGCATGGAAAAAATGGACCTTACCTCACGTCACAAAACGAAGATCACCATGGCCGATATGAAATGGGTCTTTTACGATTTTTTCATCATCGAAGACTTAAAAGATCACTCCCTTTGGTTCATCGCTAACGGCCACACTGAACCGGCGTCCGTTCTTTTGAAAAAGATGGAGGACCTTATAGCCCGGAAAATGGCCAACCTTACAGTGTTGCCATTGACCGCATCCTATCCGCTGGCGATTCATCCGGACAGCACACCGGATAAATATGCCCGGTCCCTTCATAAATTGATAGACTACCTTATAGCTGGTGACGTTTGTGTTACTAATTTTACCGGTACGTTGACCGTCGATTGTCAGTGCCCGCCTTACACCTTCTTCAGCCGTTTGCGCCGAGATAATCCGTCGCCTTTCGGAGCTTACCTGCAATACGATTCCTATCAGATCATCAGTGCGTCCATGGAACGACTCCTCCGCATCGATGGCCGTCATATTGAAACACGGCCTATCAAAGGCACCCGCCGCCGCGGCAAAACGCCTACCGAAGATGCTGCCCTTCGCGCCGAATTAGGAGCATCCAAAAAAGACCGCAGCGAATTACTTATGATCGTCGACCTCGAACGCAATGATCTTAACAAAATCTGTGAACCCGGAAGTGTTTCCGTACCGACCCTCTTTTCAGTAGAAGACTACGCGTCAGTCTTCCATCTGGTTGCCAACGTGACCGGCACCCTTAGACCGGAACTTACTTCCATAGACGCACTGACCGCACTCTTCCCCGGCGGCTCCATTACAGGCGCGCAAAAAAGACGGGCCATGGAAATCATCGACGAGTTGGAATCGAGCCGGCGCCAACTTTATACCGGCACTATCGGTTACTTATCCCTCGACGGCAACTGCGACCTCAATATCGTCATCCGCACCGCTGTACATCAAAACGATACATACTATATCGGCGTCGGTGGTGGCATTACTGCCGAATCGGAGAAGAACTTTGAATATGAAGAGATTTGGCAAAAAGCAAAAGCCTTGCTCACTGCTTTGAAAGGAGAAACTTTTGATTATGAACCTTACCTTTGATGACGGCTATCAGTTTGGCCTTGGTGCCTTTGAAACCATAGCCCTCGTAAACGGCAAACCTATTTGGCTGGACGCCCACGAAACGCGCCTGCGCCACACCCTCGACTGGCTCGGCATCACGCTTCCTGACGATTGGAAGAGTCAACTACAAGCCTATCTGGAACAAAATGGGACCGGTATGGGCGTTGTCAAAATCTTAGTGTCCGCCAACAATCTAAGTTTTACATCAAGACCTAACCCCTACGATACTTTACCGTCTCGTCCGGGCTTTGTGTTGGCGCTTGCCGACATTCGCCGTAACGAATCATCCCCGTTTGTTTACCACAAGACCTTTAATTACGGCGATTCCATCTTAGCCAAACGACAGGCGGCTAAGGATGGTATCGATGAGCCGATTTTCTGCAATAGCCGTGGTATGCTAGCCGAAGGCGCCGTGAGCAATCTGTTCTTTATAAAAAAAGGGCAGCTGTATACGCCACCAGTTGAGGCCGGACTCTTACCTGGTATTGTCCGCGCATACCTCTGTCATCGCTATGATGTTATTGAAAAAGCCATTACACCCGATGAAATTAACAGTTTCGACGAGTGTTTTATTACGAATTCCCTCATGGGCATCATGCCGGTTCGTCAATTTGGATCTCATGCGTTTCCAGTTACAGCACAAACAATGACGGAAACCTTATCCCAAAATTACCTAAAAGATCGGTTTGAGTCTTTTCTCGGCTTAGATAAACCCCAAAAATAAGCCCCAGAAGCAAAAAACATCAAAACAAAAAGCGACTTTTCATAACGAAAAGTCGCTTTTTAACATGGCGGAGAGGGTGGGATTCGAACCCACGGCCCCTTGCGGAGTCACTGGTTTTCAAGACCAGCTCCTTAAACCACTCGGACACCTCTCCAAATTAAACTATTACTTTAATATATTACCTTGTTTCACCCAACAAATCAAGACCTTACGCTAATTTTTTGACGAAAGCACCATAAAACGCCTTAGTAATCCCTGCTCTTCTTCATCAAAGCTTCTTTTGTCTCCCCTGACTCAATACGCTATAATAAACATAATAGTCGCAACTAATGCGGCCGTAACTAACTTGCGATATTAATGCGCGTACAATTAAGATACATATAAAGGAGCACCATGAACTATTCAAATGCAAATGCAAATACAGATACAAATGCAAATATAAAAACAGAAGCATTAAAGCCAAACAACAAACGTAGCGGTAAGCGTACTGCCCTAACCGCTATTATGACAGTTACTTTAGCTGTATCAGCCACGGCGTATCCGCTCACCACCGCCCATGCCGCCGATCCGATTAGCGCCTATGTAGCCGCTAAAATTATTCCTACGTTCTCGTTGCCGTCACTCAACCCCATTAAAGCGGCCGGCAAGCTCTTAGGTCTCGTCAGTGATTCCGATGACGCCGTGAAAAAGGGCAAGAAAGTAGATAAAAACTACAAATTTAAAGCAACGCAAACGGTCAACGGATCAAAAACTTTTAAAAAGTCACTTACAAATAATCAGAATAACCAAAATGTAATTCTTGTCCAAAAGACAGGCCATGCAAAGTTAAAGAAAGCGGAGCTCATCAAAACCGGCAATAGCGACAGTGAAGGTCTCAGCCTTTGGCGCGGTCAAAATGCGGCGCTCCTCGTGGCCCCTTACAGCGAAGCTAAAATTGAAAACAGCACTATAAACACTAGCGGTGATGGCGCTTCCGGTGTTGTAGGGAGCGGCAAAAAAGTTAAAATAACAGCCGACAATCTGACGATTCGCACAAATAACCGCGTGTCCCAAGGCATAGGCGCGGCCTATGGCGCAGACATCACCGTAAAACAAAGCAACATCAGCACTTACGGCTTCCAAAGTCCTGCCCTCGCAACGGCCACCAAGACTGAAAGTTCTTTAACGGCTAATGACGTAACCTTGCGTACCTATGGCCAAAGCAGTCCTCTCATCAGCTCAACCGGTACGATGAAATTAACTGCTATTAACGGTGAAGCAACGAATGGGACGCTTGGTCTATTAGAAGGCGACACAGAAGTAACCCTCACTAACTCACAGCTGAAGGGAGCCAACGGTTTTTACCTCTATCAAAGTGATTTAGGTACGGCTAATAAGGGCACAACCAAGCTCAACATCAACCAAAGCCGCCTCACCGAAACAGGCACGGCCCCGCTTTTCAATATTGCCGGCACGAAGGCGCAAATTAAATTACAAGGTACTGCTATCAATCAACCGAAGAATGCTGCCTTTTTACAAGTCGTGTCCGGTGCCGATTCCTTCAGCATGGCCCGCACATCCGACAGCAGCAGCCAAGCACGCTTGCAGGCTACTCAGCAAACTATTAACGGCGATATCCTGGCGGACCGCGGCAGCAAGGTAGAGCTTAAGCTCTCGCAAAACTCCACCTTAACCGGTGCTATCAATCCAAATAACACGGCTAAACAAGCATCGTTAAGTCTCAGCAAGGACTCCGTTTGGAATGTAACCGCCGATTCCTATCTGACCGAACTTAACAATGACGACGCCACGAACAGCAACATCCATACTAACGGTCATACCGTTAAAATACTAAAATAAATATCACAGCCATTGTGTCACCGCATAAGTAAGAACATAGACTCCGGGTCAGTAGCCTAACTCACCGGAAATCCCCTTACCGTTAGATTTTAAGTCTACGGCTAAGGGGATTTTTCATGCCACAAAAGCGATATAACCGCCAAAACAAATAAACACCTTATCACTAAATATGATACAATAGAGCTATACAGTATATTGAAAAGGAACGATATATATGAAATTTAGCTCAACTTATTTAAGCCCTGTAAAATGGGCTTTTTTCAGCGCCTGCCTGCTATCCTTAATCCATGTAGTCAGTGCTCTCACTGTGCCGACCTTAACGGCCGGCATCATCAACGAAGGTGTTTTGCAGGGTGACTTGAACGCCATCAGCCGCCTCAGCATTGCGATGCTGGCCGCCTCGTTAGTGACAGTCATCGGTTCGCTCAGCGCGGTCTATCTGGCCGCTCATATTGCGTCGCGCGTCAGCCTCAGCATGCGTCAACAACTGGTACAGGCGCTGCAGGATTTTTCGCTGTCGGATTTTTCAAAATACGGCACCGGCACTTTGCTCATGCGGGCCACCCGCGACGTTGAAAAAATCCAATCCGTCCTCGCCGAAGGCATCAACATGATTCTTCCCATGCCGCTCATGATTATAGTCGGCCTGGGCCTCACGTTTTACAAAAGCTTCGAAATGGGCCTTGTCATTTTGAGTCTCATGGTCATCATGGTGGTGCTCATGATTATGATTCAAAAACGAGCGCTTCCCATCGTAATGGCGGTTCAGCAGCAACTGGATAAGCTCACCGATTTGGTGCGCGACCATATTATCGGCATGTCCGTTATTCGTGCTTTTAATCGCAGTGATGATGAAAAAGCCGCCGAAATTAACATGTTCTCCGATTTATCGGCTAAGGAAACAAAGTTAGCCCGCACTTACGCCATCGGTTTACCAAGTATCCTCATCATCTTCAACATGAGTACCGTGGTTATCCTCTGGCTCGGCGGTTACCAGATTGATTCGGGCCATCTCCAAATCGGTGATATTATGGCTATCATCGAATACGCCACCCTCATTTTGATGAATCTCATCATGGCTGTATTCGTGCTCCTCGACGTGCCGGAAGCGATTATTTGCTATCGCCGTATTCAAGAGTTATTGGTGCATGCTGAAAAAACTAATGAAACGCACGCTATTAAAACCAATAAAACTCGCATGGCTAAAACCGGCGAATCTCGCCTTACTAAAACCGATGAAACTCACGCTGCTAATACCGATGAAGATCCTGTTGTTAAAACCGAGGATACTTCGAAAGCTCCTTTATTGGAATTCCGTCATGTAACCTTCCGCTACGACGACGCGGAAGAAGCGGCGTTAAAAGATATTTCCTTCACCCTCAACGCCGGCGAAACGCTGGCTATCATGGGCGACATCGGCTCCGGCAAGAGTACCTTAGCCAAACTCATCTTAGGACTTTACCCTATCGAATCCGGCGATATCCTCTTCGACGGTCAGTCGATTTTTACCCAACCGATTGAGCACGTTCGCTCGCAAATCGGCTATGTGCCGCAAAAAGCGTATCTTTTCACCGGTACTATTGCCATGAATTTAGCATTTGGCAAAACGCAAACCATTAATACGAGTCATCCAGACCAAACAACTCAAACGTCGGTCGCTTTTGAAGAACTCGTAGCAGCCGCCAAACTAGCGGGTGCCCACGAATTCATCAGTCGTTTTGAAGACGGCTATGAACATGAATTGGCCCAAGGCGGTACCAACCTATCCGGCGGTCAACGCCAACGCCTTGCCATGGCGCGCGCCTTAGTTCGTAAACCGCGACTCTTAATTTTTGATGACAGCTTCTCCGCCTTGGACGGCATCACGGAACAGCAAGTTCGTAAAGCCGTAGCCAACGAGATTAGCACTCACAATAGCAACGTTAACAGCAATAGCACCAACAACAGCAATGACAATACCAATGTTAACAGTAATACGGATTCCAAGTCTACCGGTCGTGCTTTTATCTCCATTGAGCAGAAAGTCAGCGCAGCTCAAAAAGCGGATAAAATTCTCGTCATTAATCAAGGCGAATCGGTCGGTGTGGGAACTCATGACGAATTACTGGCTCATTGCCCGATTTACCAACAAATCGTAACATCTCAGGAGGTGGCACTATGAAACTGGTCAAACGCTTCCTCTATGACTCACGCGATCAATGGTGGCTCCTCGCATTTCTTACGATAGCTTTAATTCTGGCCGCCAGCTTTGAAATCATCGCACCGCGACTCTTAGGTTCCATCGTGGACGCCATCGTCCAAGGGCTTCAAGAACAGCGAGAAATCAATGCCCTTTTGGATGGCACGGTCGATACCGTGCTCTGGCTGATTATTTTTTACAGCTGCCATGCTTTATTTACCTACGCCAGTGAATTTATCATCGCCGGTGCGGCGCAACACATGGTATTAGCTTTGCGCAGCCGCGTAAGTCATCAGATTCACAACTTGCCGATGTCATACTTCAACCAACACAATCGTGGCGATATGTTGAGTCGCCTCACCAGTGATTTAGACTCCGTCGGCGAAACGCTCCGTGAAGGCATTCCGGGCCTCATTTCATCGTTCATCGGCATAGTCGGTGCCGTCGCCATGATGATTTGGATTAGCCCGCTCCTGGCTGCAATTATTCTCGGCGTTATCCTGGTTGGTGTTTTCGGCTTAACGTTAACCGCCAAGAAGGCCCGCACCATCTACCTTCGTAATCAGCAGGCTCTCGGTGCCGTCAACGGCGGCATCGAAGAGTTAATCTCCGGCAAGCAAATTGTGCAAGCGTTCGGTCTTGAAAAAGTCACTACCGACCACCTTACCAATTTGAATACACAGCTTTTCACGCGTGAACGACAATCGGGCTTCATGGGGCAACTCATTATGCCGCTCGTTAACTTTATCAATCAAATCGGGTATGTGTTAGTCGCTATTCAGGGTGGTCTCCTCGTATTGCGCGGCCAAATCACCATCGGTGATATTCAGGCCTTCTTCCTATATGTAACGCAGGTATCCGACCCGATTTCCCGAAGCTCTTACATTTTGACAAAATTCCAGGAAACACACGCCGCTTTAGGCCGCATTTATGAGATTCTGGACTATCCGATGGAAGATGATTCCGGCACATTGACGATTCCGCCTAATGTGGCCGCATCAAGCGGGAAAACTGATTCAGCCGGCATAATGAATACGAATACCAATAGCGACCAAAACCTCTTGGCTACCGGTGAAAATGCCATCGAATTCAAGCATGTAGACTTCGGCTATAGTGCGGATAAACCGCTCATACAGGACGTAAGTTTCGAAATTCCGAGCGGCCACGTTGTAGCTATCGTCGGTCCTACAGGCGCCGGCAAAACCACGATTATTAATCTGCTCATGCGTTTTTACGAAATCTCCGGCGGTATCATTACGATTCACGGTACCGATATCCGCAAACTGAGCCGTGAAGCCTTACATCGCCAAATCGGCATGGTATTGCAGGATACATGGATTTTTACGGGTACGATTGCTGAAAACATCGCTTATGGCAAGCCGGAAGCGACGCGCGAAGAAATTATCAAAGTGGCCAAGCTGGCCATGGCTGACCACTTCATTCGTACCTTGCCACACGGCTATGATACGATGCTGAAAAACGGCGCCGATGACCTCTCGCAAGGGCAACGCCAATTATTGACGATTGCCCGTGCCTTCTTAGTCAACCCAAGTATTTTGGTACTCGACGAAGCCACTGCCAATGTAGATACGCGTACGGAAGTGGAAGTGCAAAAAGCGATGAATCAACTCTTAAAAGGCCGTACCGGCATTGTAATTGCCCATCGATTATCCACCATCCGTGACGCCGATTTATTGCTCGTTGTGAATAACGGTCAAATCGTTGAACAGGGTACCCACCAAGAACTCCTGGCTAAGGGTGGTTATTATACGGAATTGTATGAAAACTACGCCAAAGGGATGACGGTGTAAACATGCATTCTAAATGCAATTGAATAAAAGATTCTATATACGGACAAGGCCTTATCGGCGGTAAGACATATAGACTTATAAAGTAAAACGGGATTGTTCCAAGGTTATTACCTGGGAACAATCCCGTTTTTACTTAATTAAAGAGGCGCCAATTTAACTATCTCACACAGCTGCCATATTAGAAACTGATAACGCCGGTTTAGATTTAACTATTTATTAGCCAACTGGCGCATAATTTCCTGTACTTGTGTACGTAATTCCGCATTTTCCTGAGCCTGTTGTTGAACCTGAGCTCGTAATTCTTCAATCGTAGAATTTTGGTTTGCTAATTGCTTTGACTGTTCAGATACAACTTCAGCTAAGGCAGATTTCGAGTAATTCGAATACTCATTGCTGCTACCGAACTTAACACTGACGCCGGCGTTAAACATGTTTTCACCACCGCCCATACTGGTGCCGATGGAGAATAACAAGTCATTCGTTGGACGATAGAACGCACCGATAGCTACGGCATTAGCCGATTTGTAGTTACCGTAACTGGCAGCAAAATCCCATTTAGCAGTCGGATCATAATCTTGCGGATGCAAAGCGGCTAACGCGGCGGCACCGGCACCGACACGATTAATGCGTGAATCCAACTTGTTAACCTGGCTGTTCAAGTTAATAACATTGCTATTAATATTGGCGATACTATCCGTGTTTGTTTTAACCTGGCTATCTAAAACGGATAAGTTTTCAGCAGCAGAATTGGCCTGTTTGATGTAGGCACCATCTTTAGCAACCCGTGTTTCATTATATACCGTATCACCAGTAACAATACCCATATTACCGGATTCAATCTTACCATCGGTTACAACGCTGAGTGAGTATTCTGTACCGCCAACATCATTGGCTTTAGTGGTGAAGTCAATATGCCCGCCTTCGGCTTTCGCAATGGTATTCTTCGTATCAATAGCAGAACCGATTTGATCTAACTCAACACTACCGGATACCTTATTACCAGCTGTATCTTCGATTTCTAGTTTCAACTTATTGCCGTCAAGGCTGAGGGCGCGGTCAGAATCCTTAAGTGTCGTATCTTTAGCGGTAATCTTGTAACTATTTTCAGTAGATCCTTTTGCAACAGTAATATTGTCGCCCGCTTCAATAATCGTCTTACCTTCCTTCACAGCATCTGAAATAGACTGTTGAACTTGTTTAAGTTGAGCCACGTTAACGGCATCCGTATCAGCAGAGCCGGCTGCTACATTGGTAATCTGACGAGTCGCTTGTCCGGTAATACCATTACCATAATCGATGGTTCCACCAATTGATACAGCCCCAAGAACAGATTTCCAAGCAGCTGCATTACTTGTAGAGTCTTTTTTCGTCAATGGATCATAACCGAAGACACTACCTACTCTATCAGCTACGCTAAATGAACCTAAGGCAACGCTGTGATTAGCTTTTGCCGTAGCACCATAACCACCAATAGCCACAGATTGAGAAGCCTCAGCCGTTGCAAAAGCACCTACGGCCAAAGAATAGGCTGCCTTAGCTTGGGCAACATTACCAAATGCCGTGGCACGCTCGCCGGTAGCAATACTGTAACTGCCCACTGCCGTCGCACTCTTACCCGTAACTTCACTATAACTACCTATAGCCGTAGCCCAACCGCCATCAACAGTTGTAGCTGTGCCCATAGCAATGGAACTCTCACCCTTAACAGTAGTCGTTTTTTCTTCATCACGATTATTATTGCCAATCGCAATAGCCCAATCGCCATCAACCTTAGCAGAATTACCCACCGCTAAGCCCATTTCACCTTTTACCGTCAAATAGTTGCCTAAAGCCACGCGCAACTGACCGCCTTCCAGCATACTGCCTTGAATCTTATTCCCATGACCAAAGGAGGTGCCTAGTGTCTGCACTTCAGAGCTGGTACCAACGGCAATACTGCCACCACTTACCGTATTCAATAAACCTACCGCAACGTTCTGATCGGATCCATAGTCATTCTTGGTATACGTCCAACTATTACCATTTTGAACTGCCGTATAACCAACTAAGTTGCCTACCCCGAGAACAGTATTCTGCTCACCAAATACTTTAGTCGTTTTATAATCGCCATTTTCGTAATCTGTAGCAAAAACAGCGTTATGTGTGCCGTCAACATCAATATTCTGACCTACAACAATACTGCTATTAAAAATATTTTTATCTCCTACAACACTAACACCATTGCCTAAAACAACACTGTTATTACCACTCGACTTGGAAGAAATTCCGATAACGATACTATCTGTACCGCTAGCTCCGTCGTTTAAGTAATTGGTGCCGGCCCCTGTTTGAGAACTCTTCGTCGAGAAATAATGAACAGAATTAGCATCAAGCTGTGTCTGAACTTTCTTCAACTGAGCTACATTGACCGCATCCGTATCAGCAAAACCGGCAGCTACGTTAGTAATTTGACGAGTATAACTACTCGTACCGCCACCGACGGATACGGCTGCCCGAGTGGCCTTCCAAGTACTTGTCGTGTCCGTTGAACCACCTTTCGTGGTTGGATCATAACCGGCTATACCGGCTGCAGTATCAGCTACCGAATCAGCTCCCAAGGCAACGCCTTTTGCTTCGGAAGCCTTCGTATTGGTACCGATAGCTGTTGCATTCTCCCCTGTTACCACACTTTTATACCCTAGGGCAAGGGCATTTTCAGCTGTAGCTTGAGCTAGAGAGCCGATAGCTATCGCATTTTTCCCGCTAACTATCGTTCTGTTCCATCCAATTGGATCGTTAGCGCCAATACCAATACCACCCCAGGCATTCACATTGACGCCATTACCGATAGCCACGGCTTTGTCACCTTTAGCCGTTATATAGTTACCTACAGCAACGCGCCAGTCTCCACCGGTATACCGATCTCCTAAAATATTATTTCCATGACCAATAGACGTGCCTAACGCTTGTACCACAGAATTGGTACCGATGACAACGCTGCCGCCACTCACGGTATTCGTTAACCCGACCGCCACATTCTGATCACTGCCGGAGTTATTCTTTGTATAATCCCAACTATTGCCATTTCGTACTGCCGTATAACCGACTAAGTTGCCCACACCGAGAACGGTATTCTGCTCACCGTATACTTTAGTCAATTTATTGTCACCGTTATTGTAGTCAGTTGCAAACACAGCATTATGGGTACCGTCCACTTCGATACTATGACCGACAACGATGCTATTGTTTCTGCCATTTTTAACGCCCGTAACGGTCGTGTTATTCCCTAAAACAACACTGTTATTACCGTCTGACTTGGAAGAAATACCGATAACAATGCTGTCTTTACCGGTAGCACCATCATTTGCGTAGTTCGTGCCGGCAGAAGTTTGAGCGCTCTTCGTTGAGAAATAGTGAATGGAATTTTCATCAACCTTCGTCGCAATACTCTTTAATTGAGCCACGTTAACCGCGTCTGTATCTTCTGTCCCAGCCGCTACGTTAGTAATCTGACGAGTTAGACCTGTTTCACTATCACCGACGGAAACAGCCGCCGCACCGGACTGCCAAGCGGACGTAATCCGAGTTTTTTCCGATACAGCTGCCGTAAGCTTTATTGGCATCATTCATGGCTGTTTCGGACGTATTCATAGCCTCTCTCGCCCCATCATTTGCAGTCTTAGCCGCATCCATCTGCTCTTTAATTTTTCGTCCTTGATCCGAATCATGGTCAATGCTGTTATAAGCATGTACAGCTTGAACATAATCAGCATTCTTAGCCAGATAATCGGAAACCTTAGTTTCATAATCAGCTTTTGCTGTCGAAAGAGCTGTTTCCAAATCAGGTATACTGTTATTTAGCTCAGCTAATCTATCCGCCTTGCCAACATAGGCAACAATAGCCGCTTCATTTTCAAAAACTTTGCCAGTAACCGGACTATACCCCAAAGCCCCTTTATCGACTGAAGCTACTGAATTACTGCCGATAGCCACGCCGCCATCATGCTGCACGTCTGTATTATAGCCAAGCATAACGGCGTTGCTGATATTTTCCGTATGTTCACGTATCGGTTTTTGCACCTTTACCGCATAGTGCAACGTATCTCCTACCCAATATTTATCAGGGGTTGTATGATCATAGCTCTGAGGAGTATAAGTCTGTTCTTCGTAGCCATCTTTAGTTCTCATCGCCCCAAGAATAACATTGTTATTACCTCCGGACAAGATATGATAATCACCAATAACAACATCTCTTGTAGCATCACTTAGCTTATTGCCGGTCCCCATAACAGACACGTTATTGACATTCGTTGCCTTATTTAGATAGCCGGTAACCATATTATAGTCACTGACTGCACTTTCCGTACCATTCAAAACGTTACCTGTCCCAAAGATGGCTGAACGTCTTGCATAATCCGATACGTTACCGTTCCCCATGGCAAACACGGAGCCACCGTTAAGAACAGCAAAATCACCCATGATTTCAGATAGATGATCTGTATAACCGAAATCATCAGGCGTATGGAAATAGACTTCGCCCCAACGACCGGAAAGGAATCCACCTTCAATTCCTTCGTTTACATTACCGAAAGCATTTGTTATACGGTTACCGGTACCGAAAACCATAGAAGTCAGTGAGGAATCAACCTTATTGAGCATCCCATAAGCACCTGTTGCAATAGAGCCGCCGGGCCCCTTTTCACTTTCGCTTTCATAACTAAGTTTATTATCGATACCATAAACAGAACCATAGATATTTGTATCTTTGACAGTTGAACGAACTCCCACGGCTGTACTTGTTATTCCCAAGTTCTGTGTTCTTTGACCTACTGCCGTACTACCATCGCCGGCTATGGTATGATAACCGACGACAACTACATTTCTATTTCCCTCACCGATAGTATTTTTTTCTTCCGGCGATAAAGAACCGATAATAACAGAATCTTTAATGTTATTACCTTTTTGATTATCACCGATAATAATACCTGCATTCGCACCTCTAATCGCATTATTATTACCGATAACCGTTAAAGCATCCCATTCATTACGATATGTATCATTACCGGTAAGGACATTACCGCGACCAATGGTTAAATCGGAAATATTAGGTTCACGACCTTCAGGGTGACCATAGTCGGTAACCGTACCAACATCTCGACCGATTATTTTATTATTATCACCGATAACATTTTGTTTACGACTGCCTCGTACTTCGTTGTTATTACCCAAAATACGAGTATCAACGCTGGCTTCATATCTTGTTCCACCCTGCCATGGGTAGCTCTTGGTGACCTTATTATCATTACCTACAATATTAACGCCATTGGTGTCTTCAACCGTATTAGTATCCCCAATAACATTGGCATCTTCACTGCCGGTCACCTTGTTTTCCGTCCCCACGACACGAGCCGTTTTGTCATCAGTTACGGTATTCGTCGTCCCCGTAGCGATACCACTGTCTACAACGATATTATCTGCCGCCAAAACTTGCCCGCCTAATAACAAACTCAATAATACGGCACTGCTCAAAGAAGCCTTAACCATACGTCGACGATTTTGATGTTTTGTTTCCATCCTAAAACTCCTCTCATACCCTATACCATATAACACTTTTACCATGTGATGAACTCAATTTATACCCCTTTTAAATTCATCAAATGTTCACTATAATTAAATGCTAGCACTTTTATCATGTAGGGTCAATGTGACTATCAGTTCACATTTATCACATTTACCAAAAATGCAATCAATATAACATAGTTTTCTTTGATAAAACAAGCTATGCCAGTTCATTTAACCCTTATACGCTCAACAAATTCATACTATAACTATCTCCCTACAATCATCAAATTTTTATGATAATCCATTGATAAAATTTTAGTAAGTATCTTATTTTCCAACAAAAAAAGAACCGTCCAAAGCAATTAAACTTGCCTTGTAACGGTTCCCATCTTAGATGTCATCAATATTCAATTGTAATTCACTAATGGCCGAGCATCTTACCACAACATGCCCGACGACCAAATCAACCGCAGTGCCAAAATCCCTACTCCTATAGAGAACACCATAAGTATACTGGTAGCTTTAAGACGTTTAGCAATGGCCGCACCAAGCTGAGCTCCAATGACAGCCCCGATACCGCAGGCAATGGCGATATTCCATTGAATATGGCCCAAGGAATAATGGGTGATTACACCTGTAATCGTGGATAAGAATAATATAAACTGGCTCGTTGCCGTTGCCACATGTGTCGGGAAACCCAAGATATACACGAGCGCCGCCACGTGAATAAGGCCGCCGCCGATGCCGAAAACACTGGAAATAAAGCCGACTACCACGCTGATTAAACAACCGATAGTTTTACTATAGGTCAACTCATGGAGCTGCAAAGACTCTTCCTTACGTTGCCCTTTAGTCCAGTTTTTATAGCCGATAAAGGTCGACATGCAGAGTAGGAACAAACCGAACCAGAATTTCAGCATGGATATGTCGAAGCCTTCCGACGCGACGGCGCCAAGGTAGGATCCGGGAATCGTAGCCAGCGTAAACCAGATTGCCGCACTGTAGAGTATTTTTTTCTGCTTAATAAACGCGGTCGAAGCGGACATAGCATTGAACATAACAATGGTGAGCGATGTACCGACTACCATGGCCGGCGACCAGTCGGTAAATAGGTATAAGAATACCGGCACGAAGATTAAGCCACCCCCGGCGCCTATGAGCGTCCCGAAGGCTCCTACGCCAATCCCAAGCACAATAAATCCCAAAAGCACACCCCACGACATACCTAATATTAATCCTGTTGCCCCATCCATAGCCGACTCAACCTCATTTCTCTTTTTCAAAACACCGATTTAAAATAGCGTAACTGCTCTTAATACTGCAAACTCGCCACGTATTTGATTATATCCATATTTTTATTCAGTATATCGCAAAATAAACAGAAACGCCATCACTTCCTGGTTATAGCTGTTCGTGATTCAGCTACAATCCCGCAAATGATGGCGTTTTTGTTTACGTAAGTTTGTGTAAGTGTGTGTAAATACGTATATAGTTAACTGATTGTTCGTGTCAATCAAGGAACTACCTTAAATCGGTATATTTAGTTGTTTTTGCCTATAAAACGGCGGATACGGCCGTTACGATAGGTGCAATTACGGTCGTCATAATTCCCATAAAAATCATAGCCAAAGAGGCAATGGCGCCCGTTTTAGGACCGTCTTCATACGCTTTGGCAGTGCCGGTACCATGAGCCGAAATGCCGTAAAGCATACCTTTTAACAAACGGTTATGAATATGAGCCCGTTTAATCATCATGGTGGTCATAATCATGCCGATAAGGCCGGTTGCAATTACGAGAATGGCCGTAATCGTAGGATCGCCGCCCATTGTATCAGACGCAGCTAAGGCTAGCGGCGTCGTTACGGAACGCGGTGCAATGCTGTGAACGAGTTCAGGGCTAAGTCCGATAAGTTCGGCGAGTCCCATAGAACCCAAGAACGCCACCGAACAACCCATGCCGATAACAACCAAGAGCGGAATAAAATATTCTTTTACTACGCCACGGAATTTATACAAAGGCACCGCAAAGGCCACGGTGGCCGGTTGCAACATCATCGTGATGTACTGACTGCCTTCCTGATATACATCGTACGGAATGTTCATAGTTACGAGAAATAAACCGATAACTACCGGCACGCCCAATAAAGGCGTAAAATAGAGTTTTTTGCCGGAACGTTCATACAATTTTTTAAAAAGAAAATACAAAACTACAGTGCCCACTAACGATTCGATGATATGAATACTAATCATCTGAAACGGTGAATAATTTACCATAATTTGTACCCCTTTCTACGTAATTTCATAACACTCAAGGTAATAACCGTAACGGAAATCAAGAGTGTTACAATACTCGTTACGATAACGCCCAAGAGCATAGCCCCCGTACTGCCGAATAATTGTGTATATTGAATAACCCCTATAGCGGACGGAATGAAGAACAGTAAGAGTTCCCCGATTAAAACGGCCGCCCCTTGTTCCACCCAGTTAAGCTTGATAATGCCTGAGCAGAGCAACAAAAATAACAAAATCATGCCCACCAAAGTCCCCGGTAATGGCAGGTGCAACCATTCTTTTAGGTAGCCCCCTAACACTCCTATAAAGGCGAGCAATAGAATCTGACCTACTACAATCGCCACACGTTTCATCCTCAAACGCCTCCTACATATCGACTAATTTTTATTTTGCAATATATTATGTCTTCATTCAATAAACGAATGTTGTATTTATTGTGTACTCGCATAGGGATTTTTCGATATCCCCGCTGTCATGACTTATTGTATCTCATTTTTTCTTAAAAAAATAATATTTTTTCCCTATACGGCCGTATTCTTTTTAGCTATAATAGATGTAGATTATATTGCAGGAGGATTATATGGACATTACCCATTTAAAATATTTTGTCGAAGTAGCTCGCCAGAAGAGTTTTACGAAGGCAGCCCAAACTTTACATGTAAGCCAGCCGTCGTTAAGTAAAGCGGTACGTCTGTTGGAAGGAGAATGGAACAAGCAATTATTCCGCCGTCGCGGGCATCGCATCGAGCTCACCAATGAAGCGTGCGCCGTATTGCCGCAGATTGAAGCCTTAGTGAGGCAATTTGAAGTGCTTGAACACCAGATGCACCACACGAATGATACGGAATCGGGCGAATTGAGCCTCGGTATCCCTCCGATGATCGGTTCTTCCTTCTTATCCCCGATTATTCGCGATTTCATGGCCGCCTATCCGCAAATTTCTTTAAAGGTAAGCGAACACGGTTCACCGCAAATCGCCCAGCTTGTACAGGACAATCAGTTGCAGGTAGGTTTCGTAACACTCCCCGTATCAGACTTTACCAATCCGGATACGCAGACCTATATTTTTAATCATCAACCATTATATTATGTGATGCAGCCCGATTCGCCGTTTGCCAATTACGAGTCCATTACACTCCACGAAATTCGTAAGGAGCCGCTCGTATTCTTCCATCCGTCTTTTTCCTTATACGATATTATTCTCGGTCGTTTCCAGGAAATCGGTGTAGTACCGCAAATCGTAGCGCAAAGCAACAACTGGGACTTCATTACGGAGCTTGTAAAAAGCGGTCTCGGCACGGCCATTTTACCGCAGACAATCTGCGAACGTCTTAATAAGGAGCAGTTAGTTTCGATTCCTATCGAGCCCCGCATCAATTGGGTGCTCGGCATGATTTGGAACGAACAATCCATGATTGTACCGGCCATTCGCCTGTGGGTTAACTACTTCCGCTCCCACGTAGTGGAGGAACGCCTGGTTCACGGCGAAGATCCGGGACCTGCACCTACTATTTTCGGCGATTCTAAATAATCACATAAAACAAGCCCCTTGCAGCAATCGCTGTAAGGGGCTATTTTCATTCACTATGCGAAACTATGCAGGTAATCAATTACTTTAATAGTTTCTCCAATGCACGTTGTCGTTTTTTGCATTTTTCTTTCACCGGTCGGCAATGGTTACCGCACACTTGACAACGACCTTTACTGTCGGTCAGCAAGGCTTTCTTTTCCGCCTTGGTCGTCTCGTGTAGGTCCGGTAATTTCTTACCAAGGCGTTTTATTTTTTTTGATTTTTATCATCCGAATTGCTATGTAATTTTTGCAGGGCATCATCGATGAAGTCCAATACGCCCAAAGCCGCACCACGAGCGCTTTCTTTCATATTATCCGCTACTTCGGAAATATGATCGACTACTTTGTCAGCTACTTCTTGAGCTCGTTCTGCTACTTCATCGGCTTTATCGGCAGCTTGGCCCTTTAAGTCAGCCGCTTTGTCGGCTAATTCATCTACTTTGTCAGATGCTTGTTCTTTTAAATCTTGCGCTTTATCAATTGCTTGGTCTTTCAAATCAGCTGCTTTATCAGCTAATTCGTCAACTTTATCGGAAGCCTGTTCCTTTAAGTCTTGCGCTTTATCAGCGAGTTCATCAACTTTTTCCGACGCTTGGTCTTTTAAGTCATCCGCTTTGTCTGCCAATTCGTCAACTTTATCGGAAGCCTGCTCTTTAAGCTCTTCCGCTTTATCGGCTGCTTGATCTTTTAAATCAGCTGCTTTGTCGGATAATTCATCAACTTTGTCCGACGCTTTATCTTTTAACTCTTCTGCTTTATCAGTTGCTTGATCTTTTAATTCTTCAGCTTTATCAACAGCTTGGTCTTTTAAGTCTTCAGCTTTACCGGCCAATTCTTCAGCTTTGTCGGAAACTTTTTCAACAACTTCTTCTGCTTTGCCATCAGTGGCTTGATTCAAATTCTTGGCTAATTCTTCTTTAGTGGACATTTCGTCTACCACCTTTCCTTTGACATCATTCACTTTTGACTGCACTGCTGTTGCTACACTGCCAGCTGTTTTGGAAATCTCTTTTGTTTTGTCAGCTGCGGTGTTAGCTACATCATCAGTCAACTCTTCCAAATTTTGATACCATTCTTCGCTGCGCTCTTGCACGCCTTTTTTGGCGTGTTTCGCTTTTTTCAATGCTTTTTTTGTTTCTTTTTCAGCCGCTTTAGCTGCTTTTTCAGCTTCTTTCGCGACTTTCTTAGCTTCTTTTTTCGCTGCTTTATGGGCTTTTTTAATAGATTTTTTAGCCTGCTTAGCGAGTTTTTTAAATTCTTTCCACTCCGTATGGAGCATCAAATCTTCAAGCGTCATTGTTCCCTCTTTGCCATCCGGCAAGTTTTGGCTCAACATGTCCAAAATATCTTGCAAAAAGATTTCCGATGTCGGAAATACGGTATGACCGTCATCCTCGTCATCATCCACCTCAGCTGCAAACGCCGCCGAATCGGCCGTTCTCACCCCCGCATTCAATACAGCATTCGTTCCTGCCAATAAATTGTCATCCGCATCAGCTTTTACACTATGTGTTAAAGACGATTGCGGAATATCTCTATCAGTAATGGCATCAGCTGCCACTGCCTGTGTTTTAGCTGCCGTCGGTTCAGCCACAAGGGTACCATCTTGACGTGGTACTACCGAGCCGTCACGGCGATTTACCAGCGCCCCATCTTGGCGATTCACAACAGAACCATCCTGGCGGGTCACTACTGTGCCATCTTGACGCGTAGCTACAGCGCCTTCACGACGTGCCGCTACCGTACCGGCTTGGCGTAATGCAACCGGTCTTTCCGAAACATCTACATCCGCCAAATCCACTTGATCTATGTTTAATTCTTCACTGGTTAGTTCATCCCCTTGGGCCTGAAATTCATCTTCCAAGGAATCATATATATGAAGCTGCTCTAGCAAGTCTTGTGTTTCATCGATTTCCTGCCATAAACTGTCCAATAACGCCGTATAAAATAAGCGTGCTTTCACTTCTTCATAGGCCTGACGCGTAATATGAAGTTCTTCATATGTCAAGTCTTCAGTACTATCCAGCTCTTCTATTAACTGCTGAATATGACGATCCTCAGCATACTTATTCTGTAACGAACGACGAACCGATTCAATAACAGACTTACCAATGATGCCATGACGATTATGCATACTTCCAGCTCCCATCTTCCTATACCTTTGGTAATAAATATTAAGCTAAAAACAGTAAAAAGCAAATCTATATCATCGAGTGCTGGCTTTTTAAGCCATCCCTACACACCCGGATTCGGTGAATCTATCTCTATCTTAAAACAAATTTCTTAAAAATACCAATCTAAACAGTTAATCTATAACCTAATTCTCTATTAAAGTAATCCTATGCAGGAATTATTTATTCAATAAAGGCACCGTGTTGCTGGCGAGAGGCATAACAGTTACGGTGTAATCATCGCGACCGATTAATTTGTTCGCAAGCTCGATGGCTTCGTCAATGGATGTTACTACATCGATGCCCACGCGATCACAAATTTCTTTATTTTCCGGTTTCGTCACCAAAATATGGCGATATTTCTGAAAATCTTCGCCTAAATGGAAAGCAATAAATCCCGGTACGGTAAAGCCGTTACGCAATTTAATTTCCCGTTCTTTCAAATCACGGGTATCAAACCAACCGAGGAATTCTTCCGGTTCGTGAATATCCGGCAATTCCATAAGCAGAATAACCACGCCGCCCGGTTTACATGCAAGCACCGCATTAACCTGGGTTTTAACACCTTGATACAAGTTAATATCTTTCGGATAACCGCCTGCCGAAGCGATAACGCAGTCAGCCAATTCATTAACCGGTACCCCGTAAATCTGTTTAACTAATTTCGTGCCTTCCAGCCATGCATCTTCCCAATGACCGGCCACGAACTTAGCTAATTTACCTTCCGTATTCGCAACGGAATTAATGAGGAAATCGGCTTCTACGGCACGACCATGTTGCATCTGATCGTCATGCATAATATTATTCGTAATATTACCGCTTACGATTTCAGGTTTCGTACCGCCACCAATCTCTTCCGACAAGCAAAGATTGTGGTTTTTTTGAATCGTCTGATAGGACGAAATGCCCGGTAAAATCGCCTTACGACCGCCGCCAAAACCGGCAATCAAGTGGTATACGATACCGCCCGTCAAAATGAGACGGTCCGCATCTAAAGCGAGTTCATTCACTTCAATCGGTACACCATGAGATGTTTCACCGATATGACGGAAATGACTGTCCGGATTGATACCGCTACTGTGTTCAATGCGAACGCGATTAACTACTTCGTCGCCAAACTCCGAACGAGATTCCGCTTCCGATTGAAGACGATGAGCGCCATAAGCGATTAAAAGGAAAATCTTTTCATCCGGCACACCCGCTTCGTTCAAATAATTAAGCAAAGTAGGTAAGTAAGCATCATAGCGAATCCACGCACGCGTAATGTCAGATACAACGATACATACCGTTTCATCATGCTGCACAATATCTTTTAACGGCGCCGTGCCGATTGGATTATCCAAAGCTTCAAGAAGCGCTGCCGGAATGTCTTCAATAGCGGGATAGTCCGCCCCTTCCACAACATCTACTACTTCTTGAGTGGGTAAATCAAATTCAACCTCGCCGTTGCCATACTTCAATTTAAAATGTTTCATCGTTATTCTCTTCCTCTCTCTTTTGCTGGGCCAAGCGCTCCCAAAGGGCCCCTTTCATAACAATACCTTCACCGAATTTTTCTTCCAAGTCATCTACAGTCTTTGCCAATTCATCCTGTGACACTTCACTCTCAAATAAAGATGTCTGCCCCCATTCATCGGCAAAATCGCTGACCGTAAGCCCTAAAAGGCGAATCGGTTTATCAATGTTTAGTTTATTATACAACATCAATCCTATACGGTATAGTGTTTCTTCATTGTCAGTAGGCATATCTATGCGTTTTTGACGACTTATAGTCTTAAAATCGTTAAAACGTACCTTAATGGAAATAGTATGGCCCTTCAAGCCTTGCTGCCGCAAGCGCTTCGCCACTTTATGGGCAAAATAATGCCATTCGCGGTCAATAACAGCTTCATCGGTCAAATCTGTTTCATACGTCAATTCATTGCCGATGGAATGAATCATGCGATCATATTCTACCGGTCGATCATCAATGCCGCGAGCCAAATCGTAGAGCCGTTTGGCCTGATTGCCCGCTACGGGTCGCAATTTCGACTCTTCCGCAAGCGCCGCAATTTGACCGATTTTATAAAAACCCGCTTCATGTAGCCGTTTTTCTGTTTGTTTCCCTACGCCCCACAAGCGTTTAACCGGCAGATTGGCAATAAATTTGGCTTCCTGGCCATAAGGTATCACCACTAAGCCATCGGGCTTTCTAATATCCGAAGCCAGTTTTGCCAAATACTTATTCGGTGCGAGGCCAACCGACGCTATAAGGCCGGTCGCATCTAATATATCCTTTTTAATAGCCTTACCGACCGCATAAGGACCGTCAAAACGATTATGGAGACCCGTTATATCCAAAAAGGCTTCATCTAACGATAAAGGCTCAATATAGGGTGAATAGCGTTCCATAATAGCATGGACCTTTTCTGAAATAGCATGGTACACTTCGAAACGAGGCCATAAATAAATACCGTCCGGACAAAGTTCACGAGCCTTGGCCATACTCATGGCCGAATGCACTCCTAATTTACGAGCTTCGTACGACGCAGTAGATACCACACCACGCGAAGAAAGGCCGCCAACGATAACCGGGCGGCCTCTATACTCGGGATTATCGCGTTGTTCAACTGATGCATAAAAGGCATCCATATCCACGTGCATAATCCAGCGTCTCATATTAACTCCTGTAGTTTCTTATTCAGGTTTATCTTCTAAGCGACAATATTTAATCTGAGCGCAAATACATTCATCTTTGGTTTTGTACAAGTCAGGTAAGATCTTAACTAACTCATCAAAAGTTTCTTCATTGATTGAATAGCGTGTCCATAACCCGTTACGCTGCGAGTTAACAACACCTGCATCAATCAAAATTTTCATGTGATAGCTCAACGTAGACTGCGACAAATTGAAGCTTGCCAAAATGTCACAAGCACATAACTCATTACATGACAACATGTCAATGATATGCAATCTAGTTTCATCACTCAATGCTTTAAAAATCGTTGCCAATCTTTCGTATGATACTTCCATGCCCAATACTCCTTTTTTTAACCTTAGCCATTACCCTTTCGCCTTATTCTATGTAATATATTATATACTAAAACGCAAGATAAATCTAATAATTTCAATGTTTCAAGTTTTCGATAAATATATGAAAAAAAGCACTAACTTACAAACACTTATTCGACAAAGGCTTTCACGGTTTGTTAATTCATAATTATTAATTATTTTGAATAAGTTAGCACACCAAAATCCATCATTTTCACCTCATTTTTATAAGGCTTTACTGCTTTTAGCCTTGACAAAAACAACTTTGCAATAATATACAAAAGTAGTCTTTCATTATACATCCCCCGCAACTATCTTGATTTCTGCTTCTCCGAACACAATTTCGGTAAAACTCATTGACTAAAGTTGAATATAGCCACTAAAAAAGTGAATAAATACCCAAAATTTTTCAAAACAAATCAATTTCGAATTGTTATTTTTTCATTCAACGTTCACAAAAAATCAAATGTATTCAAACAAAAAAATCAGCGGCCGAGACAAACTCGCGCCGCTGATTTTAAGAAAAGGGATCTCCTAAATATGTCAATGAACAGCCTTCTGTAGGGAGGGACTTGCTGTTCATTTATTAACTGGTTAAACTAAGGAAAAGCTTGGGGAAATCTTATAATTTACCTACAAGGTCAAGACCCGGTTTTAAGGTATCAGCACCCGGTTTCCATTTAGCAGGACAAACCTGGTCGCCATGTTTAGCTACGAATTGAGCAGCCTGTACTTTACGAACCAATTCATCGGCAGAACGACCGATACCCATGTTGTGGATTTCAGCAGTTTCTACTTTGCCTTCCGGATTTACTACGAAAGAACCACGGTAAGCACGGCCTTCTTCTTCGGAGAACGTTTCGAAGAAATCAGCGAGTTCATGTTTCTGGTCAGCTAACATGGTGTACTGAATTTTAGCGATGTTTGGCGAAGCATCAGCCCATGCTTTATGTACGAATTCGGAGTCAACGGATACGGAGAATACTTCTACGCCCATTTCCTGTAATTCTGCATAATGGGACTGTAAATCTTCCAATTCTGTAGGGCAAACAAATGTGAAATCGGCCGGATAGAATACGAATACGCTCCATTTGCCAACTACATCTGCTTTAGTTACTGTTACTACGTCGGGATTACGGAAACCCTGTAAGGAAAAATCAGGTAATTCTTTGCCGATAATTGCCATTTGTGAGTCACTCCTTGTGTTTAAATACATACTTTACTATACGCTAAACTATCATAAGCTACATTATTGCCAAACAGTAAAAGCAATCTAACTTGCTATTAGAACAAATATACAGTGCTCTCTATTTTGAATATATAATGTCGCTAATTGATAGTTATTAATAACGGATAATCTATATTGATTACATCATTATCATACACCACACAACGAAAAAAATCAATATGAAATCGAGTTTCAGTTATGCAATTTATGAAAAAAGGCGATACATTTTTGCAATCTAAAAATAAAGCGATATAGTAATCCCACTATACCGCTTTACCTCTTACATTATTTAGTTTTATACAGCTTATATCCCCACAATCATTAAATCGGTTTATAAAGCCTCATATATCAGTTATTTATTTTACTAAACCTTTAGCAACTAAGTAGTTATGGGCCACCTCTTTCGGGCTCTTATGCTCCACGTCTACTTGATAATTTAACTCACGCATTGTATCCGTATCTAAGGTTGCCATCATACGATTAATAACATCTTGTAATTCAGGATGTTCTTCTATAGTCTCTTGTCGAACCAACGGTACACCGTAATACGGCGGGAAGAATCCTTTATCATCAGCCAAAACAGTCAGATTATATTTCTTTAATAACCCATCTGTAGAAAAGGCATCAACTACCTGTACATCACCGCTTGACAATGCCACATAGCGCGTAGCTCCGTCAATGCCTTTAGCATCTTTAAACGTAAAACCATACTCATTTTGAACGCCTCGCAAACCATCCTGACGATTCAAAAATTCAAGGGTAGTGCCGGCCTTCAAAGAAGAAGCAACCTGACTTAAATCACTCATGGTATGCAAATTATACGCCTGTGCCACAGCAGGGTCTACCGCCAACGTATAGGTATTGCTAAAAGGAGCCGCCGCCAATAAAGCAACATCATACTTCTTCGCCAATTCCTCTTTTGTTGTATCGTATACTTCCTGCTCATCGCTTATGGGATCATGTTTTAAAATATCCACATAGGCCGTACCGGTATAATCAATATACGCATCTAAATCGCCTTTTTCCATGGCACTAAACAGCACCTGGGTGCCGCCGGCACCTAAGTGACTTTCTACCTTAATATTTGTATTTTTTTCAATCATTTCACCCAGCATATTACCCAACACCAATTGTTCGGTAAACTGCTTACTCCCGATACGAATCGTATTCGGATCTTTGACTAAATTGGCATATACATTCTGTCCAAACATAAATACCAGTAAGGCTACTACGATGCCGACACTCCATTTCTGGCGACGTCGTTTAGCCGTAAGGGTCGAGCGAGTTTTCAACAACTCAGGCTGCAAACTGACCGGTGTTACCAATGACTCCACTTGAGACAGTACCCAGTCAATAGCCAAAGCCAATATACAGGCAGGAATCGCCCCGGCCAAAATCATACCGTTATTAACGGAACTGATGCCACTAAAGACCAAAAAGCCCAAGCCACCGGCTCCGATAAAGGCGGCGATGGTCATAAGGCCTACGGCCGTAACAGCTGAAATTCGCACACCCGCCATTAACATAGGCAATGTTAACGGTAACTGTACCTTCCACAAAATTTGTTGACGTGTTAAGCCAATCCCCCGAGCCGCTTCAATGGTGCCCGGTGAAATCTGACTAATGCCGATATAGGTATTTTTAACAATCGGTAAGAGGGAATACAAAAACACCACAATGACCGATGGTAAGGTACCAATCCCTAAAAGCGGAATGGCAAAACCCAATAAGGCCATGCTGGGAACCGCTTGAATTAAGTTAGTAGCCCCCATGACCGGCTTATTTAAAGGCTTTACGTAGCTGATTAAAATCCCCAACGGCAAGCCCACTATAATAGCTAACCCCACCGCAATGGCAGTTAGCTGGATATGCTCTAACAAAAGACGCATAATCTGATCTATATTTTCAAACATATAACTAAATATACCCAATTATATTACCTCCGCATCATCTACATACTGACTTCCTAAGGTGGTAATTAAACTACTTTGTGTAATGACCCCCGCCAGGCGTTCAGAATCATCCAGTACGATCATATACGGACGGTGCAAGGTCTGAATTGTTTCTACCACATCTAATAAGGAATCCCCCACATGAGCCAACTTCTTCGGCTGGGCCATAATCTCACTGACAGGCCCCTGTAAACTTATTTGCTCACGAATCATACGGGCATTAACTAAGCCTCTAAAACGACGCGTGCCGCGGTCTACAATAATAAGGAAATCTTGAGGGATATCTTTAATTTTTTTCATACAACGGAATAAGCTGTCACTCGGATAGGCAATATTGGTGGCATCAATCATGATGTCTTCCGCTTTGATGAACTCCGGTGAGTTCCAAATACGGTTTTTACCAATAAAGCATTCTACATATTCCGTAGCAGGATTTCGTAAAATTTGTTCCGGCGTATCGTATTGTTCTACATGACCTTCACGCATTAAACAAATACGGTCCGAGATTTTAATGGCTTCATCCATATCATGAGTTACGAAAACAATCGTTTTCTTTAATGTTTCTTGTAAGCTGCGCAGCTCATCCTGCAAGGACACGCGCGTAATAGGGTCAATCGCGGAGAAAGGTTCATCCATCAAAATAACATCCGGATCGACAATAAGCGCTCGCGCTACACCGACACGCTGCTGCTGACCACCGGATAATTCAATGGGATAACGATTCAATAAATCACGAGATAAATCAACGAGGTCCATCATTTCATTAATCTTCTCAGTCCGTCCTTCTTGCGGCATCTTATGAAGATCCATAACCAATTCTAAATTTTTGCGAATTGTCATATGAGGGAATAAACCCGTTTGCTGGATAACGTAACCAATCTTACGACGCAAGGCTACCGGTTCCATATCATGAATATTTTCACCATTTACATAAATATCGCCACCTGTAATAGGTATCAAGCGATTAATCATTTTAAGCAATGTGGATTTACCACAGCCACTACCGCCAATGAGTGAAACAATTTCACCATCGGGAATATTCAAACTAATATCATGTAATACTTCTTTTTTTCCATATCGTTTCTTAACGTTTTTTATTTCTATCATATAATACCTCCCTAAAGTAACAACTCTATTCTAACATCAGGTTGTTACTTTGGTCAAATATCGACTTTTATAAATATATTATAGTATGCATTACTTTATGTCATAGTGGCCTATATAATACAAAAAAGCGCCCGACTCATGTCAGGCGCTTATTGCGTTATATTGTAAATAAAATTATTAAATTATATAGTCAACCTTTAGTTAACCTTAAAGTGTTACCGATTATCTGCCACAGGCTGTTAAGCCTCGTTTTCATCGGTATTATACAAAAAGCGTTCCAATCGCAACCAACTGTCAGTGGGGCCGATAAAATAGATTTCCTCGCCCGCCGTAAAAGTAGCATACGGTCCCGGCGATATAATCATAGTCTTATCTTGATTTTCAATCGCCACAATGGTGACACCGGTATGTTGCCATAATTGAATGGATCCTATGGACTGCCCTAAATAACGACAATCCTCCGTAATGGACATTTTCATAGGTTGCAATGGATTTTTATATTGGTAATGACCGACAGAATCAGTTAATTTTTGTATCGTTTCTTTTAATCCCTGCAGGGATTTTGTTTGATTCTCAATTTGCTGAGTCAGCTCGCGTCGCAAAGAGTCCACCGAATCAAAGTCGCTAAATTGCATTCGAAATTGTTCGGCTTTCTCCTTAGATAAAACTGTACAGCCACTCCCTTTAGTCACTTCGACAATGCCTAAATCTGCCAGCAAAGCAATGGCTCGGCGCGAAGTTTCAGGAGACACACCGTAGTGAACCGATAGGGCGGAGCGTGCAAAAATACGCTCCCCTTCCTTATATCCGCCGGATACAATTTTACCGGCCACATCGGCTGCAATTTGTTGATAACGAGCTGTACGTACAGTTTTACTCACTATTACATTCCTTTAATTTTCAAAATAGCATCAACAAAGCCTTTGAATAACGGATGTGCTTTAGTAGGACGGGATTTCAATTCCGGATGGAACTGAACACCTACGAACCAAGGATGATCTTTAAGTTCCACACATTCAACTAAACGGTTATCAGGGGATGTACCACTGATTACGAGGCCTTTTTCCGTTAATTCCTGACGGAATGCATTGTTGAATTCATAACGATGACGATGACGTTCATAAATGAGGTCTTCGCCATAAGCTTCACGCACTTTGGTGCCTTCTACAGTCTTACATGGGTAGATACCAAGACGCATAGTGCCGCCTTTTTGATCCACATCTACCTGATCCGGCATCAAGTCGATTACAGGGTTCATGCAATCTTCGTCGAATTCGGTAGAGTTAGCAGCTTCAAGACCTGCTACGTTACGAGCAAATTCCATTACAGCAGACTGCATGCCGAGGCACAAGCCGAGATAAGGGACTTTATTTTCACGAGCATATTGGATAGTGCGAATCTTACCTTCTACACCGCGATAACCGAAGCCGCCCGGTACAACAATACCGTCAACATCTTCATATAACTTAGCAACGTTGCATGCGTTTTCTTCCAATTCTTCCGCATCAATCCATTTAATATTAACCTTTGTATCCGTTGCGATACCGGCATGAGTCAAGGCTTCAGCCACGCTGAGGTACGCATCGTGAAGGGCTACATATTTACCAACCAAGGCCACGGTGATTTCTTTGTTAGGATGAAGAATTTTATCTACCATTTCTTTCCAAGCTACCATATCAGCCGGTTTGTCTGGTAATTGTAATTTCTTAACAACAATATCATCAAGGCCTTCTTCTTGCATCATCAAAGGCACTTCATAAATCGTGTTACAAGTGCGGTTTTCAATAACGGCTTCCGGATCGATGTCACAGAATAAAGCCAATTTATCTTTCATTTCGTCGGAAATGTGTTTTTCCGTACGGCAAACGATGATATCCGGTTGAATACCGATACTGCGCAATTCTTTTACGCTGTGCTGAGTCGGTTTAGTTTTTAACTCGCCCGCTGCACTGATGTATGGTACCAAGGTTACATGAATGTAGAGCACATCGTTGCGGCCTACTTCTTTTTTAACCTGACGAATGGCTTCAAGGAACGGTAAGCTTTCAATATCACCTACAGTACCGCCAATTTCCGTAATAACTACGTCCGCGTTATCTTCTTTACCTACGCGATATACGTTTTGTTTGATTTCATTCGTGATATGCGGGATAACCTGAACGGTACCGCCTAAATAATCACCTTTACGTTCTTTGTTAATAACGGACCAATATACTTTACCGGCCGTTACATTAGAGCGTTTACCGAGGTTGATATCGATAAAACGTTCATAGTGACCAAGATCAAGGTCTGTTTCAGCGCCGTCATCGGTAACGAACACTTCACCGTGTTGATACGGACTCATTGTACCAGGGTCGATATTGATGTATGGGTCAAATTTCTGAATGGTTACATTCATACCGCGGTTCTTAAGCAAACGACCTAAGGACGCTGCAGTAATGCCCTTACCTAACGACGAAACAACCCCACCTGTTACGAAAATATACTTTGTTGCCATGATTCCTCCCAAAGCTATGAATGTATCTACACACTATCGCACGCTGCGACAGTTTTAAAAAATCTTACATTTTTTCCGGTGCGGAAATACCTAAAATACCAAGACCGTTACGCAATACAGCGGCAATAGCCGTAATAAGGCCTAAACGAGCCTGTTGCAAATCGCTGTCTACGCCCATAATACGACCTTGTTTGTAGAACGAATGGAACATGCCGGCCAATTCGTATAAGTAACGGGCAATACGATGTGGCGCACGATGTTCGGCGGCCTGACGAATTTCTTCAGGGTAAGCGCCTAATTTTTTAATAATATCGAGTTCCAATTCGCTCGTTAAGGTATCAAATTTTACGCCGGTCCAATCACCGTATTTGATGCCCGCTTCATTCACTTGATTGAAAATGCTGTGAATACGTGCATGCGCATACTGGATGTAGTATACCGGGTTATCATTGCTCTTTGAGGCTGCCAAGTTGATATCAAAATCCAATTGGCTGTCCAAGGAACGCATGAGGAAGAAATAACGCGCCGCATCAACGCCTACTTCTTCAATCAATTCATCCAAGGTTACGGATTGGCCGGTACGTTTCGACATTTTTACAAGTTCGCCGTCACGATATAAGGCCACCATTTGTAATAACAAAATTTCCAAGCGGTCCGGATTATAGCCGAGGGCCTGCATGGACGCTTTAACGCGCGTCACATAACCGTGATGGTCAGCGCCCCAGATATTAATCATCTTTTTAAAACCGCGTTCAAATTTATTGCGATGGTACGCAATATCCGATGCCAAGTATGTAGGTTCGCCGTTTTCACGGATAACTACGCGGTCTTTGTCGTCGCCGTAGCGCGTGGACGCAAACCATAAAGCACCGTCTTTTTCATACACATCACCGGTGTCTTTTAAGAATTGAATAGCTTTGGTTACTTCACCGCTTCTGTGCAAGGAGCGTTCGCTGAACCAGTGATCGAAGTCCACATTGAAATTGCGCAGGCTTACACGCAAGGCATTAAGCTTTTCAGTCAAACCGAATTCTTTAAAGAACGGCAAACGTTCTTCTTCGCTCAATACGGCAAAGAAATCGCCACGCCAGTTGATGATACTCTGTGCCGTATCAATAATATCCTGGCCATGATAGCCGTTTTCAGGGAATTCACTCTTCATATCGAGAAGTTCCATATAACGAGCATCAATGGATTTCGCCAAGTTATCAATCTGATTACCGGCGTCATTGATGTAATATTCGGATTGCACGTTGTAACCGGCGGCGCGCAATAAGTTAACCAACGCACTGCCGTAAGCTGCACCACGGCCATGACCTACATGAAGGGGGCCTGTCGGATTGGCACTTACATATTCAACCTGAATCGTATCTTCATCACGAGTAGCTTGTGTGCCATAGCAAACGCCTTGTTCCAACACGGATTTCAACGTATCGTAAACAGCGTCTGTTTTCACAAAGAAATTGATAAAACCGGCGCCGGCTTTTTCAGCTTTTTCAAGCCAATCATAGTCCATATTGGCAATGATGATATCCGCAATAGCTGCCGGATTCATGCGGGCTACGCGGGCCGATTGCATGGCAATATTCGTAGAAAAATCGCCGAATTCTTTCTGTGGCGGTACTTCCAAAACTACTTCAGGGTACGTTCCCTCCGGTAATGTGCCGTCAGCTAATGCTTTTGCTACTGCCGCCTCAATTCCTTGCTTGAGCTTGTCCTTTAGTTCCATACTCCAAATCCTCCTGTAATACGATATCTAATTGATTATAATATTGCCATTCGCCACTGACCGAAATGTCGTAGCCTAAGTGTATTTTACCGATGCCGTCCTCTAAGTCAGACTCCAATTCATGGGTTTTAAACGCCATGTGAAGCTCACCGAACGGAGTTTCATACACTGATTGCCGTGTCTCGCCGAGCACATACTCATGACGCATAGACACTTTGCCATTGCGAATTAATACAATGGAACGAGGCTTTAACTTAATCGTTGTATGGGAGCCTTCCATTCCGGATAATTCGGTTTCATTATACATAATATATTTTGTATCATTTTTTTCGTGATATTCACCGGGAGAAACCATTTCAATGACTGTATCATGCCCGTCCGCATCCCGTTGAATACTCTTTACACCAACTAAAACGCGCTTCATCGAAGTCCTCCTTTCCACTTTTGACACATCCGTTTGTTATCAAAAATTTTATTAAACTATACATCAGTTAATTATACCATAGAAAGAGCTTTATTTTAAGAAAATTCTTCGCTTAAACGCCTTGAAGAATGTCCTCAATTACCGTAGGATTCGCCTTTTTAAAAGCTGCTACCAAGGCTCTTTTTTGGTCCCTCGGCATGCGTTTTACCTGGTATTCCATGGACTGCGCATCCTGTTTACGATCAAAGGCGGTAAACCACACGAGGCTCACCGGCCGGCGTGTTCTGGTATATTTGGCGCCGCCCGGAATTTCACCGTTATGAGCCGCCACACGTTGCTTCAAATCAACAGTCCAGCCGGTGTATAAGGACCCGTCCGCACATTCTACCATGTATGTGTAAAATTGACTCATAACTGCCTCCCCTCGTTTACAGTTTGCACTACTTTAATATCTTTATTATTGTTCTATTTACAGCTAATTATTGCACTATTTGCTACTACCTTGAGTGTCCGTAATCGGCTCCAAAGTAATCGACTTAATCACAACCGGCGCTAAGGGCTTGTCATTTTTATCGGTCTGTACTTTGCCGATTTTAGCAACTACATCCATGCCCTGCGTAACAACGCCGAAAATGGTATGCTTATTGTCGAGCCACGGTGTCGGCCCTAAAGTAATAAAGAATTGCGCCCCACCTGTATTCGGCCCGCGGTTGGCCATGGCCAAAAGGCCCATTTTGTTAAAATGTAAATCATTTACAAATTCATCCGGAATAGTATAACCCGGACCGCCTTTACCGTCATCGCCGCCTTGAATCATAAAGCCGTCAATAACGCGATGGAATGTTAAATCGTTATAATAACCTTGTTTTACCAAGTAGTCGAAGTTTTTAACTGTAATCGGTGTTTTGGTACCGTATAAACGAACTTTAAAAGTGCCTTCCGTGGTGTTAAACACGGCATAATGATCTTTGACCGGCGTGTTATCAAGCGTCGGTGCTTGCAAGGTACCGGTCTGGCTGTTTTGTGCTGTATTTTGGTCGGCCGAGCTGCCTGCCGCCGTACCGCAAGCGGCAGTTACGAGCATGGTCATCCCCAATAAACCAACCGAGCACAAACGTCGCCAATTTGTATAAAAATACGTCAGCTTCATCTGTACCTCCAATATATGAAAAACCGCTCACAAACAATATGAGCGGTACTTTTGACATTTTATTATAGCATAGAGTATTAAATTAGGCTAGAGGGATTTTAAAATTTTCGATTTTCATTTGTGACGCGCGGCTCTAAGGCCATCAACAGACCAAAAACTTAAATCCAACCGAAATTTTTACAAGCTTCGTAAATGCCGTCATTATTGCAATCGGCCGTAATATAATCAGCCGCCGCTTTAAGCTCTTCACGGGCATTCCCCATGGCAATGTTAAGCCATTCCGGACTAAACATAGACAAATCATTATAGCCGTCGCCGAACACTACCACATCGGCCGGTTCCATGCCGTAATAGGCAATCATACGACGCACGCCTTCCCCTTTAACCATAGGTTCAAACAAGATGCAATCATTGCCATAGCGAATAATGTCATTCGACATATGAACGACGCCGGTGGCAGCTTCTTGTTCCGGTGTCATGTAGGCATAAATCTTGTAAAAATGCTCTACCTTACGATAGTCAAAATTCGGATCGTATTTGGTCGTGCATACATCCCAAACAGGATGCCAGTTAAGCACTTCTTCATACGGTGTAACCCGGACTAATTCATTCACATCGGTTACGGCCCAGTGAAGCCCCAACCTGTCCAGTTGTGCCAAATAGTTAAGGCACGCTTCTCTATCCAAGCCTTCCATAAATAATATCTCATTATTAACGGTCACACTCTTACCGCCATCAGCCACAAAGTCATGGACATTGGCCATATCGGCAAAGCGTTTCGCATCAATTTGCAAGCGCCCCGTCGCCAACGCTACGCGATGACCGTTCGCCTTTAACGTGTCGAGCGTCATTTGAGCACTTTTTGGAATAATGCCATCCGGCCAAACAGCCAGCGTGTTATCAACGTCAAAAAAGAAGAATTTCTTTTTCATCAATGCCTCCCATCACATTAATATTTCATATAATTATACAGTTAAATGTGTTTTTATGCTTTGTCACGGCCCGACATCAGTTTAAACCGTTCTTTCTGTGTTACATCAGGATATTTTTCATGATCTACCGGACTTGCAAACATAGACAACGGACGAATGTACGTCTTGCGTTCACCATATAACTGCTGATACACAACGAAAGGTTCCCCCGTTTCCGAATGAACGGCGATGTCTTTTACGTAATAATACATGCCTTTGAAATGGCGATATAAGCCACCTACTACGATTTCGTGCATACGACCTCCCATAAGTTGTGATTAAGAATAAAACTCATTGTTTCGCTTTTTTTATTGTAACATATGAGGGCAAAAATAAATACTTTTCAACTTATAAAAATGGAACGCAAATTTTTTCGTTCCATTTTTCGTTCCATCTTTGAAACAAAAATCAATTTGCGTTCCATTTTATATTCTATTTTTAAACAATTTCAACTTTGCATTCCATTTTTGCTCCATATTTGAAACAAAAAAGCAATTTGCGTTCCATTTCGTTTGGAACGCAAATTGCTTTCATAGGATTTTATATGCTCTTTCTATATTCTCTACAGCATGAATACAGGCTCTGAAGCATCATTCTTCTTATTTTTTAATCCAACTCATCAAGCCGCGAAGTTCGGCGCCCACTTTTTCGGATTCATGGTTAGCTGCTTTTTCACGACGAGCATAGAGTTTCTTGAAGCCGTCGTTGTAATCTGCCAAGAATTCATCGGCAAAGGCACCGGATTGGATATCCTTCAAGATTTCTTCCATCTTTTTGCGTGTTTCAGCCGTGATTAATTTAGTACCGGTTGCATAGTCACCGTATTCTGCCGTATTGGAAATGGAGTTGCGCATGGTGTGGAAACCGCCTTCATAGATAAGATCTACGATAAGTTTCATTTCGTGAACGCATTCGAAGTAGGCATTAACCGGATGATAACCGGCCTTCGTCAAGGTTTCAAAACCGGCCTGCATCAATTCGCAGATACCGCCGCAAAGAACGGCTTGTTCACCGAACAAATCGGTTTCTGTTTCTTCACGGAAGGTTGTGCCCAAGATGCCCGCACGACCGGCACCGATACCGGCCGCCCAAGCCAAGGCCAATTCTTTCGTATCGCCGGATGGATCTTTTTCTACCGCATAAAGGCTTGGTACACCGCTGCCTTCTTGGAACGTACGACGAACGAGATGGCCCGGACCTTTAGGGGCGACCATGAATACATTCACATCGGCCGGTGGCACGATTTTTTTGAAATGAACATTGAAGCCATGAGCAAAGCCGAGATAGGCACCTTTTTTGAGATTCGGTTCTACGTCTTTTTTATAGGTTTCGGCCTGTAATTCATCAGGAATAAGAACCATAACAACATCAGCATCTTTCACTGCATCAGCCGTCACTTTAACCGGTAACCCGTCTTTTTCGGCTACTTGCCAAGATTTAGAGCCTTCACGAAGGCCTACGGTAACATCCATGCCGTTTTCTTTTAAATTAAGCGCATGAGCATGCCCTTGTGAACCGTAACCAAGTACGGTGATTTTTTTACCTTTTAATGCGTCCAAATTGCAATCTGCATCATAATAAACTGTTGCTCCATAGATTGTTCCTGCCATAATTGTTCCTCTCTCTCTGCCGGCTCCCCGGCTAACCTAATCTATCGCTTATAATCGTTCGCCCCGGCTCATTGCCGTCACGCCCGTTTTAGCCATTTCAAGCACCCCGTAGGGTTTCATAATATCAATAAAGCCGCGTAGTTTTTCTTCATCCCCCGTCAGTTCAATGATGAGTGACGTTGGTGCCACATCGAGCACATTGCCGCGATAAATATTAGCAATCTGCACAATTTGTGAACGGGTCTGGTCGTCAGCTTTTACTTTAATCAGCATCAGCTCGCGTCGTACCACATCGGTCTTGGGGAATACTTTCACTTTAACTACGTCGATAATTTTATAAATCTGTTTTTGGATTTGATCCAATGTATCCGAATCGGCATCCACCGTAAGAGTCATACGGGCATAGCCCGGTTGAACCGTTACACCGGAAGTCATTTTTTTCACGGAATAGCCGCGCCGGTTAAAAAGCGCCAGCACGCGAGCGCCGATGCCGGATGTGTTTTTAGTTATCACCAGAATTTGATGCTCATTCGACATCGTCAGCCACCCCTTCCTTACCGCGCATATCCGCTACCGTCATACCGGCCGGAATCATAGGATACACATTTTCTTCGCGCGCTACCACGCATTCAATGAGCACGCCATCGTCCGCATCAAGCGCCGCTTTTAACTTTGCTTTTAAGTCCGCCGCACCTTCAATTTTGACGCTGCGTACACCATAAGCGGTTGCCAACGTCTGAAAATCCGGATTACAAGATAAGTCAACGTAGGAATAACGCTTATCGTTAAAAAGCTCTTGCCACTGCCGCACCATGCCCAAATAGGAATTATTAAGGAGTACGATTTTCACCGGCAATTTATACTGATTAATGAGCATTAATTCATGCGCCGTCATCTGAAAACCGCCATCGCCTACAACAAGGACCACTTTGCTCTTTGGCATCCCCACTTGCGCCCCGATGGCAGCCGGTAAGCCGAAACCCATCGTACCGGCGCCGCCGGATGTAACGATACTGTTCGGTTTCCGATAGGTAAAATACTGAGCAGCCCACATTTGATGTTGCCCCACATCGGTGACGATAACCGCATCACCTTGAAGCAATTCATTAAGTGTTTTTAACACTTGCTGCGGTGGCAAAGTACCGTCTGGTTGTTCATTATAACGCAACGCATATTGTTCTTGCCAAGCCTTAATCTGTGTGAGCCAAGCCTCATGAGCGGCCACCTTAGCCTCGTCTTCGCCGATTTTCAGCTCCTTATTCAACGCCTGTAAAACCTGTTTTACATCACCTACAATCGGCACATCCACCTTACGGTTTTTCTCAATTTCCGCCGGGTCGATGTCGATGTGAATAATGGTAGCGTTTTTGCAAAACGCTTCCGGATTACCGGCGATGCGGTCATCGAAGCGAATCCCTGCGGCCAAAACTACATCAGCTTCATCAGTAGCGAAGTTTGCAGCTGCCGTTCCGTGCATGCCGAGCATCCCCAAGAATAACTCATGATCCCCCGGAAAAGATCCCAAGCCAAGCAATGTATTCGTCACCGGAATTTGGGCTTTTGCAGCCAGTTCAAAAAGTTCTGCCGAAGCACGACCTTTTAAGACACCGGCGCCGGCAATAATCAACGGGCGCTTCGCATTTTTCAAGACCTTGGCCGCTTTTTTTATCTGCTTAGGATGGCCTTTATAATTCGGTTCATAGCCTTCGAGAGCAAAGGGCTCTTCATAAAGCTTATCGAATTCGTCTCGCGTAATCTCTTTTAGCTGCACGTCTTTCGGAATATCTACGAGCACCGGACCCGGCCGCCCCGTCGTCGCGATATAATAGGCTTCGCGCAGGATGCGAGGCAAATCGTAAATCGATTTTACGAGGTAATTATTTTTCGTAATCGGCATCGTAATCCCCACAACGTCGGACTCTTGGAACGCATCTTTACCGAGTAAAGCACAACCGACCTGGCCTGTAATAGCCAGCACCGGCACGGAATCCATATGGGCCGTCATAAGACCGGTCACCAAATTAGTCGCCCCCGGCCCCGATGTCGCAAGGCACACACCGCATTTACCGGTAGCTCTGGCGTAACCATCGGCCTCATGTGCCGCCCCTTGTTCGTGGCGGGCAAAATAATGGTTCAGCTTCGGGTATTTATAGATTTCATCGTAAATCGGGATAACGGCGCCGCCGGGATACCCGAAAAAATCGGTCACTCCCATGCGATGAAGCGTTTCCAATACGATGCGCGCCCCGTTTATCATGGCGTCCCCCATTCGCTCACATCCTCTCTCTGTTTTCTCAAAACAGTACTTTTTCTTTTAGATTTCTAAAATATTTCTCTCAAATTTTTCTCATCGTTTGCTTGTCTTTGCAAGCCATCACTTCGAACGTTTTCTCAGATTTTAACTAATACTGTTTAATTCTTTTTTGATTTACTGCAACCTATTTTAATTGTTTCGTATAACTAATTTTTCATGACTAATTCTTTAAAAATAACTAAATCTGTTAACGTTCGTTTATTTCGCTCGTATTGATACGGCGAATTGTGTAACCCTTTTTAGCAAACTCTTCGGTAATGCGGCGAATATGTTCTTCACCGTTAGTTTCTACCGTTACCTGTAATTCTACTTCGTGGAAACGATCCAAGTTTTTGAACTGATTATGTTCCAGTTTAATAACATTGGCATTTTGACCGGCCAGAATTTCCGATACCGCTACCAGTTGGCCCGGTTTGTCCGGCAAGTTTACGGAGAAGGTAAAAATTCGTCCCCGCAATACCAAGCCTTTATTAATCATGGAGGCGATGGTCAATACATCGATGTTCCCGCCGCTTAATATAGATACTACCTTTTTGCCTTTTTCCTTTAGTTTCTTTAACCCCGCGACGGATAAAAGTCCTGCATTTTCACCGACGATTTTATGTTTTTCCGCAAGCAACAAGAAGGCTTCCATCAATTCGTAATCGGATACGGTGACGATTTCATCGACATATTCTTTAATATACTTCAAGGTCACATTGCCGATCTGCTTAACCGCCGCCCCATCAGCAATCGTGCTGACACTGTCGAGCACTACCGGTTTATCTGCTTTTAATGCAGCTACCGCACTGGCCGCGCCTTCCGGTTCGACACCGACCACTTTAATGGACGGATTTTTTAATTTGGCCGCTGCCGCTACGCCTGCAACTAAGCCGCCACCACCGATTGGCACAAGCAAGATATCCGCATCCGGCAATTCTTCAAGCACTTCCAAAGCAATTGTCCCCTGACCTTCGATGACGTCTTCATCATTGAAAGGATGTACAAACACATAGCCGTTTTCCTCTTGTAAGCGAACCGCTTCGGCATAGGCTTCATCATATACTTCACCGGCCAGCACAACTTCGGCACCATATTGCCGAGTTGCTTCAATCTTGATGAGCGGGCTTGGCTTCGGCATTACGATAACTGCTTTAGTACCTAATCGTTGAGCCCCGAGCGCCACGCCTTGTGCGTGATTGCCGGCGGAGGAAGCAATAACGCCACGCGCTTTTTCATCCTTCGTAAGCTTAGCAATCTTGTTGTACGCCCCTCTTAATTTGAAGGAACCGGTCCGTTGTAAATTCTCCGGTTTAATATACACATCATTGCCCGATTCATCTGAAAATACCGTGCTGTGTATTAGCTTTGTTTTGACCGTTACCGTCTGCAAACGCTCTCTTGCTTCTATAAAATCATACAGTGTTAACATCCTACCCATCCTTTTTTGCTCAAATCTCTCTATGCTAAGGTTTCTCACGCCTCATTTAATGTTCTCTCTCGATTTTTTCTCGCTATGGCTAAGGTTTCTCAAGTCTTAGTCAAAACTCTCTCAATGTCTCTATATAAAAGGTCTCTCACACCTTATAAAATGTTCTCTCTCATCGTTTCTCTATATCGGCCAGGTCTCTCAGGTCTTGCCGATTAACGCGCCTTTTTAGCAGCTTCCCCGGTTATTAAACGCTTAATATTTTTCAATAGCTCCTTCGGCTGCCGACGATACGAATGTAGCATACTTTTTCAAGTAACCCGTAGCACCGGAATCATGAGGCTTTAGATTGGCTCTTCGTTTTGCCATTTCTTCTTCCGTCAAACGCACCGACAAGCTGCGGTTTGGAATGTCGATGTCAATCACATCGCCTTCCTGCACCAGTGCCAACGGCCCCCCGGCCGCCGCTTCCGGTGAAATATGACCGATGGAAGCGCCTCGGGTAGCGCCCGAGAAGCGTCCGTCCGTAATAAGTGCCACATCCTTACCAAGGCCCATACCGGTAATCGTGGATGTGGGGGTCAACATTTCCGGCATCCCCGGTCCACCTTTCGGACCGGCGTAACGGATAACCACCACATCACCTTTCTTAATTTGATTCGATGTAATGGCTTCACAAGCCGCTTCTTCCGAATCAAATACTCTGGCCGGACCACTGTGTACCAACATTTCCGGATTCACTGCACCGGCTTTAACTACCGAACCGTCCGGCGCCAAATTACCTTTCAGAACCGCAATACCACCGGTTTCATAAACCGGATTGGACCACGGATGGACTACATCTTCATCCAGCACTTTAGCTACTTTAGCAAGTTCCCCTTGTGTAACCAAAGTTACGGATTTGGCATCTTCGTGTAACTTGCCCGCTTCCTGTAAACGATGAAGTACGGCGGGAATACCGCCCGCTGCATACAAGTCTTCAATGAAGTACGAACCGGATGGTGATAATTTTGCCAGCTGCGGTGTAACTTCAGCGAGTCGGTTAAAATCATCCAAGCTTAGTTTTACACCCGCCTCATGGGCTACTGCCGGTAAATGTAAGGCCGTGTTCGTCGAACCGCCAAGCACCATGTCGACAGCGACGGCGTTTTCAAAAGCGTCCTTGGTAAGTACATCCCGCGGTCTTAAATCCGCTTTCAAAACCTCCATCACTTGAAGTCCTGCCCGCTTAGCCAATCTTAGTCGTTCCGAGTATACCGCCGGTATCGTACCGTTCCCCGGAAGAGCCATGCCCAAAGCTTCGGTGAGGCAGTTCATGGTGTTCGCCGTGTACATCCCGGAGCAGGAGCCGCAAGTCGGACAAGCTGTATCTTCGAGCTGTGCTAATTCCGCCTCGCTCATGAGCCCTGCTTCTACCTTGCCTACCGCTTCGAATACATCGCTGAGGCCTACCCGTTTGCCTTGATGTCGCCCGGCGAGCATCGCTCCGCCGCTGACGAAAACACTTGGCAGATTCAATCTGGCTGCCGCCATCAACATGCCCGGTACGATCTTGTCGCAGTTCGGAATGAACACGAGCCCGTCAAACGGTGTAGCCATGGCCGTTGCTTCAATCGAGTCGGCTACGATTTGGCGTGTCACCAGCGAGTACTTCATGCCGATGTGATTCATGGCCGTGCCATCGCAAATCCCGATAGTGTTGAACTCCATGGGAATGCCGCCGGCTTCGCGAATCCCGTCTTTCACAGCCTGCACCAGGTTGCGTAGATGCATGTGCCCCGGAATAATTTCGTTGAACGAATTGGCGATGCCGATGACCGGTTTACCGATTTCTTCGTTCACAAATCCCAAGGCCTTCAACAATGACCGATGCGGCGCTCTGGCCACTCCTTTTGAAAAATTATCACTTCGCATGTTTCTCGCTCCTTTTCCTAATCGAATAACTTGCAAGGCCTTCGCCTGTAGTTTAAGTTCTTGGTACTTAATAAATTTTAACGATGTCACTTCATAATTGCCATTCAATTTTCGGCACTTCTTGAAATATCGTGTTAGTAATAAAAAAAGACGATTCCGAAGAATCGTCTTAAAAATATCCGGCTAAATGTTCTCTTGTCTCTCACAAATATACGAAATACAGTATACGGTTTATGGCCCAAGCTCTTTATTAGCTTGCCTTCCCTTGCATCAAGGGGAGCTCAGGGCCATGATTTGTGGAAACTTTTAAGACGATGTCTGTTAAGTTTTGTTCACGGCTAATGACGATAATAATGTCAATAATAATGAGCAAGCTAATAATGAGCACGACTAAACCTAACATAACATTGTCCTCCTTTCCACAGTATTTTATGTGCCTTGGCACGTAACTTAAATCGATATCTGAAAATTCCAACGACCAACTGTCCACTGACCTTGTATCGTTGTTCATTATATTAGCACTTCATTTTTAAAATTGCAAGTACTAATTTTCAATTTTTTTAAAATAATAGACAAAAATCCATACCTAATAAACAATACAAAAATGCGCCACGAGCATACATACTCATGGCGCACCATAACTTAGCTTTTATTTAATTATTGAGCTTCCTGAGGCGACTCCGTAGCCTCACGGTTACCGTTAAGCAAGACGCTATGCTTGCGGCCGTAGCCCATGTAAACCAAAAAGCCTAAAATACTCCAACCCACAAAGAGCTCTATAGTATGAGCCGATAATTGTGAGAATACAAAGAGGCAGAAAATGATAGCCAGCGGTGCTACCACATACACGGCAGGGCAACGAAAATCGCGTTTCACATCCGGATATACCCGACGTAACACCATAACCCCGAGAGCCGAACACATGAAGGCAAACAAGGTACCGGCCGAACACATTTCAGCTACAATATGAATCGGCGTGAAGCCCGCAATCAATGAAACCACCACACCTACAATCATCGTAATAATGTGGGGCGTGTGAAACTTTTTATGAATGCGACATAAGCTGCGCGGAATCAAACCGTCACGACTCATGGCGTAAAAAGCACGGGTCTGCGCATAGATCATAACCAAGAGCACCGTGGACAAACCACAAAGCGCACCGGTCCCGACAATGGCCGAACCGGCTCGCATGCCTACATATTCAAGTACGTAGGACGCCGGTGCCGCCGTATCAAGCTGTTGATACGGTACCACGCCGGTCATGACAATGCTGACCGCAATGTATAAAACCGTGCAGATAAGCAGTGAAGCAATAATGCCCACCGGCATATCCACTTTAGGATTCTTTGTTTCTTCCGCCGCCGTCGCAATGGAGTCAACCCCGAGATAGGCAAAGAATAAAATGCCCGTACCGGCTGCGACGCCTTGCCAACCGTATGGTAAAAACGGCTCCCAATTAATCGGGTCCACATGAGGGGCCGCCAAGAAAAGGAACAAGAAAATCGTACCCACTTTGATTAAAACCAGTATGCGATTAACTCGCGCACTTTCACGAATCCCCAGAACCAAGAGCCCGGTAACGAACAGCACCACCAACATGGCCGGCAAATTCACAATGCCCCCTTCATAGGGAACCGCCGTTAAAGCCTTCGGCAAATCGATACCCGCTGCATGCAAGATGCCCACGAGATATGCCGACCAACCGCCGGCTACCGCACTGGCTCCGACCGAGTATTCAAGGACCAAGCCCCAGCCGACCCACCAGCCGAAGAATTCGCCCAGGGACGCATAGGTGTAGGTGTAAGCACTGCCTGAAACCGGCAACATGGCCACCAGCTCCGCATAGGCCAAACATACAAAGGCACAAGTAACAGCTGCCAATACGAATGATAACATAAGGCCCGGTCCCGCATAATTGGCGGCTCCGATACCGGTAAGTACGAAAATACCCGTCCCGATAATAACGCCTAAACCTAATAGGGTAACATCCAAAGCGCTCAATGCTTTGGTTAATTTTTTCTCCGCCGCCGCTGCAGTCAAATCAGCCAACGGCTTCCTACGCAACGAAATCACAAAAATCCTCCTATACTACTTACGCTACTTGCCCGGCACTGGCCCTTATCACTTTGATAATCCATATCGCACAAATTGCATTACATACTATCAAGTTTATTAAACCGCACATTACCCAGGCTTTACCTAACTATTATACACTATTTACAAAGATAACCAAAACGATTCCACCGGAAGATTCTCTATGCCGCGCTAACTAATTTCCCTTGCAAAAATTACCGGCACACAAAAAAGGCAGCCCCAAGGACTGCCTTTTGTTGTTATTTCTAAATAATGACTCACGCATTATTCAATGATTATGCAGTTTTTTCTTCACCATTTACGGCCGATTTAGATACTAAAGCTTTATTGATAAAGCCTACCACAAAACCTACCACAGTAAACGGAATCCAGCCCATACCTACGTTATGGAACGGTACATAATTAGCAAACCATTCGCCGAACGCACCAAGGCTTACACCGGCTGTTTCAGCACCGCTGACAAAAGCGGCTACACATGTCAAACCGATAGTCCAAACATATACACATTGACGGCCTTGGAATGTGTTATTCAAGAATGCCAAAGCGATGATGGCAATGGTCAACGGATATAAGAACATCAACACCGGAATGGCAGCTACGATGATAGTTTTCAAACCATACATACCGATGAAGAACGATACAACGGTGAAAATTACGGCATAGGATTTATAACCGATAACCGGGAATACACGTTGGAAATATTTAGCACAAGATGTGATCAAACCGATACTGGTTGTCAAACAAGCTAATAATACGATAACGGCCAAAATTAAAGCACCGACACCACCGAAGAGGTATTTAGCACTTTCAGCCAATACAGGCGCACCTGTTTCCAAAATGCCGAGTTGCTGTACGCTGGTAGCCCCCAAATTAGCTACGAAAATGTATACAAAACCAAGGCAAGCAACGGCGATGATGCCCGCTTTAAAAGTAGCACTGGTTACTTCTTCTTTCGTTTGGGCACCGGACAATTTTACAAAGTCGATAACAAGAATAGCAAATACCAAGGAAGCCAACGCATCCATTGTGTTATAGCCGTCAAGGATACCTTGAACAACGGCAACACCTGCGGTAGCATAGGATTCAGTCGGATTCATATAAGAACCCATTGGTGTAACCAAAGATTTTACGATCAAAGCACAGATACTGATTAACAATAATGGCGTCAACACTTTACCGATACGGTCTACCAATTTGGCAGGGTTAATAGATAACCAAAGAGATATTACGAAGAATACTACCAAGAAAATAGTCTGTGACATATCATTGCCGCCACCGGCTAAGAACGGGCGAACAGCAATTTCATAAGATACGGTGCCGGTACGCGGAATAGCGAAGGCAGGTCCGATAGTTAAATATAATAATACCGTGAAAAGGAATCCATATAATGGATGAACTCGGCCGGCCAATGCCTGTAAGTCTTTAGCACCGGAATAACCCATAGCCATAACACCGAGGAGCGGCAAGCCTACACCTGTCACAATGAAGCCTAAGACAGCCCACCACACATTAACCCCGGCCTGTTGTCCTAATGACGCCGGGAAAATCAGATTGCCCGCACCAAAAAACAATGCGAACAACATCAAGCCTATAGCTATATAAGCTCGATTACTCAACTTTACATTTTCAGTATTCATAAGTCCCCATCCTCTCTCAATTAAAATAGGTTTGCAATAGATTATACAACGTTTTTACATATTGTACAAATGTATTTTAAAAATTTTTTCCGGTTTATTTATTACTTTTTCGCATAAATTTATATCAAATATCATACTCTTATCAAAAAAGCCGAATCATAAATTCCCCAGAAAGCCCATTTTAACTGAACAATATGTGTAATCATCATTTTATAATAAAGTTGACAATTCTCATTCAACTTCTAAAAACTCATCATTTTATTTTGTAAATGGAGACAGTTCTATCCTATAGAGGCGTAATATCCACTTTTACGTCATAAAAAGTACTACCTTCTGCATAATCGGTCAGTCTCGATGAGGTTAACGCATTAATGCTGTTTCGAGGATCCGAAGAGTAGCGTTGCCACCAAACACCATAAGAAACTACCGTTTTAGGGCTAATCCCTTCATCCAAATATACCGGCATCTGTAGGGTCCCTTGCTCATTATGAAGGCGTACCAAATCACCTTCAACAACGCCGAGTCTTTCCGCATCTATCGGATTAAGCCACGCCCCCATCATCGGTTTCGACGTATCAAAGACCCGTTCATTGAACGACGAGTCAAGGATTCGTAAATCCGGCGCATTAATAAGGGCGAACTCGCCTTTGGCCACCGTATCACTGTGCGACTCCACATAGCGCGGCAACGGCTCAGCTAATACAGTATTCAAGATTTCAATCTTGCGGGACGCCGTTTTGAAATTCATTTTGTAATCGCTTGGCACCGGCATTTCCACCGGTTCGCCTTGTAGTAATTTTTCTTTCAATTCCGCCGGTACATTAACAGCCGCATCAAGCGTATCATGAATTAAATCTAAAGCTGTTTTGTCAAAAAACGGATCCGTAATCCCCATTGCTTTAGCGATTAGGCGAATCGTGTCCCAGTTCGACTTACTTTCACCAATCGGTTCAATTGCTTTATAACCGATTCCGCTCGTATAGTGACCGTAGGAATTATAAATATCATCCGCTTCCACCGACGAAGTCGCGGGCAACACGATATCCGCATATTTAGCCGTGTCAGTCAAAAATCGCTCATGCACGACAGTAAATAAATCTTCACGAGCCAGTCCGCGGCGCACCACATTCTGGTCCGGCGCCGTAATGGCCGGGTTTGATGAATAAATATAAAGGCAGCGAATAGGCTCTTCTTGTTGAGTCAATATTTCGCCTAATTTAACCATCGGTATCATCGGCACGACCTTACCGGCATGAACATCCCAAGACATAATTTTGTCATTAACGTAAAAACTGCCTTTTGCATCGCTCAAAAGGCCACCGCCCAACGTTTCATAGGCTCCGACCACGGCCGGTAAACATGTAATGGCACGAACGGTCATGGCTCCGTTGCCATAGCGGGATAGCCCGCTACCCAAGCGGATAAACGGAGCTTTCGCTCTGCCGTAAGCATGCGCCAATGCTTTGATTTGTGCTACCGGTACGCCTGTAATGGCGGATACCTTCGCCGGCGTGTATGCAGGTAGTGATTCTTTCGCCAATTCATCAAAACCGATAACATGGTCCGCTATAAACTGACGATTCACCAAATTATCCCGTTCTAAAATATGAAGAATCCCTAGCGCCAAGGCACCGTCTGTCCCCGGTTTGGTAATGATTACTTCATCGGCTTGGGCACAAGTGGTGGTTTTGTAAATATCGATAACCCATACTTTGGCGCCCCGTGCTTTCGCTGCCTTCACATCATGCATAATGTGGATTTCTGTAGCCAACGCGTTCAGACTCCAAAGAATAACAAGATCACTGTGACTCATTTCCTGTGGGCGCGTTCCGAATGTATCACCCATAACCATATTCCACCCGTATGTTTTGGCCGGTGAGCATATCCCCCGATTATGTCGCACTGCCCCCAAACGGGCAAACAGCGGAAAAGCAGCGGCTTTTTGAATAAGCCCCATAGTTCCTGCATAGGAATAAGGCATGATACTCCGGCCACCGTATTTTTGAAGGCTATCCTTAAAACGAGCAGCAATCGTTGCCACTGCTTCTTCCCAAGTAATGGGTTCAAACTCACCACTGCCTTTCGGACCGACACGTTTTAACGGTGTCCGCAAGCGTTCCGGTGAGTGAATTGTGTCTTCATAATGCACCATTTTAGGGCATAAAGTACCGCGCGTAAACGCATGATCCGGATTGCCCTTTACACTTAATACGGTATTATTCTCTACCGTTAATACCAAACCACACGCATCGGGGCAGTCATACGGGCACACAGCATTGATTTCTCGTTTACTCATAAAGCGCTCTCCTTTTCATGTTAATTTTTTCCTCAAATTATAGTTCTCCACTATAATCTCAAGCTAAGGTTTTATTTTAATGTATCTACTCACCATTGTAAACCCCTTATATTGAATCAGTTGTTGCATATATCACTAGCATGCATTCTTTTGATTCCTGATTCAACAAAAAACAGCCCGCACGTTACCGTGCGAGCTGCTCTTCTTCTTACTGCTTAATAGGCTCTGCCCTTCCTATTAAACTGCACAATATCATCATTGCGCTATATGTGCTAGGTGCATTATTTACTGAGAGTCAAGGGACTCCTATTAATAGGGCTCAATGGCCGTCTATTAATAGTTACCGGTGAACATATCGCCGGCTACAGGTGGTTTGTAGTCGCCGAAGTATTTGCTGAAGTCAAGACCTAAGTACTGGCAAAGTTCATAAACTTCAGTCATAGTTTTGTCGATTACAGGGATACCGTTTTCTTCACGGTCTTTAACTGCTTCAACTTCTTTTTCACCATGAGTGTAAATACGTGCTTCACCTTCAGCTTTAGGAGCTTCACGAAGTTCAGTTAAGAAAGTGGAGAAATGTTTTTTGATAGCGTCAGCATCGCCGAAGAATGCAGGGTTAATAGCCATGAAGCCGTGGCAAATGTTGGATTTGCCGTCTTTCATGCAGTGGTTGGAAGTGCCGCCCATGGAAAGGATAGCTGCGAACAATTCAACAACCATACCGTTACCATAACCTTTATGGGAACCTAATTGTTCAGTGTTACCGCCAAGTGGCATGATACCGCCGCCTACGTGAGCGGAGATGTTTTTCAATACATCAGCTGCGTCAGTGGATGGGTTACCATCTTTATTCAATGCCCAGCCATCAGGTAATTGTTTACCTAATTTATTGTACATTTCCAATTTACCACGAGTTACTACTGTAGTAGAAGCGTCGAAGAAGAAGTTGTAAGGTTCAGCAGGAGCTGCCCAAGCTTGTGGGTTGGAACCCAACATAGCTTTACGAGCATATGTAGGAACCATGATAGCTTCGGAGTTAGTGCAGGAGAAGCCGATTAAGCCTTCTTCTACTGCCATGTTAGCGTAGTAACCGGCAATACCGTAGTGGTTGGAGTTACGTGCAGAAACGATACCTACACCGGATTCTTTAGCTTTTTTAATAGCTAATTCCATTGCATAGTGACCAATCAATTGGCCCATGCCGTCATGACCGTCGATAACTGCGGATACTGGAGTTTCGAAAACAACTTCAGGTTGAGCGTCAACTTTGATTGTACCTTTTTCGATACCTTTGTGGTAACGAACAAGACGCTGCATACCATGACTCTGAATGCCGTACATATCGGACATCAACAATACGTCACGAATAATTTTAGAATCTTTTTCAGAGAAACCAAATTTCATGAAAGCATCTAATAAAAGTTGGTCAAGTTGTTCATACTTAAATTTTACTACGTTTCCCATTTGTCTAATCCTCTTTTCCGAAAACATATACCTGGAACAAGCTCTTCAAGAAATCCTTAATCCTAATTACTGACGTTTTTTGGTCCCCTTCTCAAATTGCTTATTTCCTTTTAAAGACAAGTTCATTATAGCACAGGGTTTTTGATTGTTGAATACTCCGAAGCCCTAAAAACGTCCAAAAACCATTACTAAATCTGCATAGAAAAGGCGTTTTTGACGAATAATTGACGGTATGAGAGTCGATAACTGCTAGTTATCACTAGCTTTATCCATGAATGCGTTTTGATAATAGGAACGATGAATTTTTTAAAATTTTACGCTATTTTTTCTATAAATTTTCTGTTTTATTACTATATTTGTCTACTACAAAACGTATAAATCAAACATTTTTCATGTTTTTGGTCAAAATTCAAAATCCTATTTTAAGGCATTTCTTATGATTCACGGGAAATTTTTTAGTGTATTATTGCACTATATTGCATAAAAAAACGCCTGTCAAAGCATTCGCTTAACAGGCGTTCCGGTTAGAAAATTAATTAATACTATTCAAAGTTTGCTTTCGAAGCGGCTGTATTGTCGGTTTTTACCTTAGTATCAGTCTTAACTTTAGCTTTCTTGTCTTTCTTATCCGCTTTTGACTTATCGTCACCTTTTACCTTTTTGCTGTGCTTAGAGTCAATAGCCGCTTTTAAATCCTGTTCCATGGTCGCAGCTTTATCGACGGAACTTAACGTTACCAAAGAACTGCCGTTCATAAGAACTTGGTTGCCCTGAGCTACCGGGGTTCCTACATTATTATCGTGATAGTATCTTGCCAATTTGCCGGCCACCAAATAAGCACGCATGGCGCCCGTATATTGCCCGCTGGCCTCACCGGTATAAACAGGCTTTTTATTGACATAGACTACATCATCCGTAACACTTACATGTTTCCCGGAATAGTCCTCAATACGTTTCAAATGATCGAGAATACGCTGACTCATCTTCGGATGGTTATTGGGATTGACAATTTGCCCCAAACCATCGGTGTACAAATCGCCGTATTTATCGCGCAGAACCGCCATAGCCACAGCGGCGGCACCTACGTTATAGCCTGCATCGGCCAATAGTTTAAAGCCCCATTCATCAGCCGCTTTTTCTTGACTTACGCTGAATACCTGCTGGTTAACATAGTTACCCGCCACATTGCCGAGGAGCACACTAAGGCCGCCCGCATTCGCTGTAGCGGCACCAACTGCCGTCTGCAAGGCTACGCTTTTGCGAATGCCACGGATGGCATCCTTGTTTTCACCATGACCGATTTCATGCCCCACAACGGACGCAATCGCTGCATCATCCATCATATCCATGAGACCTTTATTGATGGACATGACACGGCCAAGACTCATAGCTGCATTAGCATCTTCTTCCGGTGTTACATATACTACATAGGTCCGCTTTACGTCAGGCGTATCGGTTAGACTTTCAAAAATCCGCTTAGCGCGATCCTGATAGGCATAGTTATTATAATATCCGGTGCTTTTCTGACGTTCTTCGAGCATTTGCTGCTGACCGTCATCAGTATCGTCAATACGGGATAATTCCGTATTGACCGTTACCATGGCCATTGTTCCGCCCAATAGTACATCAAATATACCGGCTGCTTCCGCTTTAAAGCCTGACAAACCGGTAAAACCGCTACCGCCGGCCAAGGTGATCCCAATAGCCGCCGCCAATACAGTTCGTCCCCAGCGTTTCATACAGTGCCTCCCTTACATCTCATCCGTACGCATAGTAATATCGCGGAATCTGGTGAATTCCCCTTGGAATAAGAGATTTACCGTGCCCAATGCGCCGTTACGATGTTTACGAATAATAACTTCCGTTACATCTTCCTGATTTTCATCTTTACTGTAATATTTGTCACGATATAAAAAGACTACAATGTCCGCATCCTGTTCCAACGAACCCGATTCACGGAGGTCACTCAAGACCGGTCGTTTATCGGTACGCGATTCAACACCGCGGCTAAGCTGCGACAAAGCAATCAAAGGTACGTCCATTTCACGGGCGATCAATTTAAGGTTTCGGGAAATTTCCGAAATCTCCTGTTGCCGGTTATCGCTATTACCGCCATTGCGCCCCGTCATGAGCTGCACATAGTCGACGATAATAAGATCCAAACCCTGTTCCACTTTCAAACGGCGCAGTTTGGAGCGCATCATTTGTACCGTAAGGCCCGGCGTATCATCAATATATAACTTGGATTCACCAAGTTGTTCCAATTGCCCGATAAGTTTCGGCCAATCTTCCTGTAAGAGGCGCCCCGTACGCAAACGGTCCGAAGGCACTTCCGTAGCGGAAGATAAAATACGACCTACCAATTGTTCGGCAGACATTTCCAAGGAGAAAAAAGCAACCGAACCTTTACCTTTTACGGCCACATTATAGGCCAAGTTCAAAGTGAACGCTGTTTTACCCATGGATGGACGAGCGGCCACCAAGATAAGGTCCGACCGTTGCAAGCCGTTAGTTATCTTATCCAAGTCTTTGAAGCCCGTCGAAATACCGGTCAAACTGTCACCATAGTTCTGTAATTCACCGATTCGTTTCATAACATTGGTCATTACATCACCAAGGCTGACAAAAGAAGTTTCCGCCTTCACCGCACCGGTTACATTCAAAATACTGCTTTCCGCATCATTTAAAATGTCCGGCACCGTTTTCTCCCCATTGTAGCTTTCACCGACGATGCGATTACCCGCATCAATGAGGCGACGCAAGGTTGATTTTTCAGCCACAATACGAGCATGCTCTTCCACATTAAAGGACGACATAGCGTCATTGGTGAGTTCCGCAATATAGTTAATGCCACCCACTTCGTCGAGTTTTTTCATGCGCGTTAATTCTTCTGTCAAAAGGACCATATCGACGCGACGATTACCGCGGCGCACGATATTTTCAATGGCTTCATAGATAATACGGTGCGCATCGCGATAAAAATCACTGCGACCTACAATACTGCTGACGGAATCATAGATATCATTCTCGGTTAAAAGAGCACCGAGAACAGCCTTCTCCGCCTCAATACTATGGGGCGGAATGCGCGCTTCCGCCATATTATGCCTCCACTAATTCAACTTTAATAGTCGTCGTAATTTCAGGATGTACGCGAATCAACACATCATGAACGCCCAAAGTTTTGAGTGGTTCTTTGAGTTCAATTTTCTTTTTATCAACGGCTACGTCGAATTGAGCGGCCAAAGCATCGGAAATATCTTTACCGGTAACGGAACCGAATACACGGCCCGCATCACCCATTTTTACCGGAATGCGTACTTCTACTTTAGCCAACTGGCTGGCCAAAATCTTCGCTTCATCAGCGTTTACTTGTTTCTTGTGAGCTGCCGAAGCTTGTTGTTGCTTAGCATTATTCAAGTTAGCCGGCGTACCTTCTAAAGCCTGGCCTTTTTTAATCAACACATTGCGGCCGTAACCTTCGCTGACCTCAATGATTTCACCTTTTTTACCTACTTTTTTTACATCTTCCAACAAAATTACTTTCATTCTGCTTTCTCCTCCTTCTTCATAGAAGCAAGCTGGCCTTTAGCTACACTTTTTACAGCTTCCACCGCTTCTTCCATGGTCATATCATATAGCTGGGCGCCGGCTACAGTACGATGACCACCACCGCCCAAGGCTTCCATAACAAGTTGAATATTCATAGCCCCTTGCGAACGGGCACTTACGCCAATGCCGCCATCCGACAAAGTATAGAGCACATAGCTGGCTTCGATACCTTCAATGGTGATAAGTTTATCCGCTGTCTGAGCCGACAGAATGGATGCATTCTGGATACCCGCCGGACAAGTGGTAATAGCCATGCCGTCAAAACGTTCCGCATCGGCCAACATTTTGGCCCGCAATTGGATGCTGTCAAAGCTTTCCATAAACAAATGGCGCACAATGGACAAATCCGCACCGGAACGGCGCAAGAAAGACGCCGCATCAAAAGTACGCGATCCCGTTTGTACCACAAAGTTCTTCGTATCTACTACGATACCGGCATATAACGCACTCGCTTCCACCACATTGAGTGAAATCGGGTCTACGAAATACTGAATTAATTCTGTTACCAGCTCACTGGTGGACGACGAAGCCGGTTCCAAATAAGTGAGCAACGGTTTTTCAATAAAGTCGGAAGCACGACGGTGATGGTCAATAACAACGCGACGTTTAGACTTCTGCAAGGCTTTTGGCGCCGCTACCATATCCGGTCGATGCACGTCCACTACAAATACGAGGGTTGTATCGGTTACAAAATCTTCAGCCGCTTGTGGCGTGATTAACAGACTTTCAAAACCCGGTTCGGTAGGGAATAAATCTGACAATTTCTTAATAGCCACAGTTTGATCACTTACAGCTACGTGAACGGATTTACCGGCCGCTCTAGCCATAGCGGCTACGCCGATGGCACCACCGATACTGTCATAATCTTCACGCTCATGGCCCATGACGATAACGTTATCGGCATCATCCATAAGTTCTTTAATGGCTTGTGCTACCACGCGAGCACGAACACGAGTATTCTTTTCGGCGCCTTGCGTTTTACCGCCGTAGAATTTCAATTCTTCGCCGATATATACGCTGGCCTGGTCGCCACCGCGGCCAAGAGCTAATTCGAGACCGGAACGAGCCCGTTCCGATTGTTCTTTAATCGTAGCCGCACCGGCAGCAATACCAATACTGATAGTAGCCGGAATACGACGGCTGGTCGGAATATTATGAACCTTCGCCAAAAGCGGGAAGTTTTGTTCAATCATATTCATTAACGCTTTTTTAGAAATACAGAAGATGTACGAATCATCTGCATAGTTGCGGACAAAACCATCGTAACGGTCAATTTCTTCTACGATAGCATTATTAATTTCCGCCCAAAGGTTAGTGTACTCAACGTCACTGAGACCTTTCGTCACATCTTCGATGTTATCCATCATGAGGAACCCGAATACCGGTGCCATCGCTTCCGCTTCATGGCGCAATTGTTCCGATTCGGTTACATCGTCAAAGTAGAACGCCATATATGATTCCACTTCGGAATCAGGCGCCCCTTTATAATCCGTGCCATCAATGAATTTATAGATAACACGATAATATTTATTTTCAATTTTTTCATTAAAATAGCCGGACTTGCCCCAGATTTTATCGAGGCGTAAACTCGGAATAAAACCGTTAAGGCGTTGTGTTTTATCCGGATCTTGCGGCATCCAATCACGGAACACGCTATTATACCAGCAAACACGAGCCTTACTGTCAATAATAACTATTGCTGTCGGCAAGTTCTGCAAAGCAAAATTCGACGCTTGGGTAATCCCCTTCGCAATCGTATTAAATTGCTCATACCGTTGCTGTCGTTGTTTACACACCGCTCGGCTGCTGTATAAATAGGCCACAACGACAAACAAAAGGCCAAATAGCGCCATCTGCCAGTTAAGCCAGGCAATCACTAATAGTAAAACGATGATAACAACGAAGGCGGTTTTTTCAAAGGCTCCAAAAAAACCTTCATTCCCATTCATAAGATCGCTCCCTACTTTTTCTCTTTACTCATCGCCGATTCGTCTCGACAGACGACGACGTAAATTTAAAATTAAATCTAAAATGCCAATCCACATCGTGGCGAATTGCATTAACAAAGTAATAAATATCAAAACTAAACGGATGCCGTTCGACAATCCATAGCTTTTAAAAATAGTCCACAAACAACCGATACCCTGCAGTACCAACATGTACGATCCCAACGCGTACATATTATAAGCCACGATATTAATGGCTTCCGATTGCAGTTCGTTGCCCCAATACGTCAACAGCACTCCGAGGGCAAACATGTATAAGGTCCACTGCGGTACACGCCACTCTTCAAGGGGCGGTAAGGTTACGCCTTCACCACCGGTGCGGCGCATGATAATATTCGCTACGGCGCAAATGAAGTAACTAATAACTACGGACGACATAAATAGAGCGGCCAAAAGCACATAGGCCATTTGCTTAAGCATGGCCTGTACGCTGGTCATCATGGCAGTCACTTGTTCATCCATCAGTCCTTGTTCACGATAAGCATTTTCCATTTCGGTCAACGCTTCCTGCTGAAAATTTTGCCACATTGTCACAATATCCATTTGCATCACATATTGCGCAATCATAAGCTGTATACCGATGGTAACCATCATTGTTACTGCCGGCAATACCAAAAGCCGACTGGTCGACCAGCGATGTATATAACCATAGGCCAGGACAATACCGGGTATACCCGATGTCATCACTTGCATGAGTGCCCCTAACGGTGTCAATACAACCGACATAACCAGCCCCATCGTAACGGTCGCCAAAATACTCCACCGAACACCATGGCGAGCGCCCAACACCACAAGTACGGCGGGCATCAAGATGGAAGCAAGGAAGCCCATAAACGGTACCGTTACTCCCACAAAGGTAAATACCATAATAAGAGCCGTCAAAAATCCTGTTTCCACTACGGCTCGCGTATCTGTATATCTCATAAATTACTCCTGACAAAATAGACGTATGACCGAGGTCATACGCCTATTATAACATTTTGTATTGTTTTTGAATATCATTAACCACAAAATCACAAATTACGACCTATATAGGAGGGTAAATTACCACTTATAAACAAGCTTGAATTTACCGCATCACTCAACCGGTACGACTTATACGTCTTGGATAATCGGTAAAATCATCGGACGACGACGAGTCTTTTCATACAAGAATTTACCCAAAGTATCGCGTACTTGAGATTTAATGGTAGCCCAATCTTTCATCTGACTGGCTTCGCATTTTTCAATCACTTGTTCAATGCGTTTTTGCGCTTCGTTCATAAGATCTTCCGCATCACGCACATATACGAAACCGCGCGATACGATATCAGGACCGGCTACAATCTGGCCGCTGGCACGGTCCATGGCCATAACTACGATAACCATACCTTCCTGCGCCAATTGCTGACGATCGCGAATTACGATATTGCCAACGTCGCCAACACCGAGACCGTCAACGAATACCTTGCCGGCCGTAACGTGACCGCCTTTGCGGCCTGTACGACTGGTGAATTCAAAGATCTGCCCATTGTCGCCTACAAGCACGTGATTTGGTTTCACAATGCCCATGGATACAGCAAGTTCACCATGTTTCTTCAACATGCGATACTCACCGTGTACCGGAATGAAGAATTTAGGACGAACCAAGTTGAGCATGGTTTTCAAATCTTCTTGGCTGCCATGACCGGATACGTGAATGCCGCGGTCACGACCATAAATTACATCCGCACCTAAGCGCAATAGATTATCGATGGTACGACCAACCGCTGCTTCATTGCCCGGAATCGGCGTGGCGGAGATAATAATCGTATCATTCGGAGTAATTTCAATAGTACGATGATTATTGGTTGCCATACGGGATAAGCCCGCCATAGGTTCCCCCTGGCTGCCCGTCGTCAAAATCATGATTTCGTCATCACGGTAACGACCCATTTCATCAACATCAATCAAAGTTCCTTCCGGAATATTCAAGTAACCGCGTTCCTGAGCGATTTCCGTTACGTTAACCATACTGCGGCCCAACACGATAACTTTACGCTTGAAGGCAACTGCCGCATCAACAGCCTGCTGCAAACGAGATACGTTGGACGCGAAAGTAGCGAGTACTACACGGCCGCGAGCTTCCCCTACAGCACGAAGTAAAGCAGGTCCTACAGTGCTTTCAGATGGGGTAAATCCCGGTTTTTCCACATTAGTGGAGTCGGACATCAAAGCTAATACGCCTTTATTGCCCAGTTCCGCAAATTTATGAACGTCCATCAATTTACCGTCTACCGGCGTCTGGTCTACTTTGAAGTCACCGGTGTGAACAACAGTACCAACCGGCGTTTCAAAATAAACAGCACAAGCATCAGGAATAGAGTGGTTCGTCTGAATGAAACCTACTTTGAAAGAGCCTACACGAATTTCATCGCCCGCTTTTACAATATTGAGTTTTACGCCGCCCACTTTATTTTCTTTCAACTTGCCTTCAATTAAACCGCAAACAAGGTTTGTAGCATATACCGGCACATTGATTTCTTTCAAGAGGTACGCCAAGGAACCGATATGGTCTTCATGACCGTGAGTGATAACTACGGCACGTACTTTATCTTGGTTTTCAATCAAATAACTCATGTCAGGGATGACAATATCAACGCCCGGCATATCGTTTTCAGGGAAAGCAAGGCCTGCATCCAATACGATAATATCATCGCCATATTGGAATACGGTCATGTTCTTACCGATTTCACCGAGACCACCCAATGGAATAATCATGAGCTTATCTTTTTTGCTTGAATGATGTTGATGATCCGCATGTGCATCACCATTGCTGTGGGATGTGTGACGACCATTAGTATTGGCACGTTCGCCGGTATTTTTTTCATTGCGATTGTTATAACGTGTAGAGTTGGTACGATTATTCGTACGGTTGTTGGTACGAGCCGGTTTAGCTGTGCCTTCTGCATTAGCCGCAACATTGGCAGAATTTGTGTTCTTACGACGCGGTGCGGACTGTTTAGTGCCTTCGCCGGATGCATTCGATGTACGGCGCGTGCTTGGCCGACGAGTTTCACCGCTATTGCGATTACTATTGGTACGACGCGTGGTTCGACGAGTGGTTTCGCCGCCTTGCTGTGCTTGATCGGCACCTGTCGTTTCAGTGGCCACCACATTTTTAGCTACCGCTGCTTTTTTCTCAGCCGCCGGTTTAGGCTCATTAGCAGTATTATTGCTTTGGCCTGTTAATTGGTTCAATAATTCTTTTAACATATATGTATTACTCCTCCTAAATTTTATATTTCCTTAAATATACCTTAATCATGTACGTCCGTCCGGAGTATACCTATTCTCCGATTTCCATTGCGGGATGTACGTAAAAAGATTCACTCGTTCATTATTAACTTGTCATCACATAAGCGTATGGATGCAACACAAAAGCAAGGACCGTTCTTTGTAAGACACGCCTCTTCGTCTGCATACTGCTTCTGTAAAGTTAAAGGGTAAAATGTGAAAAAACTGAGCGATTACACATATTGTGTACCTGAAAAAAGAGCCGAATTATGACTCTTTGCACATTATATTAACCCAAAGCCGAACAAATATCTTACGAATAGTATACCATAAGTCATATAAAACGAAAAGAACCCCCGACAATTTAATCGAAGGTTCTCTATATATAAAACTTTTTTATTCTATGTCTTTTACGTATACTAACCGGCGACTACATTAATTTTATACCCGCCAACACGTCATCCGTCCTTACATACTGGCATTAACACTCAATCGCAGCCTTGAACTGCTCGCGATACTGCTTGGCGCCGCCATTGGCGGGATGCCGCAGTGCATGAGCCGCAATGCCCTGCCGAGCCAAAATATCCGCCGACTTGCGCCCTACGGCACAAATAATCTGTCGGTCACCATTGTACTCTTCAAGCAAGGCCATTAAGTCCTTAGTAAACTGACCGCCGGTAACAATTTCTGTCTCCGTAGGCGTGCGATTCGTCAACGGCTGATTCGCTACATGGGGATGAAAAGGAAAAATATTCCACAATATAGCATCATAGGTAGAGATATTATTCTCCAAAAGAGCCGACCATACTACCGTATCCGTCGGTTCGTTAAACCCTTCCAAACGTTGTTTATTATTAAGCGACAATGGGCTGGCACGACTCGTCCGTTTGCCTATGCCGTCCGGCAAAATCATAGGGGGTTTCACTTCATTATGAAAACCGAGGAGCATGCGCTCACAAGTAATGGCAATACCGGAAAAGCGCCCACCCTGATAGCCTACGGCTTCAGCCACAATAAGATAACGGCTTTGTTTTAAGCGTGCTCTTAAATAACTCTCTAATTGCTCCCGTCGCCATTGAGGCGCCGCCTGCGATACATCGAGAACCGGATCGTAATCACGCCACGGATTAAATACCGTATCAGAGCCTTCATAAGCTACCAGTTTATCTATAAACCGACTAATTGAATCTTTCATAGAACCTCCTCTACGGCATTTACACGCATTCAACACACTTTTGACAAAGCATCTTTCCTGCTATAACAATTCAAATAAAACTCCGCCAATCAACATGGTTAACAAACTGATTGTTTACCGTGTTTCGTAAATAAATGTCTTATTTTCAACTCGCAGCAATTTCACCATTGGCGCTAACGAAGATTTTTCAAAATGTCCCCGATACTTCTCAGGCACAAGAATCAGCGCATGAAGCGCTACCGGATTATCAATCGGCATCGGTTCCGTCGGGTTTTTACCCATCGGCAAGCGGGTTGCTTGTCCCTTATCATTCGTTACACTTTGTAAAACTCGTGCTTCATTATTAAGGGCCGCCTGAAAACGCTCCGTCACTTCTTCTACTGATTGAGCAGGCATCTTGTTTTTACCTTCCCAAGCATTACTACGCACCTTATTTTTATTAGGCAGCACATCATCTTCAATTTTAGTGACTTCTTTATCTGTATAATACACGAGCGACGCACTATACTCACCATAATAATAGATATCGCCGTCATACTGAGCCACAATCGGTGCATAAGCTACTGATGAGCGCTGTTCCACCAGCGGTTGTACCCCTTCATGAATAACAAGCCCCGCAATGGCCATGGTCATAAAAGTAACTACTACCGGCAACATATAGCGTTTCTGGTTCCAATACATCAGGCCGGTCAAAATAAAACCGACCACAATCAGTACATACAACAAATACCAGAAGCCCCAAGGCACATAAAAACTTGCCACGCCCAAAACGAGCCACAAGAAGAAGGCCGGCCCCATAATGAGCCAAGACAACTTACGAGGGCGACCGGGACGCAATATTTTTACAACCCCAAAAGCACCTAAAAAGCTAAACGGTACCAAGCTGATAAATGTATACGTTGGGTATTTAGTGGCCATTAACGTATAGAATAATAATGTCCCCCACCCCATAATCATGGAATAAATATAGAACGGCTGTTTAAAACGCCAACCGTAATACATGCCGTATAATACGGCGCCCGTCCACGGCAACGAAGCCAACGGGAACATAACTAAGTAATACCACCAGTGATTAACTTCCGGATGCTCCGACTGGGTGGCGCGCACCACATTATGAAGCCCCAAGAAACCATCAATAAAATCTTGCCCGTGTGTCATGTACATATAGCCATACCAAGGCATAACGACAACTAAAAAAGCTAAAATACCTTGCCACGCTAAGATGTAACGGAGCATACGGCCCGAACGCATTACAGCGGCATATACTAAGAGCAAAATGCCCGGCAATACGAGTGCCACCGGTCCTTTGGTCAAAACACCGATGCCCGCAAAAAGGTATGCCCACACCATAAACAAGGTGCGGCGTTCCGTAAGCCCGCGATAAGCATAAGCCAAAGTGCCGATAGTCGCCCACAAGAGCACCATATCCGTTACGATGCCTCGCGCCAAAATCCAGAATTCAAGGGATGAACCGAGAATCATAGCACTCCACAGCGATACCAAACGACGGCCGGAAATGCTGCGCACTACCTGGTAGAAGAACCCTACCGACAAGGCCCCGAATAAAGCCCCCGGAAAACGAGCGGCAAAGTCGGAAAAGCCGAAAATTTTATAACTTAACGCAATAAGCCAATAAATCATTATAGGCTTATCATACCAATATTCATGATAAATCTGTGGCGATAACCAATCGCCTGACATGACCATTTCTTTAGCTGTCAATGCATAGTTCGACTCAACCGGATCGGTAATCGGCAAACTGCCATTGCCGATAGCAAACATGGCGAAGGCGATTAAGAAGCAAATGACGCTCAAGCGATGAAGTCGCATCTAATCCCTCCTTAGCGCTGTGTTGTATTATCCTGCACAGCATTGTCTTTCATTTCGGTTGTTGCCTCACCCGTAAGGTCTGTCGCTTCTTTGGTCTCAATCTTCGAGTCATGGGCAACTGCATTTACAGCGGCTGTATCTTGCTTGCGCTTTTTGCTGCGATAATAGCGGATGCCGAAGAAAGCGCCTACGATAGCAAAAACAACTATCATAATAACTAAGAATTCATGATTGTACTCAATCAAATCCTGCCAATGTTCACCCAATTTTACGCCGAGCCATACGAGCAAAATCGTCCAAGGAATAGTGCCGAGTAAAGTCCAAATGATAAAACGTCCCATAGGATAACGGGCGATACCGGCAGGGAAGGAAATAAAGGTGCGAATCCCCGGCAACAGACGACCAAAGAACACCGCAGCGCCGCCGTATTTATTAAACATTTTCTCAGCCATTTCAAATTTATGTTCATTGAAGAAAATATAGCGACCGTATTTTCTAAGCAACGGACGGCCCCCATGTTCCCCCATCCAATAGGATAAAATAGAGCCAACCACACCGGCAGCCGTAGCTACAATCATGGTCATATTCATCTCGAATACGCCTTGCGCAATCAAATAGCCCGAGAAGCCCAACACAATCTCACTGGGAATCGGAACATTGGCATTTTCCAATACCATCGTAATAAACATGGCCGCATAGCCGTATGTCTCCAAAAATGAAATCAGGTAATCCACTGTTAATATCTCCTTTTACTTGTTTACAACTTACCAAACTATATTTCTCTTACAGAGTGTGTTAATTTCTCACATTATCTTTTATTTTACCATAATTTCTGTCTTTTTAACACAAAGTTATTACCAAAATGCATAGTTTATAAAAAGTTTATAAGTTGTAAAACGCGGGTTAGCAAAGGGTGAACAAGAAACCTTATTATAAGCTACATCTCAGCAATACTGCGAAAAAAGCCACCGAGTCAACGAATTAACTCAGTGGCTAAATTACTTACTGTTTCATTTTGCTATCATGCAAAAAAACTATACGAGAACTCTTAGGCTCCGAATACGTCTTCCAACACGATAGTCTGTTTACGGTTAGGGCCTACGGATACGATACCGAGACGCACGCCGGTTACTTCAGAAATGCGTTCTACATAACGACGAGCTGCTTCAGGCAACTCATCATAATGACGAATACCGCTAATATCTGTCTGCCAACCAGGTAAAGTTTCATATACCGGTTCGCATTGTTCCAATACCTGTAAATCTGCAGGGAATCCTTTAACAGGTTCACCATTCAAAGTATAACCTACACAGATTTTAATTTCAGGCAATTTGTCCAAAATATCAAGACGAGTAATTGCCAAATAATCAAGGCTGTTAAGGTCAGCTGCATATTTAACTACAGCCAAGTCTAACCAACCGCAACGACGAGGACGGCCGGTTACGGTACCGAATTCATGACCGGTTTCACGGAGTAAATCACCGATTTCATTCAATTGTTCGGATGGGAATGGGCCGGCGCCTACACGAGTAGCATACGCTTTAACCACACCTACGATATTTTTCAAATAATTAGGACCTACTCCAGCACCTACGGAAGCACCACCGGAAATAGGATGAGAGCTCGTAACGAATGGATATGTACCATGATCGAGATCAAGCATAGTTGCCTGAGCACCTTCGAACAATACTTTTTTACCATCTTTGATGTAAGATACTACATTGTAATTTGTATCTTGTACATATTGGCGTAAACGATCGGCATATTCTAAGTAATCTTTTAAAATTTCATAGTAATCTACCGGTTCGGCGCCATATACTTCGCGCAAAATTTTATTTTTAATCTTAACATTATATTGTAATTTTTCTTTGAAAACTTCTTCATTCATCAAATCGCAGATGCGAATGCCGATACGATTTACTTTATCTGCATAGCAAGGGCCGATACCGTTCTTAGTCGTACCGATGGACAAAGCACCTTTAGAGGCTTCTTCCGCTTCATCCAAGCGATTATGATATGGCAAAATTACATGAGCACGATTGGAAATCTGCAACGTTTTAGCACTTTTGCCTTGGCTTTCCAAGTTTTCAATTTCACCTAAAAGAACTTTAGGATCAATAACTGTACCGGTGCCTACCACATTGATTTTATTGTCATATAAAATCCCACTAGGCAATAAACGAAGCGCAAATGCTACGTCATCAACTACTACGGTATGTCCTGCATTGTTGCCGCCTTGACTGCGAACAACCACGTCCGCCTGTTCTGCTAAATAATCTACGATCTTGCCTTTTCCTTCATCGCCCCACTGGGTTCCGATAACCATACTAGTTGCCATAATATTCAAACCTCCATTTGTATCACATAGTGTCAGTTGTGGTATGGCCTGCTCTAAAATTTGAATTATAAAAATCTAATTCTAAAAGTAAAATATAGAGACATTATCATACAATTTATTATAACATACCTTTGAAAAGTGTGCATCAAGTAAAACGACGGAGGTATGGGAAACGGAGAGGAAAGATTTTTATATTGTTTCATCTCACTATAGTGCATGAATCTATAAAATGAGATAAAATAATAGAAAACAGCAGTAAGTATTTAAATATTATTATATAAATTAGCAAAGGGTGTGGACGTGCACTGCCACGCCCTTATATTTCAATTCCCTATGTATTCTCACAGCAAGGTGAACCAGCACATGAAGAAAAAGGAAAAACGACGCCAAGAGCTCATAACTATATTAAATGAAAGTATGACACCGCTGACGGGTGATGAATTAGCTCAGAGTTACGGGGTTACACGACAGGTAATCGTAAACGACATGGCTGCTCTCCGTGCCGACGGTTATCCGATTCGTTCTACCGTAAAAGGGTATGAAATCAGCAAAACTCCAACGCAGGGTGTTTTACGCACTATAACCTGCCGTCATAAGCCGGAGGATGTAGTGACGGAATTACACACGATTGTCGCCATGGGCGGGCTGGTTCACAATGTATCTGTCAACCACGACGTGTACGGGACGCTCACTGCCCCCTTGTTAATCAAAACAGACGACGATATTGAGGCCTTTTTAAACAAACAAAAAGAGTCTACCAGCGGTTTGCTCTCCCGATTAAACAACGGTCTTCACACCCATCTGATTGAAGCACCCACGCCCGACATAATGGATCACATTATCAAAGCATTACAGGATTTACACATAATAGTAACACCGGACGCATAACTGTCCGGTGTTTTTTCATATAATTATCTTGCTTACTTTTTTCAAAAAAAGCCCTTGCTATCTGAAAGTTATTGCTGTATAGTTAAAAAGTATACACATAGTTAATCTGTATACTTTTTGTTTTAGGTATAAAAATAGGGGTGACTCGATGATTATTAATGAATTGAACACGATGAAACCTAATCGCTTTCATTACAAACTTTTACTCATTGCCGGCATCGGCTGGGCTTTTGACGCCATGGATACGGGCATTATTTCCTTCATCATGCCGTTATTAACCAAAGAATGGCATCTCACGGGCACAGAAATCGGTATGCTCGGCAGTGTAGGCCTCTTGGGCATGGCCATCGGCGCCGTATTGGCCGGTGCTTTAGCGGATCATATAGGTCGTAAAAAAATCATTACTTGGACCATGTTACTGTACGGTATTGCCACCGCCCTGTCAGCAATGGCGCCTAACTACGAGTTTTTGCTCGTCTGTCGTTTATTGGTAGGCCTTGGCCTCGGCGGGGAACTCCCTGTAGTAGCTACCTTGATTACAGAATATTCACCGCAAGATTCCCGTGGCCGTTTCATCGTCATGCTGGAAAGCTTCTGGGCTATCGGTTGGCTTTTAGCGGCCCTCATCGCTTATCTTATCATCCCGATTTACGGTTGGCGTATCGGTCTTGCCATCGGGGCCTTGCCGGCCCTCTATACCGGGGTCATTCGCTCCCACATGCCGGAATCTTTGCGTTATCTGATTAAACAGCAAAAACTTGACCAACTGAACGCAACCATCGCTCAAGTAGAAGCCGCTACCAAGGTTCCTCTCACGCGTTGCACCAAAGACGATTTAACTATGTTAACAGCCAACGACTCTCGCCCTACCCTTGGCACTCTTTGGAACAAACAATATGCCTTGCGCACCTGCATGTTATGGATTACCTGGTTTGGCATTGTCTTCAGCTACTACGGCATTTTCATGTGGCTCCCTTCGTTAATCTATCAACAAGGTTTTACCATTATAAAATCATTCGAATATCTCTTAATCATGACCATAGCACAATTCCCGGGCTACATTTCAGCAGCCTATTTAGTTGATAAAATCGGACGTCGCTATACCTTATCGCTCTATTTATTATGTAGCGGTATCAGCAGCTATTTCTTTGGTCATGCCACCTCGGAAGCCATGTTGTTGACGTCCGGCATTTGCATGTCATTCTTCAACTTAGGTGCCTGGGGTGTTATTTACACCTACACACCGGAATTATATCCTACCGAAATCCGTGGCCTCGGCTCCGGTTGGGCCGCCGGCGTCGGTCGTATCGGTGGCATCATTGCTCCATTTTTAGTCGGTTTTCTCCTATCCCATGAAATGCACATGGACTCTATTTTTTACCTCTTTGCCTCCGTCTTCGTCATCATTGCACTCGTCGTATTGAGCTTTGGTAAGGAAAGTAAAAAGCAAGCACTAGAAGGAATTAAGTAAAACGGCGGAGGAATGAAGAAGCCCTGAGAAACTCCTCAACTGAATAAAAATAGAAGTGGCGAGATATCACGTCCAAAGGCTTGAAGGAAGACCCTTTTACCGTGATACCTCGCCACTTTTTTCTATCATCTCATATCAGCCGCGGATCTCTCAGGGCTTCGCTCAGCACCTCACGCCGCATTCACTATGACGGAGAGAAGAGAAATGAAACAGCGCGAGGTTATATGGAAAAACCCCGAGAAGTCCTTATCTAAGGGCCTTTTCTGCTTGCAGAAACCAAGCCTCTTCTCCTTCCATACACCCCCCTGTAATAAAACAGCGAGAATGTTCTATGCGAAAAGAAGGCCGTGATTGTGATTTCTAAGGGTCTTTTTTGCTTGCAAAACCAAGCCTTAGAAATTACATCACGGCCTTCAACTCACGAAGACATTCTCGCTATTTTATTATAATCCGAATCTTGCCATAATCGTATCCACATGTCTTAACATACGATGTGGGTCGAAGAGGTGATCGATTTCTTCATCGGTAAGATATTTTTTAATATCAGCATCGCCTTTTAAGCCGGCTTTGAATTCTTTGCCTTCCAACCAACGAGCCATAGCATGACGTTGTACCCAACGATACGCTTCATCACGAACAGCACCTTTGTCTACAAGAGCTGTTAAGATTTGCTGACTGAAGATTAAGCCACCGGTTAATTCCAAGTTTTTCATCATGTTTTCCGGATATACCAACAATTTGTCGATAACTTTAATAGCCAAGGACAACATGTAATCAACCGTAATCGTGCTATCCGGTAAGATAACGCGTTCTACGGAGCTATGGGAAATATCACGTTCATGCCATAAAGCCACGTCTTCCAAAGCAGCCTGAGCATTGCCGCGTACCACACGAGCTAAGCCGCAGATACGTTCACAAGTAATTGGGTTGCGTTTGTGAGGCATAGCGGAGGAGCCTTTTTGTTTAGGGCTGAAATATTCTTCTGCTTCACGCACTTCCGTACGTTGTAAGTGACGAATTTCAAGAGCAATTTTATCCAAAGTGCTGGCGATGATTGCCAAAGTGCTGCAAAGTTCAGCATGACGGTCACGTTGAATAACCTGAGTTGCAATTTTTACCGGTTCCAAACCGAGTTTTTCACACACATATTTTTCAATGAACGGATCGTTAACGGAGTAAGTACCAACGGCGCCGGACATTTTACCAACGGCTACATTTTTCTTTGCATGTTCCAAACGTTCAATATCACGTTCAATTTCAGCCATCCAGAGGCAAAGTTTCAAGCCGAAAGTAGTAGGTTCACCATGAATACCATGAGTACGACCAACCATTGGAGTGTATTTAAATTCAGCGGCACGGCGACGAAGTACATCGCGGAACTGATGCAAGTCTTCCAAAATAATGTCGCAAGCCTGTTTCATCATAGCGCCGAGAGCCGTATCTTTTACGTCCGTAGATGTAAGACCGAGGTGAATGTATTTAGCTTCTTCGCCAACGTATTCACCGACAGCGGTTACGAAAGAAATAATATCGTGATTCGTTTCTTTTTCAATTTCATGAATTCGTTCTACATCAAAGTTCGCTTTTTCACGGATAACCTTAGCCGCTTCTTTAGGGATAATACCCAATTCAGCCTGTGCTTCACAAGCTAAGATTTCTACTTCCAACATTTGGTCAAATTCGTTGCGTTCGCTCCAAATATGGCCCATTTTTTCTCTTGTATACCGTTGAATCATGTGTCTTTAACCTCCATCGAAATGACTGAATATTACTCTTTCATTTTAACATAGTAAAAAATAAGGGTCAATAAACTTTACCGAACGTTAATGCTTATTTTAAGCAAAATATTCGGGTTTATGTCTGCTAATATAATACTGCTCATCAATAGCTACTTCCCAATTAATCACATCCACTACTGCTGTTTGTAAAAATAAACAATCTTCGTGCCCGCTTTATTCACGGCCGCACCGGTTACGTATGCATGATTAAATGTCGTCCCTACGCTAAAAATATAGTAGGTATAGGAATCATCCAAGTTCACCATATTGTAATTATACGAATAATAGCCTAATAGTTGCTGCTGAGCTTTTTTATTCGTGTCATTATCGAATAACTGATCCGTTACATAATTTTCGCTATTTACTGATGTTACATCGATAATATCACTCCAGAAATCACGCCACGGTCCAAGATTCTTTAGTTCAGGCGTTGTCACGATTTTGTAACCAGGTAATAATTCGCGTAAACTGTCGGCAAATTGCATGTCTGAATTAGGCTCCATTTTTACATAAACCGAACGACTATCTGTTAAATTAGTCTGCATAATCGCTAACTTAAGCGCTTCCCCGATATACGGTGCCATTTCGGAAGCCGTACCGGTAAAACTAACCTGCGCTTCTCCACCGGCTTTTATAAATTGCGGAATATAAAACACGGATACATTGTTGGCAAAGGACGGAATCCGTTTTGGGAAGCCGTCAAAATTCGGCACTAAATCATATTTCGATGCATCTGTCATAGGGAAAGCTACCCGTAAGGCTTGTTCTTTATACAAAGAATTACTTTCATTCGTGAGCACCGTCTTAGCACCCGATGCCGGCATAAACGCTTCTAACACCTGTTTTGGTATGCCTCGGTTCACATAAGGTGATCCTGCATTAACAGCTTCCTGAGTCGCATAATTAACAATGGCTGCCAAATCTTTGTCGCTCCCTGAAAGCGCTGTGGTGCCATTAGCTGTGGCGGCACTATTACCGGCGCCCAACACAGTCACCATGGCCAAACCGGCCAAAACAAGGAATGCTTTCTTTTTCATATTAAACATTGTCATATATCATGCCTCCATATGAAACTAAAAATATAAGACATAAGAACTCTTTTATATATTTTTATTATAACTTAAATACAATACAGCTGCCTATACTAAAGAGCACTCTATTTCAATTTTTTTCAATATAAAAAACGGTGTAACCTGTTTAAACCAGATTACACCGTTTTATTTATATTATTTCCGTAAAATCACACAGATTATTTTACTAAAATCACTCGGATTTTATATCGCCGCTACTTGTCCGGTAGCCCCACAGCCAAAGTCTTAAGCCTGAGGCGTCATGGTTGTAGTTTCTACGCGAACCACATCTTTGTACGGATAAGCACAAAGTTCGGCCATAGCTTGGCCCACTTCTTCAAAATCCGCATTGCTAAGTTCCGGATTAACATTACCGATGCTTACGGATTTTACTTTATTATCGCCTAAATCTAAACGAATCTGAATTTTTACTACTTCTTTTACTGTTGCGTCTGCCATAATTAGCCTCCTATATATTTATACTAATAATACGTAATACTTTAACCTCATATCCTGCTATCCGAATATATCTAATCTTGCAAGATACCCTGCAGCTGAGACATATCGTTTGGTGACCGCTGATTAGTCAACCAATTGGGCACTGGTATTTTCTACCATAAAAGCGCCTTTATAGCCGGTTAAAATTTTACCTTTGGCGCTGGTCATAAAACGTTTGGCAATCAACAAATTTGCCACTGTTTCGGCTGCAGTGCGACTTACATCCGCTTTAGGTACACTGATGCGCACCGTAGTTTCTTTTAATTCATCATCTAAAAATACAAGTTGTAATTCTTTTTTCAAAACATTCATAGTTCCTGTAGCCATAGTTGCCTCCTAAAGTTAAAACCGTCCGATGCCCCATGTATGTATGCCAAAAAATCATACATCAAACAGAGCCCTTCATTTTGTCCATATTACTGAAAAGTACATGTACCATTGAGTTTCTCATCATTCTCATTGACCGTTTGCAAACGTCATAAGCAAGTCATCATTTCTTGTGAACCCGCTTACACCCTATACATTCTCACAACTTTAAAATGTCAAGTCATTAAATTCCACCAACCGAAATCTTCATTCATCATATGCAAAAAATTCAATACAGATTGACATTTCCCTCTTTCTTTTCACCGTCGGAAAATAGTATAATGAGGTGTATCTTGTATATGATAACTAATATCATATACAAGATATTGATTTATAATACAACTCATCGATAGTACCAAATAGATGTATTTAGAGGGTATGAGTGTATCAACGGCTTACGTAAATACAGTGAAGTCACTGTTTGCGAGCCATATTTTTATGTGTAAATGTAGTACTTTGTAACGGGAAGGAACCTTATTCATGGCTATTATGATTAAAAAACGAGACGGCCATTACGAACCGCTCTCGGTAGAAAAAACTAAAAAGATGATTGCCTTCGCATGCTTGGGGCTTGAAAGCTGCGATCCTATCGAACTCGAAATGGACTCCAAATTACAGTTCGTTGACGGCATGAGCACCAAAGAAATTCAGAAGATTTTGGTGCAAACTGCAATCGAAAAAGTTATCCAAAAAGTAGACGACGGTTATGGCAACATGGTTAACCGCATGAACCAGGATTGGCAGTTTGTGGCAGCCCGCCTGTTCCTTTTCGACTTATATAAAGAAGCGGCCATCCAACGCAAATACAAAGCGTTCGGTTACGGCAACTTCCCTGCATTAGTAAAAAAATTAGTAGAAGCTAAGCGCTATGCGGACTTCTTCCTCACCCAATACACCGAAGAAGAACTTGAAGAATTAGGGGACTACATCAAACCTAAACGAGACTATCTCTTCAACTATGAAGGCATTAAATTGTTGGCCGATCGTTACCTCGTAAAAGGTTACGACAAAGAAGTGTATGAATTGCCGCAAGAACGTTTCATGGCGATTGCTATGCACCTTGCCCTCATCGAAGGGGATCGCAAAGTAGAATTCGCTAAAAAATTCTACGACTTAATGAGCGAATTAAAAATGACCACCGCTACGCCAACCTTGGCCAATGCGGGGACGCCGTTCCATCAGCTCAGCAGCTGCTTTATCTCCGGCGTTGACGATAACCTTTGGTCCATTTACGACGTAAACAGCAAATTCTCCCGCGTATCCAAACACGGCGGTGCCCTCGGTATTTACATGGGTAAAGTGCGTGCCTTGAACAGTGATATTCGCGGTTACAAAAACTCCTCCGGCGGCGTTATCCCTTGGGTTCGTCTTTACAATGATACAGCCGTAGCCGTAGATCAGCTTGGCAAACGTAAAGGTGGCGCTACCGTAACACTTGATATTTGGCATAAAGACTTCTACGAATTCGTAGAACTTCGTACCAACAACGGCGACGATCGTCGTAAAGCTCACGATATTTTCCCTGCCATTGCTATTCCGGACATCTTCATGGAACGTTTATTGGCTCGTGAAAACTTCAGCCTCTTCGATCCACATGAAGTGCAGCAGGTTATGGGCTTTAACTTGGAAGATTTTTACGATGAAGACGAAAACAACAAAGCTTTCACCGAACATTATCTTCTTTGCGAAAACAATCCGGATCTTCACCCAATCCAGGTCAGCGCTTTGGATATGATGAAAAAAATCATGCGCAGTGCCGTAGAAACCGGTACGCCGTTTATTTTCTTCCGCGACACAGCGAACCGCGCCAACCCGAACAAACACGCAGGCATGATTTATGCCTCCAACTTGTGCCACGAAATCGCGCAAAACGTTGGTTTCACCAACCTTAGCGAAGAAGTGATTAATCCGGATGGCAGCATCACGACTAAAACGGTGACCGGCGACATGGTAACATGTAACCTTAACTCCATTAACCTCGGTCGAATTACCGACGAAGAATTGGAGGCTAATGTAGCCCTTCAGATTCGCATGCTCGACAATGTTATTTCCATCAACCAGTTCCCGGTACCGGAAGCTAAGATGACCAGCGAAAAATACCGTGCCATCGGCCTCGGTACGAGCGGTTACCACCACTACTTGGTGCGTCATCAGATTCAGTGGGAATCGGAAGAACACATTGAAACAGCGGATAAATTATTTGAAAACATTGCCTACTACGCAATTAAAGCATCCATGGAACTAGCTAAAGAAAAAGGCGCCTACCCTGCCTTCAAAGGTTCCGAATGGGAAACCGGTGCTTACTTCGAGCGCCGCGGTTATACATCCGAACGTTGGCAACAATTGCGCAAAGATGTAGCTAAATACGGTATGCGCAACGGTTACCTCATGGCGATTGCCCCAACCGGCAGTACCTCCAATATCGCTAACACCACAGCCGGTATCGACCCTATTTTCAAAAAATTCTTCATCGAAGAAAAGAAAGGCAGCTTCACTCCGAAAACGGCCCCTGATCTCGATAACTCCACGTTCTGGCTCTACAAAGAAGCTCACACGATTGACCAACAATGGAGTATTCGTGCCTGTGCTGCCCGCCAACGTCACATTGACCAAGCGCAATCTTTCAACTTGTACATTACACCGCAAGTTAAGGCCAAAGAAATCCTCAACCTTTATGTGGAAGCATACAAACAAGGTGTTAAAACAATTTACTACATCCGCAATCAGTCCCTCGAAATGGACGAATGCACCAGCTGTTCTTCCTGATTTAAATTAAAACAATAAGCGGTTTAGTGACCGGCAGTCATACGAACACCATAAAGCTTCAATTAAACGATGTTTTGCAACGGTTCGACAGCAATATATGACTGCCGGTTAGCCGTAAATTTCATATGTTTAACCGCTTTAATATGCTATACTAAAGACAACAACTTATATAGAAAGGGTGAATGTCATTATGGATAAAAAATTTATTTTTAACGAACATGGCGAGCGCGGCACGGAAAGCATGATTGGTGGCAATACGACCAACTTGCGCGAATGGAACCGCATCAAATATGACTGGGCAACGCAGATGTACCGTACCATGCTCAACAACTTCTGGATTCCGGAAGAAATTTCGCTGAACGAAGATATCAAACAATTTCCGTTCTTGACCGACAGCGAACGCCGTGCGTTTGACAAAATTATTTCCTTCCTCAATTTCCTTGATTCGATTCAAAGTGAAAATTTACCCAACTTAAGCCGCTATATCACAGCTGCCGAAGTGGCATCATTGCTTAACATTCAGGCATTCCAAGAAGAAATTCACGCCCAAAGTTACTCCTATATTTTGGACACCGTAACGAATCCGATTACCCGTGACCGTATTTATGACGAATGGCGTACAGATGAACACCTCTTGGCACGTAACCGTTTCATCGCCGACATTTACCAACGTTTCAGCGATGATCCGTCGGAACATAATTTGATTCGCACTATCATGGCGAACTACATCTTGGAAGGCATTTATTTCTACTCCGGTTTCAGCTTCTTCTACACCTTGGCGCGCCAGGGCAAGATGACAGCAACTAGTACGATTTTTAAATACATCAACCGCGATGAAGTAACTCACCTCGTTTTATTCCAAAACATCATTCGTGAACTTCGCATCGAACGACCTGAATTATTTACGCCTGAATTGGAAGCGGAACTTACGGATATGCTCCGTCAAGGTACGGAAAACGAAATCGCTTGGGGCCAATACATTACGGATGACAAAATCCTCGGTATCAACAATGTATTGATTGAACGCTATATCAAATACTTGGCTAATATTCGTTTAGAAGCCATCGGCCTCAAACATCTCTATCCGGACATCAAAGAAAATCCGATGGCTTGGATTGAAAGTTTCTCCAACCTCAACAGCACTAAAACGGACTTCTTTGAAGCAAAAGTTACGAATTATACCAAAGCAGCCGCATTCGACTTCGACGATTTGGAGTAATACAGCGCTACAAACCAAACCAGGAAGGCCGGCACCTCGCCGGCTTTTCTTTTTTAGCCAAGCCGTATCCTTACAATAAGCTCAGCAATAAGTCGCATAATCAACTAAATAATTAGTTTACCTGAAGTTTACGAATGTTTTGCAAAAAAAGACTTGCCAGAATAGAAACTTAGGTTTATAATGTTGGCAATCACTTTAAGAGAGGAGCCAATATTATGAATACCGCTATCAGCACTATGAACAGCCAATACTTCTATTTTTGGTTCTTTATCCAGGCAACGGGTAAAGGACTATTTGGGCTACGCTGATTTCGGTATCATTGTCAGGCTTAGTATAGTTAAGGAGCTACCCGTAGTGCACGCGGGTAGCTCCTTTTTTACTATCACTTAAAAGTAATTATTGAAAGCAACGAAGGTTGTACAAGCAGTAAAGGATTGGAATTTATGAACGAAACCTGTTTTCAAATATTCATAAGTGACGAAAGAGGAGAGATTACTATGATTATTACATTGAAGGAAAATGCTACACCGGAGAAAGTTCAAGAGTTACGCCAAAAATTAGAGGCCCAAGGGATTACGTTACATCCAAGCCAAGGCGACAACTACTCATTAATCGGCCTCATCGGCGATACCTCACTCGTAGACAAGCGCCAAATTGAATCGCTAGACTTTGTTGAAAAAGTAACACGCATTCAAGAACCGTTCAAAAAAGCTAATCGCAAATTCCATCCGGAGGACACCATCGTAGACGTAAGTGGCGTAAAAATTGGGGGCGGCCACTTCGCTATTATGGCCGGTCCTTGCTCCGTCGAAACACCGGAACAAGTGCTGGCAACGGCAAGAGCGGTCAAAGAAGCTGGCGCTACTATTCTTCGTGGCGGTGCGTTCAAACCGCGTACTTCGCCATACTCCTTCCAAGGTATGGGTCCTGAAGGCTTGCATTTATTGGAACTGGCAAAAAAAGAAACGGGCCTGCCTATCGTATCCGAAGTCATGGATCCATCCCAGTTGCAGTACTTCGATAATGTAGACATGCTTCAAATCGGCGCCCGCAATATGCAAAACTTCACCTTACTTAAAGAGGTAGGCAAATTAAAGAAACCGGTTCTTCTTAAACGTGGCTTATCCGCAACTTATGAAGAATGGTTGATGGCTGCGGAATACATCATGAGCGAAGGCAATACACAAATCGTACTTTGCGAACGAGGCATTCGAACTTTCGAAACGAAAACCCGTAATACCCTTGATGTAACGGCGATTCCAATGATTCATGAGCTCAGTCATTTACCGATTATTATGGACCCGAGCCACGCTGCCGGCATGAGCCGCATGGTTCGACCTTTATCCCTCGCTTCCACCGGTGGCGGTGCGGATGGTCTCATGATTGAAGTTCATATTGATCCGGCCAAAGCGCTTTGCGACGGTCCGCAAGCTTTACGTCCCGATCAGTTTGCGTCCCTCACCAAAGATGTTTTCGCTATGCGCGAAATTGTTACCGGTCAAAAAGCTTAATTAAGACCCGTTAATTGATACCCAGTAAAAGGAGTTACCATGGAACGTATTCATATCGAAGCCTCCACTGCCTACGATGTCATCATTGAAGACGGGGTTTTACAACATATAATAGAATATATTAAGCCCCTTAAGGGCCCCTGCCCGACCATGCTCGTCAGTGATGACCGAGTAGCTCCGCATTATGCAGCGCTTGTCAAAAAGCAACTCACCGCGGCGGGCTATACGGTATATGAATACGTATTCCCTCATGGTGAAACAGAAAAAAACGCTGCGCGACTATTGGATTTAGTGGAATTTATGGCGGCCAAAGCGCTGACCCGTAAGGATTTACTTATCGCCTTAGGCGGCGGTGTAGTCGGTGATATGGCGGGTTTTGCGGCGGCCACCTATTTACGGGGCATCGACTATATCCAGATGCCTACATCCCTATTGGCTGCAGTGGATTCATCTGTTGGCGGTAAAACGGCCGTTAATTTAAAAGCCGGCAAAAATCTTTGGGGCGCTTTTAAACAGCCGATTTTAGTACTCTGTGACCCAACTGCACTTAGCACTTTGCCCGCCGATGAATTCAGTAACGGCTGCGGTGAAGTCATTAAATACGGCATGCTCGGTTATCCCGATTTACTGGCTGATTTAATGACTAATCCCTTACGTCAAGATGACCTTCCCCATATTGAAGCGATTATCGCCCTATGCGTGAAAGCCAAAGCAAAAATTGTCAGCGCCGATGAAAAAGAATCAGGCGTCAGAGCTTTGCTCAACTTTGGCCACACGTTTGGTCACGGTATCGAGCTTTGCAGTGAATTTTCCGTAAAACACGGTATGGCTGTCAGTATCGGCATGGCCCTCATGATGCGTGCCGCTTTTAAAAACGGACACATCAGTGAAACCGAATTAAATAACTTTTTAAATCTACTGGCCGCTCATAATTTGCCGATTAACACGACTATCAGTATTAACGAACTGTTAGAGGCCGCTTTACATGACAAAAAAAGTCACGGCCAAACTATTACCATTATTTATCCGAATCGTTGGGGGCAGTGCGAACTTCGCACCATACCACACAGCGAATTAGCCAATTACGCCATAAAGGAGGTAAAACACCATGGTGCCAACTAATCCATCTGAATTTGAAGCAACCAAAACTGCGACTGTCCATTCTGAATCCGTTACCGTAACCGGAGCCATTCCAACCGGTACCATTGCGGCCATTCCGGCCAAGGCCCACGCTCATCGTGCCTTGATTGCCGCTGCTTTGGCGGACAGCCCGTCCAGTTTACTCATTGCACACTATTCAGAAGATATTGACGCCACTATTGCCTCTTTGCGTGGCTTAGGTGCTACTATTGAGAAAACAGAGAGCGGGGTTACTGTCACACCCATCCCCGAAAACCAAAAACACGGCACCATTGATGCTCACGAATCAGGTACTACCTTGCGCTTACTCTTATCGGTAGGTTCCGCCATTTGTGATACTACCGATGTAACCGCAGCCGGTCGTTTACCGGATCGCCCGTTGGAGCCTTTAAAAAGCCAATTGGAAGCTCATGGCATCACCTTTTCGGCAGCTAAGCCGCCATTTACCATTAGCGGTCATTTAACAGGTGGGCTTTTTGAAATGGTAGGCAATGTGAGCAGTCAATTTTTTTCCGGTCTCTTATTGGCCTCACCAAAACTAGATGAAGATACCTTAATAAACAGCACAACACCGTTACAATCCCGCGATTATGTGACGTTGACACGTCATGTCATGGCGGATTTTGGCGTTACCGCCTATACCTCTGACGACGGCAACAGTTTTACGGTTCCCAAAGGGCAACATTACCGCGGCCTCGAAAATTATCCCATCGAAGGCGACTGGTCAAACAGTGCCATTTGGCTCGTAGCCGCCGCCATCACCGGCCAACCGCTTACCATCACTAATTTGCAACCCGATTCGACACAGGCGGATCGACGCATCTTAGATATTGTTGACTGCGCCGGCACCACCGTGGAATGGCAAACAGAAGACGGTACCGTTGTTGAAGATGATGAATTGGACAAAATTAAAGTACCGCTACGCCTTCATTGTGAAGGTCGCGCCATCGACCCTATAACGGTTGATTTAGAGCAATGTCCTGACTTATTGCCTGTTTTAGCGGCCTTAGCCTGCAGTATCGAAGGGGAAAGCTGGTTTATCAACGGCGAACGATTGCGTCTTAAAGAATCAGACCGCTTATTAGCCGTTCGTGATTTGGTGAGAACTTTAGGCGGCACCGCTCACATTGAGGGAGATAATCTCTACATTAACGGCACCGGAAGTCTTACCGGCGGCACCGTTACTTCCCACAATGACCATCGTCTCGTTATGGCCGCTACACTCATGGCGCTATACAGCGATGATCCGATTACGATTACCGACAGTCAGGCCATCAATAAATCTTATCCGCTATTCTTCAGCCATTGGAATCAATTAGGCGGTCACGCCAAATAATATACTATCTAACCTTTCAAAACAGGAGACACTTATGAGTTCAAGTTTTGGTAAAAATCTTACTATTTCCGTATTCGGGGCCTCCCACGGCAAGGCTATCGGCGCCGTAGTCGACGGTCTGCCATGCGGTGTAACCGTCGATGAAGCGGCCTTGGCCCGCTTTATGAAACGCCGTGCCCCGGGGCAAAGTTTAATTACCACCCAACGTAAAGAAGCGGATCATCCCGTATTTCTAAGCGGCCTCGTAGACGGCCAACTCAGTGGTTCACCACTTGCCTTTTATATCGAAAACACGAATCAGCATTCTAAAGACTATAATAATTTACGTGATATACCGCGCCCATCCCATGCTGACTATACGGCGCGTATGCGTTATGGTGAAAAAGTAGACATGCGCGGTGGCGGTCATTTCTCGGGGCGCCTCACGGCCCCACTCTGTTGTGCCGGTGGCATTGCCTTACAAATTCTAAAACAAAAAGGCATTGAACTCGGTGCCCATTTAAAACAGATTGGCTCGGTACAAGATACCACTATGAGCTTCACCGAACCGGATATGGCGGCACTTCAAAAAGTAAGCCACGAAACCGTAGCCATGGTATCCGCTCAGGCACGCCTTAAAGCAATTACCTATATTGATGAATTACGCCAAGAGGGTGATTCTACGGGCGGCATTATAGAGCTGTTTGCTACGGGGCTGCCGGCGGGCCTTGGGAATCCGAATTTTGACGGCATTGAAAATCGTCTTAGCCGTGCCCTTTTTGGTATTCCCGGCGTTAAAGGCGTTGCTTTCGGCAGCGGTTTTGACGGTTGCCTCGACCGCGGTTCCAATCAGAACGATCCGTTCCGTTTAGAAAACGGCAAAGTTCGCACCTTAAACAATAATAGCGGCGGCATCCAAGGCGGTATTACCAACGGCATGCCACTCGTCCTCAAAGTGGGCATGAAGCCGACTGCCTCTATTGCCAAAGTACAGCCAAGCTTCAGTTATGAAGCAGCTGCCAATACGGATTTACAGATTAAAGGTCGTCATGATCCTTGCATCGCCGTTCGTGCCGTGCCGGTTGTTGAAGCTGTCACCGCCTTAGTCCTATTAGATTTTCTCTTAGATAACACTATTGAACTTGATTAATAATGGTCTAAAATTTAATTAAGGGTAAACTAATATTTTCCTAATTTGCGACTACCTATTATAGTCGGTACCGAAATACACATTTCCAGTGAACGGAAAGGATATTATTATGAATCATACTTCTACGCTGACCCCTTTTGGCCTCTTGGGCAAAACCTTGGGACACAGCTATTCGCCACAAATTCATAAGGCTCTCGGCAATCCCGACTATGTGCTGTACGAACGAGCTCCTCAAGAATTAACCGAGTTCTTAGGTCAATCCGAACTGAAGGGCCTAAACGTTACCATTCCGTATAAAAAAGATGTCATGAGTGCCTGTCACACTTTATCTGACGCGGCCAAACATATCGGGGCCGTCAACACCATGGTACGCCAAGCCGACAATACATGGTATGGTCACAATACGGACTACGATGGTTTCATCTACATGTTGGAACGAGCCGGCATCCACATCAAAAATCAAAAAGTTGTCGTTTTAGGTGATGGTGCGACAGCCCATACGATTCATGTGGCCCTAACCGATTTGGGAGCCAAAGAGATTAGCCATCTTTCCCGTAAAACAGCACCTTTTTATAGTGACGCCAAAAGCTATGGGGCCGATGCCGATGTACTCATCAATGCCACGCCGGTCGGTACTTTTCCGAATTGCCCGGATAGCTTAATTTCATTGGATGATTTTCCTAAACTCAAAGGCGTAGCCGATGTGATTTATAACCCTTATCGCACGGCTCTTCTTATAGAAGCGGAGAAACACGGCATTCCTTATACCGATGGTCTCCCCATGCTCGTAGGGCAGGCGGTAGCGGCGGCTAAGCTATTTATGCAAAAAGAGTTTCCACCGGAAGCAACGGAAACTATCATTCGTCAAATGCGTCATGCCCAGGAAAATATTATTCTCATCGGCATGCCCGGTGTAGGCAAAACAACTATCGCCACCGCTCTCGCGGAACGCTTACAGCGACCGCTCATCGACTGTGATGATGTATTTGAAGAACGGTACTGTCATCCCGGCGAATATATTAAAACCTATGGGGAAGCCCAATTTCGTGAAAAAGAAACGGCCCTCCTCACCGAACTTTGCAAAACCACCGGAGCCATTATTGCCACCGGCGGCGGCGTTGTAACTCAACCGGTTAATTATCCTATTTTGCGCCAAAACGGTCGTATCTATTGGCTTCGCCGTCCCCTTGAGAAATTAGCCGTTGACAGTCGTCCGCTTTCACAGGGGGGACTGGAGCGCTTAGAATCTTTATATACTGTAAGAGAACCACTGTACGAAGCCTTTTCACAATGTAGTTTGGACATAAGCGATCCGGATACCGGCGCTGCTCAGATTGAGGAGGAATATCATGCACATTTTAATTCTTAACGGCCCCAATATTAATCTGTTAGGTTTAAGAGAGCCGGATATTTACGGTTCTGAAACGTATGAACAGCTCGTTCAAATGATCCGCCAACATGCGCATGATCGTCATATCGCGGTTAGTTTTTATCAGAGTAATCACGAAGGCAGCTTGGTAGACCGAATTCAGGCGGCCCATAATGACGCCGAAGCCATCATTATCAATCCGGCCGCTTATACGCATACATCAATAGCTATTCTTGACGCCTTAAAAGCGATTGGCCTCCCTACGGTGGAAGTGCACATCTCCAATCCTGATGAACGAGAAAGCTTCCGTCATTTCTCCTATGTAAGCGAATATGCTGAAAAAACCATCAAAGGCCATGGTCTTAAAGGCTATATCGAAGCCATGGATTATCTTATTGATACGTATGGCGATAAAGAATAAGACACCTTTTACGGCCTGATAAAAATTCAATAATTACAAAAAAGAGGTTTGAAGATGAGCCATGGTGCTCAACTTCAAACCTCTTTTCCGGTATATAAACTTTTGTGGTAAGTTTGTTTAGTAAGTTTTAAGTATGATAATTCGTTTAGTACTCGCTTTAGTACTTGTTTCTATAGGATAAGTTGTTAGTGTAAAACTGATTTCTTCTCTTCTTTGTCAACTCCCCAAACCCAGCCCCCGCTGCAGTTTGGGGAATAATTTCAACCAAATCAAAGCCTGACGATAAAACTGTTTCATTTAAAACGAGATTGTCACATCCACATATATTTTTACAATAATAATGCCTACGTTATATACGGCCGATATCTGTATATAACGTAAAATATATTGTTTTAAATGAACCAAGCCATGTCGTCGGTCATATTCTTTGGTGTGAAGGCTACTTTATGCCGCGGCATATGTTTACGTGAGTGGCTGTCCACCAAGTGAATCGTCGAACGAATCTTGCGTACAACGATGTTTTCAGGTTCCGTTTCATAGATGACCACATTCTCAGGTACATCACGTTTAATAACCAGATTACAGCCTATCCGGCTACCGCTGCCTACCATAATGTCGCCCAGTACTTTAGTACCGGCGCCGATAAGCACGTCGTCACCGACCGTTGGATGGCGTTTCACGCGTCTTGAGCTCATGCCGCCCAATGTTACGCCGTGGAACAAGGTTACATTATCGCCAACAATGGCAGTTTCACCGATTACGACACCCATGCCGTGATCAATGAATAAACCTTTACCGATTTGTGCGCCCGGATGGATTTCAATCCCCGTCGCATTACGCGAATGCAGTGCCACGCGTCTGGCCAATAATTTGTAACCATGTTTATACAAACGATGGGCAAAGAAATGCCAGAACAAAGCTGTTATATGCGGATAGGTCCACAATACCATCAATACTGATGTGGCAGCCGGATCTGAATCCATAACGCGCTTAATATTATAGCGAATCGCTTGCCAAAGTTCTTTCATACATCCTCCCGGCCGGTATTCCCCCAGCCCCTAAATATCTATGGCCATATAGCTGGCCGTTCATCTCTCTTCAAGCTAAACCTAAGTCAACCTATGGTCGTTCCCCCGAACGATTATATCGTCAGATGCTTAGGCTTTTACATATTCAACATCATCAAATTCAAGCATGGATAAGTATTTTTCAACTCCGTCCGGAGCAATAGCTACTACAGGCACGCCAGGGTTTTTAGCGGCTAAGTCTTTAGCTGCTTTAATAGCTGCGCCGGCAGAAATACCGATGCTGATACCGCTTTCGCGCATGAAAGTCTGTACTTGAGCGATAGCGTCATCATCAGTTACGGTTACGACTTCATCCATAAGGGATTGGTCGAAGTTTTCAGGAATGAAACCGGCACCGATACCTTGGATTTTATGAGCGCCACCTTTGCCTTCGGAAATCATTGGGGAACCTGCCGGTTCAACCGCAACAGCTTTCACATTAGCATTGTGTTCTTTCAATTTACGAGCCACACCGGTGAAAGTACCGCCTGTACCTACGCCGGCAACGACGATGCCCACATTAGGAACTTGTTCAATAATTTCAGTAGCTGTTGTTTCGTAGTGAATGCCAGGGTTAGCAGGGTTTACGAACTGTCCCAAAGTTACAGCACTTGGGTTAGCATCAAGAATTTCCTGAGCTTTGGCCAAAGCACCTTTCATACCGGTTGCTTTTGGAGTCAAAATCAACTGAGCACCATAAGCTTTTACCAATTCACGACGTTCTTTACTCATGCTTTCAGGCATCAAGATTACAACTTTAATACCTAAAACAGCACCGAGCATAGCAAGGGCGATACCGGTATTACCGGACGTTGCTTCTACCAAGATAGTGTCAGGTTTAATTAAACCTTTCTGCTGAGCGTCGCGCAACATACCATAAACAGCACGATCTTTAACACTGCCGCCGGCATTGTATTTTTCCAATTTAACAAAAACGTTAGAATCTCCAATTTGATATACAGGCGTGTTACCAATCAATTTTAATGTATCATTTACTGGTTTCATACTCATAATATTCATCGTTCCTTTCTCATAGAGTCTCTCAGCTCTAATAAAAAAAGCCCTTGGTCACATTTGTGACCAAGGGCGATATATCGCGGTTCCACCTTGTTTCATTTGACTGTGCGCACAATCAAACCTTTGCTGTACTGTTAAACACATATTCTCCGGAGCATTTCACTCCTATCTGTTTAACTCTATACAGATTCGCTATAACGGGCGACCCCCGAATAAGACTCCCCTATATGGCTATAGCTTTGCCTTAATAACTCCGAGATGCACTTCCATACACTTCATAAGACCCGCTCTCACCGTCCGGGCTCGCTGCACATACAATAGTATATGTACTTTTCTCTTCCTCGTCCTGATTTCTATTCAAATCATAAACCTACTATAACACTATGAATTAATACTGTCAACAGCGAAATTAAACTTTTTGATTTTCATCAATTTATTATTGACGAATCTTTGACTCTCTGTTGCATGTACTTTATTTTACTACAACTGTACATTTTTTGCCAGTCCTATTGTATTTTATTATTCATTTTACGTTTATTTCCAACGATTTTATCGAGCTTTTTTCAATTTTTGCAATAATTATCAATGCATTACCAAAATAAGCCGCAATGAAAAAACAGTCAAAGAAAAAACAGTCTATTTTCATAGACTGCTTTCTGTTATACATATATAAATTTTTGCTCGGTATAACCTAATCTAATGGGTATCCGCGTCCCTAATCGTAATCCCGATAAGACACGAGGCCTGCAATTACCGGTCATAGACTTAGCTACTGTCCATCACTCTTCACAGGTCTCAGTCTTACCTGTACTGTCATCTATGCAGTATATTCGAATCTATACTGTCTGTCCAACTCCTCGAAATAACCTATACCTTCAATCTATCCCTGCCGGTTCGACAGAAAGCTGACAGCCTTGAATACTAGGTATATTATAACAAACCTTTTGAATATAAGGAATATTTAAAATGAATTTTCGACATAAATATCCGTATCGATTATGCATAATTATCGTCAAAAAAACCTGCTATATAACTTAAAGTCATTTTCTAATTGACTTTAATGTAAAAAAATACCTTCCCGCTGTGCTTGCAGGAAGGTATTTGCATATGACTATATGCCGGTAAAATTGAGTATTTATTTTACTGTGTTAAGTGTGTGTTTAATGTGTGTGTTTTGTGTGTTGTGTTGTTTTGTGTTGTTTTGTATTGTGTGTGTTTAAGTGTTGTGTTTGTGTTTAGGTATTTATGGAGTATTACCTATTAATGAGGGAGTTGGTTCTTCAGGGAAAACCGTGCTTATGCGTTAAGAAGTACCCCGATTTTAACAGCTGTACCGGAATTTTGAGGAGCCGGTTTCTTATCATCTTTAGGTGGCAACGTTTTTTTATCTTCCGGTTTTACCGGTGGTTTTTCAGCGCCCGGTTTGCGATTATTGTAGTCGTTAGCCAAAGCTACTCTGCGTTTTTCCTTGGTTTCCGGTGTTACTTTACTTGATGGTTTGTCTTTTTTAACAGTTTCCTTTTCAGGAACTTTAGGGGCTACCTGAGGATTCTGCTGATTCTGATCGTTTTTATCGTTTTTGTTAAGCTGTTTGTTGTCTTTATTAGGCTGATTTTGTTTGTTCTGATCATCCTGCTGCCATACAGCCGGTTTATTGTTGTTAATGTCTTGTAAGCTCTGAGCACTTACCAAAGCGCCGAAAGAGTTAGCCCAAAGAGTAACCGCCGCGACAGGTACCATTAATACATATTTGCGTTTCATAACTATACCTCCTAGTACAAAATTATACAATTTTCTTACTGTCTCATAAATGCTTGTGCATCACTTGATCAGTTCCATATACAAATCTAATCTGTTAACTAACGTTTAACATATGTACATCTTACCTAGATTTTATGAGGTATATATGAAAATTTCGATGAGCTTTTTGTGAAGTTTTTCATGATTATTCACTCAATATTCATTTATATTTTTATTCCAAAGGCATATATAATTATTCCTATTTATAAACAGAAAAATGCCGTTGCCCTTAGGGAGGAGGCAACGGCAAGTTGTTCGTACATATTTGTACTCACGATTAGGTATAGGTATTTAGAGGTTTAACAAGTGGACTCACTCGCAATAACTTCCGGGATAAAGAAGTTAGTTGAGCTGTAGCGCTCGATTCTGAATAATCGTTAACTACTGTTCCCTTGTTATGAGCCTATTATAGCATGTAAATCTAATAATTTCAATATCTAAAATTTATTTTTTTCGATTTAATTTATTTTTCTCTATATAGTGTCTAAAAAACAGCATAAATACTGGATTCGTGTCTTAACTAATAATTTATTTTTATCTGTAAAAGGGCTACAAGCCGGCCTTCAATACATCACGAGCCGTTTCATACATGTAATGATACCCCAACTCATTGGGATGCACATCACCGGCATAAAGAATTTCATCGCGATAATCCGCCTCGGCGATAGTTTTATAGAAGTCTATATACAACAAGCCTTGTTCCTTACAGTAGGCTTTCAAGCGCTCATTATAATCAACGAGTACCGCATCATCGCCATCGGGATCACAGTCAATCTGTGGAGCTAAACCAACAACCACATCACAGCCGATTTTTTGAATATGATGAATCGAACGCATCATTGAAAAATAGCAATCTTCCGCCGTGCAACCATGTAAAATATCATTAGTCCCACCCATGATAAACACCGCATCATAGGACGAATCATGAAGAGCGCGCTCCAAATTATTATAAATAGCCTGCAAGGTGGCACCATCAACGCCGGCATTAACCATAGTAATTTTTGCACTTTCATTGGTTGCCGCACTTTTTTCAAAATGAGCTTTCAATAATTCAACCCAGCCCTTGCCGTAGGGTACATCATAACCACGCGTCAAACTGTCACCGATAAATAACACCTTTTGCCAACTCTTTGTCTTTGCCATGCCCTTACCGCCTCCTATTTCATCAATGGATCCGTAGTGCCGTTCAATTCAAAAGCTTTAATGCGATCGATGCAGGTACCGCAAGTGCCGCAAGGCTTGTCGCCACCTTCATAGCAACTCCAGGTAAGTTCGTACGGCACCTTAAGATCCAGCCCGACCTTAACGAGTTGGGCCTTATTTTTAGTAGCAAATGGAGCCTCTACTTGGACTTTATCGTAGGTACCTAAGGCAATAGCTTTGGTCATAGCATCGACGAAGGCTTCACTACAATCGGCATAGGCATTGCCGGCTGCATCATCGGCATGGGCGCCCAAATAAATCTGCACCGTATCGTCAGGGAAAAGGCTCATGCCGAGGCTGGCTACGGCGGATAACATCAAACCGTTGCGGAAGGGCACATACGTGCTGACCATGCCTTCGCCTTGTTCTTCAATCTGTTCCGCATAACTCTTATGAATAATCTCATCGGTGGAATTTTGCAATAAGGATGAATTCGAGTATTTTAAAATCTGCGATAAATCCAATTCATAATGCGGTACTTCATAATAGGCCGCAATCTTACGGGCACATTGCAGTTCTTTATCGTGTTTTTGCCCGTAAAAAATAGATACAGCCGCCACATTTTCCTTGCCAAGGCGATCAATAGCTAAAGCCAAACAGGTGGTGGAGTCTACGCCGCCACTGGATAATACAATTGCTTTCATAGTGTCTCCTTTGTATTTCTAATATATAAAGCGCAACTAAGGCGCCATAATAACTATATCTGAAGAAATGCAACAGCCTTAAAACTGTTTTGAACATTTCTCTATATATTATCATATCACAAAGGGGGACGGGATGAGAAAAAAGTCCTTGCTCGAACTTCAAGCAAGGACTCATCCTAATTTTCATTTCTATAACTGTAATTTTTTTAGCCTTTATTTCTTTTGGCTTTTATTTTTTATAATAATCTCGTAAGATTACCTGCATAGCTTCACAATCAGCGGCCTGCCCAACCGTAATCCGCAGCCATTTAGGACTGAGTCCGGACCGCACTTGATAACCTTTTTTGAGCCATACATCGGCAATAGCTTTAGTCTCTTCCGGTGATGCAAATTCTACGAAAACAAAATTGGCTTCACTGTGATAATAATGGAATTTTAACTCATCGAGGCAAGTTTCCCAGCCTTGACGAGCCTTAGCATTGGCCGCCACAACCTCCGCAATAAAGGCTTGATCCTTCAGGGCGGCCTCCGCCGCCACCTGTGACACGCTATTGAGATTATAAGGCAGGCGAATAGCCTGTACATAATTTACCAATTCCGGGCTTAATACTAAATAACCTACCCGATAATTGGCCAGGCCATAGGCTTTTGAAAAAGTCCGCATCAAGCCCATATTGGCAAATTCTTTTAAAAGTGGTAAAGCACTGGCTGTTTCAGTCGTAGTGACAAATTCAATATATGCTTCATCAATCAAGACCAACACGTCTTTAGGAACCTTACTCATAAAATCACGCAACGATGCTAGCGAACAATACGTACCGGTAGGATTATTCGGGTTGCATAGCCATACCAGCTTCGTTGTCTCATCGATAGCATTTAGCATACCGGCTAAATCAGTAGCACCTGTTACAGCATCACAAGGGACGCCTTTAATGACAGCCCCCTCTAGCTGAGCATTCAAAGCATATTCTGAAAACGTCGGCGTACTAATAACTATGGAGTCTTTATCGGTTAAAAAAGCACGACTGAGCATAGTAATCACTTCATCAAGGCCCACGCCGATAACGAGTGATGTTTCAGCCACGCCTAAATGATTTGCCAACGCGGTACGCAAAGAACTTGCATTGCCGTCAGGGTATTGGCTGCTGTCATGTTTAGTTACATAATCAATTACCGCTTCACGAACAGCCGGCGAAGTACCATAGGGATTTTCATTAGCTGATAAGCGAATAACTCGCTCCACCCCCAAACGCGCCTTCAAAGCTTCCACCGGTTCTTCCGGAACATATGGTTTTAAGTCTTTTATACTCTCTTTCATATACACTCACTCTTTCTCTTATCGCTTTATTGATTGCCCGTCACGCTTTATTAAATCAAGCTTTTGCTTGGTTCATGATTTGTAAAAAAGGCCCACCGCGCAAAGGTGGACCCATATAGGCTATAAGTTCTTAATTTCCGGTCGATCCGTTGTTTTACTGATAAGTCCTTCACGACGTGCCAGTTCTTCCGTTATAGCTTCGTAAGGAATGCCTTTTTCAACCAATAAAACCAACACATGATACAGCAAATCCGCCGTTTCACTGACAAGTTCCGTATGGCCTTCATTTTTAGCGGCAATCACCACTTCCGTAGCCTCTTCGCCGACTTTTTTCAAAATTTTATCGAGCCCTTTAGTAAATAGATAATTCGTGTAGGACCCTTCTTTCGGCTCTAATTGCCGATTCTTGATGACCTCATAAAGTTCAGCCAGTTCCTGTGTCATATAATCCCTCTCTTTTATTCAGCTTTTTAGCTATTTGTTTTTAATTCGATTTCGTTAAAAAAACAACTCCTTGAACCGGTATGACAAGCCGGGCCGTTGGGAATAACTTCCAATAATAAGGTGTCCTTGTCACAATCCAAGGCGGCCCGTACAACCTTTTGCGTGTTACCGCTGGTTCCCCCCTTATGCCACAACTCTTGGCGCGACCGTGACCAAAACCAGGTTTCGCCGGTTGCTAAGGTTCGTTCATAGCTTTCTTCATTCATATAAGCTACCATGAGCACTTCTTTCGTATTGGTATCCACTACTACCGCAGGCAATAAATTGTGAACCTTCTCAAAATCAGGCCTCAAATCCGAATCCAATCTTAAATCGGTGGTAATGTTCTGTTCCATATCTGCTATTTTGTCAGCCATCATTGCCCACCTCCTAGCGAACCGGAATATTATAAGCGCGCAAAGCCTCTTTTACTTCCTCAATAGTTATTTCGCCAAAGTGGAAAATAGAAGCCGCTAAAGCACCGGTTACTTTTGTTTTTGAAAAAACCTCTACAAAGTGTGCTACCGTGCCGGCACCGCCGGAAGCGATAATAGGCACTTGTACCAAGTCGCCCAGCTGTTTATATAATTCAATATCAAAGCCGGACTTGGTACCGTCTTTATCCATGCTCGTTACGAGTAATTCGCCAGCCCCCAAGGCTACGGCCTCCTGTGCCCAGTCATAAGCTAAGCGGTCTGTTTTTTTACGCCCTCCATGGCTGTACACAAACCGCTCCCCCGTCTCGGGATCGGTTTTCACATCAATGGCTACGACGATACATTGATTGCCGAATTTCTCAGCCCCTTCGCGAATTAGTTCAGGATTTGCCAAGGCGGCTGAGTTAATTGAGATTTTATCCGCCCCGGCCTGCAATAATTGCTGCATATCCGCCAATGTACGAATGCCGCCACCGACGGTAAGAGGCATAAATACTTCATTTGATATGGCTGAAATTACGTCCTTGAAGGTCCCCCGCCCTTCCGTTGTGGCCGTAATATCCAGAAACACTTGCTCATCGGCACCTTGCACTTCATAGGAAGCAGCAATCGCCACCGGATCGCCTACATCTACTAAATTAATAAAATTAACACCCTTTTTTACGCGGCCGTTATCCACGTCCAGACAAGGGATGATTCGTTTTGCCAACATAGTTTCTACTCCTTTATCATTAGCCGTATCCGGTTTACCATGATTATGAGTATATAATGCTATCACTATTGCTATATGTATCTTATTAGTGTTTTGTATTAGTGTTTTGTATTTATCTTATTATATTGAATTTATTTTGCCGCAACGGCGGAAATCGCTAAATTAGGCACATCCTGAGAATCTGTTTCTTCATGGACAGTGCGTGTATAGTATGGTGACGGTTCAATCAATTCACCGGCTAACTCGCTTTTTTCCAAAGCTACAATATCCGCTAAAGCCAATGGACCTTCATACAAGGCTTTCCCGACAATACAATCGACAATGCCTTTTTTACGCAAGGCTACAATATCACCGGCATTGCGAATCCCGCCGGAGGCGATAATACGAGCTTCCGGAAATTGATCGTGTAACTCAAACAGCAATTCCTGGTTAACCCCTGCCATGGTACCGTCACGATTAATATCGGTAACAATGAAGTGTTTAGCACCGGCCGCTATCATTTCGCGAATCAAATGGCTCATATCAACGTCCGACTTTTCAAGCCAGCCTTCAGTGGCTACTTTGCCGTCGGCGCCGTCGACACCGATAACAATGCGTTCTGCTCCATAAGTGGCCAGCATTTGTTTAGTAAATTCCGCATTTTTTAACGCTACGGATCCTAAAATAATACGATCGATACCCGCATTCAGATACGCTTTAATAGTTTCTTCGTCACGAATACCGCCACCTACTTCAATAATGCCGCTGAACACTCTGCGAATGCCTATAATAATATCAAAACTAACCGGTTTACCTGCTTTGGCCCCATCCAAGTCAACTACATGAAGTGCCTTGATGCCGGCATGTTCATAGTCCTCAGCTTGCGCCACCGGGCTGTAGTTAATTACGATTTCCTTGTCAAAATCCCCTTTATATAAACGTACACTGCGTTTGTCTTGTATATCAATGGCCGGAAAAATCACGGTCATCCCCTCCTTTATGTACTGCTCTTATGTATTTAATATTATATAATATACACCGCTAAACTACATCTGTCTATAATTTATATCGAAAGTATCTATTTCCGACATCAATTTTTATTACAAAAAAATATGCAATACAGGCCATTATATACAACAAACATTATCTTTTAGCAACTATTATAATTATCACTTTTCACTAATAATAGAGTTTTTAAATTCTCACAATACAACCAATCTGTTGATAAACATAGCAATACATACAATTCTTTAAGCCTCATAACCAGCCGTATGCGCTTTACATAGCTCGTCAAATCGTTGCAATAGTTTCAGCCCGATAGCAGCACTTTTCTCCGGATGAAACTGCATACCATACACATTACCATGCGCCACCACGGCCGGTATTTCAATGCCATAGTCGGCCACCGCCGTAATGTAGCGCGTTTCACATTTAACATAATAGGAATGAACAAAGTATGTATATTCGCCATCAATACAGCTAAAGGGACTTCTTTTATTCACCAAGCGATTGCAATTCCAACCGGTGTGCGGCACCATGAGACCCAAATTTTGAGGAATTTCATCTACCGTCCCCGGAATAAAACCGAAGCCCTGTGTTTGGCCGTATTCAGTGGAACTATCAAACAAAAGTTGCATTCCCAAGCATATGCCCAATACGGGAATATTTCGAGCTACCACCGTCTCTAAGACGGGCACCAAATCACGTCGTGTTAAAGTATCCATAGCTTGCCGAAAGGCACCCACGCCCGGCACAACGACGCCGGCAGCCTGCAAAATCGTTGCCTTATCGGCAGTTAAGACCGTCGGTATGCCCAAATGAGCAAACGCTTTTTGCACATTAAAGGTATTGCCCGCATCATAATCTATAATTGCAATCATACGCTACCTTCTTTTTTTAATATTTTATACTGTCAAACTGCCCTTGGTAGAGTTAACGCCTAGAATAGCTTCATTTACTGTTACAGCGCGGCGTAGTGCCCGTCCCAAGGCTTTAAACATGCTTTCAATAATGTGATGGGTGTTGCGCCCGTATTCATTGCACACATGAAGATTCATAAGACCGTTCATAGCGAAGGCTTGAAAAAAATCTTCCACTAATTCCGTCTCAAAGGTTCCCAATAAAGGAGTGGGGAGTTCCGCCTTGAACACTAAATACGGCCGGCCGCTCAAATCAATAACGACCTGCGTCAGTGCCTCATCCATGGGCACCCATGCATCACCGTAGCGCTCAATTTGCTTTTTATCCCCCAAAGCCTTAGTCAAAGCTTGACCCAAGGCGAGCGCCACATCTTCCACCGTATGATGAGCATCAATATAGGTATCGCCATCAGCCTTAACAGTTAGACCGAAGCGGCCGTGTTTGGCAAACAAGTTCAGCATATGATCAAAAAAGCCGATGCCCGTCGCCACTGTAACGCCTGATTCTTCATCTAAATTAAGCGTTACTTCAATATTCGTTTCCGCCGTTTTGCGGATTACCGTAGCCACTCGCAAAGTAGCGCTCGCTTGCTCAGGCGCTTTTTTGGTCTCACCTGATATTGCCACCGTGGCCGGCTTAGTATTTGTCTTCGTTCCGTCCTTAGTGTCCATAAGCAACTGCCTCCGTATCTTCACCTTTACCGGCTACTACCGCATTGTCTTTTGTTTTATCAAAACGAATTTCAATGGACCGCGCATGGCCTTCCAAACCTTCAGTGCGTGCTAATGTAGCAATATGCGGTGCCAACTCAGCTAAGCGCTCTTTAGAAAATTGCATAAACGCCGTACGTTTCACAAAGTCATATACGCCGAGGGGTGACGAAAAACGTGCCGTACCACTGGTTGGCAATACGTGATTCGGACCGCCCATATAATCACCCAGCGGTTCAGCCGTATAAGAGCCGAGAAATACGGAACCGGCATTTTCTACTAAGCTCAAGTAATCTGACGCATTGTTAAGCTGAATTTCCAAATGTTCCGGCGCTACTTCATTCATTAGGGTGAACATGTCGGCTACCGAATCCATGATGGCTATAAAACTCCGCTCTTCAATAGCCACTTTGGCAATATCCTTACGAGGTAGTTCCTCCAATTGCCGTGCCACTTCGTCCGAAACGGCATGAGCCAATACTTCACTGTCTGTAATTAGAATAGCCCGCGCCCGTTTATCATGTTCTGCCTGAGACAATAAATCAGCGGCCAAGTGAACCGGATTGGCTGTTTCATCGGCCAAAATGCCGATTTCGGAAGGTCCTGCAATCATGTCGATGGATACTTGACCGAACACTTGACGCTTCGCCGTAGCCACATAGATGTTACCGGGGCCTACGATTTTGTCGACCTTCGGAATTGATTCCGTACCATAAGCAAGGGCTCCCACAGCCTGAGCGCCGCCTACCTGATAGACTGCATCAACACCGGCTAATTTAGCGGCACCTAATACAATCGGCGCAATGCCGTCTTTTTGTGGCGGTGTCACCATAATAACTTCCTTAACGCCCGCAATTTTAGCCGGTAAAGCACACATCAAAATAGTCGACGGATAGGCGGCCGTACCGCCCGGTACATAAATACCCACCCGTTTTAACGGTGTTACTTTCTGCCCCCGTACTATACCCGGCGTATCCAAATCAATGAAACTTTGGTCAATTTGTCGCTTATGAAAGGCTTCAATATTGCGTTTAGCCACTTCCAAAGCCTCTTTTAAAGCCGGCGCCAATGAATTATAGGCCTCAGTCAAAACCTCGTCGCTCACTTTTAACTCCGTCAGCTGTACGCCGTCAAACTTTTCACTATAGTCACGTAATGCCGCATCGCCTTTGGCAATAACGGTATCAATAATTTCGCGTACCTGCTGTTCAATGACTAAATCCGTTGTGGCCGCCGTGTAATCATTCACCAATGCCAGCATCTTTTGTAACGGCTCTCTGTATATTTTCATGATGGTCTCCTCTCTCTATTTCTCTAATTATTTTTTCTCAAATTATTTCGCTGTATCAATGTTACGTGCTTCTTTTAAGCGGTCTACCAGATCAAAAATTTTGCCCCGTTTTTGCTTAAGCGCCAATGGATTCGCTACTAAACGTGTTGAGATAGGACTCAATTTATCAAAAATCTGTAAATTATTCTCCCGTAAGGTTGTGCCCGTTTCCGTAATATCCACGATAGCGTCGGCTAACCCGATAAGGGGCGCCAACTCCACAGACCCTTCAATTTTAATAATTTCCACGTCTTTACCGCGGCTGGCAAAATAGCGTTTCGTAATATTCGGATACTTGGTGCCGATAGTATGTCGCCGCGGCTCATTGAGATTATAACCGGCCAGCGACGCCAAAATAAATTGACAACGCCCCGTTTGTAAATCCAACAGCTCATACCCCGTATTCTGCTGTTCTTCCAAAATATCACTGCCTACGATGCCAATATCAACGACACCGTTATTTAAGTAGGTAAGAACGTCGCCGCCTTTAACTAAAATGACTTGCAAATTGTCACCTAAAGTAATAACCAGTTTTCGTTTTTTATTTCGTAACGGCTCACAATCAATACCGCAACGTTCAAAGAGTGGAGTGACCTGATCTTCCACACGTCCCTTCGTCAATGCAATACTAAGCATCGGCTTTCACCCCTTCCTCTGTGACCACATAGAGTGTGGCGCCGTCCGCAGCAGCTTGTTCACGGGCCTCCGCTAATGTATCGGCCAATACTAAACTATACGTCGGATGAGCCAATACATAATCAGCCACCACATCCCAATCAGCTTCACCGATATACACATAGGAAGGTTTTGCCTGAGGCAAAGTTATATCCGCCACCGATGCCAATACATCCAAATCAAAGCCCATGCCCACGGCCGGGGTAGGCTCTTTTTGAAAATTAGCGAGTAATTTATCATACCGTCCGCCGCTCACAATATAACTGGCCACGCCGTCAATATAACCGCGGAAAGTAAGGCCCGTATAATAAGGTTGCGGTGCGGGACTACTGAAATCTATGCGCACCTTTTGACTGGATAGTTTTTGTACCGCCTGCGCCATTTGCATAACCCCATTCACCAAACGCTGTGCGCTCATCGGTAAAATAATGGCATCCAGCTCTTGCTGCACTTCCTCAATGGAGCCGAAAAGACGCGGCCAAATTTTAAGCAAGGAATACAATGTATTTTCCGTATACGCTTCAATTAAACGCTCGTACACCGGCAAGTTTTTATTAAATAACGCTTCAAACAATTCGGTTCGTTCCGCCGCCGTAAGCCCCAATGCGTCAACTACGGTTTCGGCAAACCGGGCATCACTGAGTTCCACATATAGCTGATTGTTGAGCCATAACCGGTTAACTTGATTGATGATAAGCAAACACTCCAGTTCGGCTTTTTCCGAAGCATAACCTACCAGCTCAATGCCGGCCTGCGTCACCTGATTTGCCCAGCCGCGGTGAGCCTGATTCATAGCAAACACATCGCCGGTATAGTAAAATTTTTTAGGCAAATTAACTTGAATATTCGCTAAAAAACGTGCAATAGGTAGCGTCAGGTCGGGGCGAATTACCAAGCGTTCCTGTGAGCTGTCCACCACTTCATACATACGCTGCTGAACAGCCAAATCATAGTCATCAAATATATTCTTGTATTCAATGAGTGGTGTATTAATCTTCGTATAGCCCCGTTCAAAAAAGCACTTAGCCAGACTATGGCTAAGAGCTGCTTTTTTCTGTGCTTCTTCACCAAACTCATCCCGAAATCCCGGCGGTAATCGTTTTTGTCTCATATGTTCTCCCTACTCTCTTCCTCTCTGAACCCTATCGGTACGTTCTATTACATCTCTTTTACTTACTCTTTACTTTTATTCTTCATCTAACTAAAGGATTAAAGTTATAATACACTTTCAAGCGCGGATAGTCAACTTTCATTTAGGCATAGCATGCATGTATTTAAGTAATAATCTAATGTCTTCAGATGACAAATAGCTAAAAAAAGGAGCGTTTAACCATATGAATTCATATGGCTAAACGCTCCTAATATGTTGTTCTCTCAAATCATTTTTCCTATAATATTACCCTTACTCACTCCAGGCTTTTACAAAAGCCGCTAAGCTATGTGAGTCGGATCCCATCATGAACGGTACGCCCAAAACATAGGCCATCCCTTGAATGAAAGGACTTGGGTACATTTCACCGCAATTTTCTTTGAATACACCGCTCACATTATAATCCAGCGTTCGATTTTGCGCTTTTAAGGTGCGTAAAATGTTCATGATAACCTGCTGCGTTTGCTGATCATAGGACGATGTAAAGTTGAAATATTTTTGGTATTTTTTTATTACATCAATATGGCCGATACGCACCGGCGTATGTGGCCCGAAATCAGTCTGCACCGCCTGCAATACCAATTCAAAATAGCGGCGGAATAAAACATCCTGCTTTTGTAAATAACTGCCAAAGGCTTTTTCAAATTCCGCCTCACTGTAGTCAAGGCACCAAAAACCGTCATTCGCCCCCTGCATGAAGTGAACCGACAATAAGTTTTCACCCGTATAAGGGCCTACCATGTTTAAAAACTCTTGCGTAGCTGTTTCAAAGCCGGGCAAGAAGTCCACTTCAAAGCCAACGGAGAGATTAATATGTCCGCCGTATTCTCTTTGCAGTTCATTGCCTAAAGCCAAATACGGTTCTACTTGATCCATCCGCAGCGAGGCTGTAGTAAGCCCCTCTTCATCACCTTTATAGCGTTTACTGAAACCGGCCGGTAAAGGGGCATGTTCCGTAATACAAAGTTTATAAAAACCTAATTCGATGGCTTTTTCAATAATCAAGGCCACCTTATCGCCACTGCCATGAGGGCAAAGTTCGGTGTGTATATGACCATCCACCAATTGCCCTTCATATTGATTATTGCCGGCTACGGGATAACGGTGTTGACGAGCTTGTACCGCAACGGCGGGCTCGTTATTTTGCGGCATAGCATTACGATCGTTATTTTGCGGCATAGCGTCACGATTGTTATTTAGCGGCATACCGTTATGAAAGGGTTGATTATTACTCATATAGCGCCTCGCACATACATAATAATAGCAATCGTAACAAGGACAAGCACGGCTGTCACTACATAATCCAAACCTTTCATGCCAACAGTGGCTACGAAGCTGTGATCTTTATTACCGAAACCGCGAAGTTCCAAAGACAGTGCCATTGTTTCCGAACGGCCTAAGGATTTTAACAATAATGGTTGAATGACAGAACCGTAGGAAGCAAAGCGTTTGAAGAAATTGCCTTCCAAAGCAAGCCCTCGACAAGCCTGAGCTTCCTGAACGGCATGGCTTTCCGCTATGAAATCCGGTACGAAACGAAGGGCTGCGGTGAACATGAACGCATATTCGTAAGGAATTTTACACTGCGTAACCAAAGCTGCCGTCAAATCCTGTAATTTCGTCGTTGCCAAAAGCATGATGAATACCATGGTCATACAGAGCATACGAAGACCGGTTACATAAGCCGATTCCAAGGTGCCGCCGCCAAGGAACTGCACCACTGCCAAGAACACGGCGAAGGCGGCTAAGGTTAAAACGGCTTTATATTGGCGAATCAAAAGACCCGTTACTAATAGAATTAAAAGTTCCAAAGCCAACAAAAGGCTTAATTCATAGGTGGTTGTCAAAAGGACAGCCCATGCGGAGAAGGCGATGGTCATTAATATTTTGGTAAATGGTACTAATCGTTGCATGGTTCCTCCTAACTGCGAGCCTTTAAGGCCAACATTTTTGCTTCAAATTCTGCCATTGATTTGCAATAACCAAGGCCCGGTACCGTTTCTGCCAATTCTACACACGGCGGTTTGGTAAGGCCTAAGTCAAATAAATCATCACGGCTCGTAAATAATTCTTCCGGTTTCCCGTCAAAAGCTTTCGTGCCGTAGCCTACGATAATAGCACGGGTGCAGTGGCTTGCCATGATTTCCATGTCATGGGTAACGAGGATAATCGTAAGCCCCGTAGCACGTAAGGTTTCCAATAATTCCAAGAGCTCACGTGTTTCTTTACCGTCTTGACCACTGGTCGGTTCATCAAGAATTAAAATCTTGGACTTCATCGCCAATGCCGAGGCAATGGCAACACGCTGTTTTTCACCACGACGTAACGTCGGGGGATAGGCATCGCGCAAATGACTGATGCCCGTATCTGCCAAAGCCTTGGACGTAATATCCGCTACTTCGGCTTTGGTGTAACCTAATTGTTCCGGTCCAAAAGCCACTTCTTCAGCCACGGTGGGGCGGAACATCTGGCGGTCCGGCTGTTGGAACACGTAGCCGATGAAACGGCCTCGTTCCGATGGCGGCAACGCCGTAATATCTGTGTCATTATAATAAATCTTGCCGCTGCGCGGTTTTTCAAGGCCCATTAATAAACGGGTTACCGTCGTTTTACCGCAACCGTTGCGACCGCCGATGGCGATGAATTCACCTTCGCCGATGGAAAAATCTACATTATCTATAATATCTTGGCCCAGCACATAGCCGAAACGCAAGCCTTTAACCTCCAGCATACGAACCTCCTATTTTTAATCCGTTAGCTCTATCTACCGCTCTAATTTTAATTACCGGGTAGCGCTATCTATTCTCTGATGTTTCTATGTTACTTCTCTCTTACTCTCTTTATGTATGTTCCCAACTGCTTTGATTAGCTAGGCTTTTAAACCTTCTTTAGCAGCTGCCACGCTGAGCCATGGTTTTTCAAAAGCAAAACCCGCTTCTTCTAAACGCATATAGGTTGTGAAGATGGATGGCAATGCGTCCACATAAATTTTGTGGTCATACATGTAACGTAAGGTTACTTCCGGCACATCGTCGGTACGAAGTTCACCATCTACCATGAGGGCCATGCGATTGGCATATGGCAGTACTGCATGAAGGTCGTGGTCGATAACAACTACGGTAATGCCGTATTCCTTATTAAGGGCACCCACTAAGCGGTACAATTCAGCAGTCCCTTCCGGATCGAGGGAACTGGTCGGTTCATCCAACACAAGGATGGATGGATTCGTGGCAAGCACGGAGGCAATAGCCAAACGTTGACGCTGACCGCCGGAAAGACTTGGAATCTTACGGTTTTCCATGCCTTCGAGCCCAACCTGTTTGAAAACTGCAGCACTTCGTTCTTTAATCTGTTCCGGTGTATAACCGCGATTTTCCATGGCGAATGCCACTTCTTCAGCTACCGTCATGGTTACGAGCTGCGTGTCATAATCGGCCAGTACTACACCGATTTCCGTAGCCAATTCGGAGATTTCCGCCTGCGTCGTGGCTTTACCGTTTACGAATACCATACCTTCCATGCGACCGCCGTAGAATTTAGGCACCGCACCGATCATGGCCATACATAAAGTGGATTTACCGCAACCGGCAGGACCGGTAATAACAATGAAGTCGCCGTCATTGACAACCAAATTAATATCTTTCAAAGCCGGCTTCGTTTGCTGACCGTAATAATACGAAAAATGTTCAATAGAGATTTTAGCATCCGTAGCCGGTGTCAATTCATATTGGCTGTGATCGCTGGAAATAACTTCGTCCGCTTTCGGTAAGTAACCGCGACGCGCAAACAAGCGTTGTGCCGGAATGTATAAAAGCGGCGTAATAACGGCATTAATAGCAGCTACCAAAAGCACCAACGGCCACATAGCTTTCGTATACACTTCAGTCGGTAAAGCTAAGACTACATACAAGACCGTAACGAAGATACCGCCTGATACCATGGTACTTAAGAAACCGGACACTACCGGCGGCACCATCATGCGACCGAATTTCAAACGGCTGAACATGTGAACCACAAAAGCTGCGGTCAAGGCACCGGCCGGTTCACTCAATAAGTTCGCATAAGGAAACGCCGATTTAGAAGTCATCAGGTTGATTAGGGCTGCCACAAGGCCAATCCCTAAAGACTGACGATAATTTGGTCTGGTCAAATGAATGGCTACACAATACGTAGCAATCATCCAGTTCGGCGTAATGCCCGCCACGCTTGGGCTGACTAAGTGTAAAATCGTGCCTAAGGCCAACATTAAGGTACTGACTGTGACCCAGCGGAACTGCCCGCCTTGCACATGTGTATATACTAATTTTGAAACATCTTGAACTCGCTCCATACTGTTCTCCTCCTAAAAATGGGTATAAAAAAAACCTTCCAATCCCAAAATACATAGGGACGAAGGTTAATCCGCGGTGCCACCCCGATTGGTCAAAAGACCCGGCTCACTACGTACGGCCTACCCAATACAGGCGATACGCGCTCCTTTGGTAACGGTCGGAGATGACCGGTGACGCCTACCTTAAGGTTCGGGCCACATCTCCCAGGTCCATTCACTATACTTTCTTGCACCGGGCTTCCACCATTCCCGACTCGCTGTAGCCGAACTTGTATAGCTACTCTTCCTGTTCACAGATGATAACTATATGTTTTATCCAATTATACACACAAGCGATTTAAGAAGTCAATACGATTTTCACAAATTATGGCAAATCTTTTTGCTTACTCTCAGAATCTTTATTCATGGCTGCTACTGTAGCTTTATTCATAATCTTCGTTGTCCCATAAATATAAAAGTTAGCGTTTAACACATCATTTCAATAAACAGTTCTCTATGCTATAATAACAGTGAAATAGAGTGGTATCTATCAAGAACCACATCCGTTTCAACAGGATTTACAACTTCATAATTCATTCTAGTTTTATCGCTTGGATCTATTAGACCGGGACGAGACGCAACATAGGAATTTTATGCGCATTTCGAGGTCGAAGTGCGCCTTTTTTTATGAAAACTTGCGGCACGTCAAAAGCAGAAAGGAGTTTCATGAAAATCGGTATTATCGGCGGCGGCAAAGTCGGTTCTACCTTAGCCCATCATTTGAGCACTCAGTTGGTGAGCATTGTTGGTTCTTCTTCTGAAAAAACCATCCACTTGGCCACCAAGTACAAGGTACCCTTTATGACTCACGCTGAACTCGCCACCAAGGCGGATTTGGTATTACTCACCGTACCGGACAGGCAAATAGCCATCGTCGCCAAAAGCCTCGCTGTCGAAGCGCAACAAGAGCCGGCTATGCAAAGCACTATTTACTTACACTGCAGCGGCAGTTTAGACCTGTCACCCCTTAAGCCTTTGCAAGACGTTGGCGCTTCTGTAGGCAGTCTTCATCCTCTGCAAAGTTTTGCCGGTGCAAACACCGTTTTAAAAGGCATTTACATGGCTATTGACGGTGATGAAAAAGCACAGCAAGCCGCTCATGAACTGGCGACTATTTTAGAAGGACGAAGTTTTCACGTCCCCGCCGAAGACAGACCACTCTATCACGCAGCCGCTTGTATCTGTGCCAACTATACGGTTACCTTACAGACCATGGCGCAAGAACTTATGCGCCGTTGGCTAGAACCAACCAAACCCTCAAGGGCTGCCTGGCAGGCACTTTTGCCATTATTCCAAGGTGTCGCAGCCAATCTTGAAGAGGCTGAAAATCCCGGTTCCGCCCTTACCGGCCCCATCGCTCGCGGCGATGTAAACACGGTACAGAGCCATTTAGCGGTTTTACCAAAAAACATGATTCCTGTTTACAAGCAATTAGGCATAGCCACAACGCAGTTGGCCCTAATGAATCAGACAATTACGCCGCTTATGGCGGAAGAACTATTCAATTTATTTAATTCAGTTCACCACGAAGCTACTACTAAGGAGGAGACTTCACATGAGTAACAAACCAAAAACTATTACAACCATCAAACAAATGAAGGAACAGGGCGAACCCATTACCATGATTACAGCCTATGATGTAGCCATGGCGCGCAATGTAAACGAAGCGGGCATCGACATGATTCTCGTAGGGGACTCCGTCGGCAATGTAATGCTCGGTTACGAATCCACGATTCCTGTTACGATGGATGAAATGATACATCATACCAAAGCAGTAATGCGCGGCAATTCAACGGCCCTCGTGGTAGCCGACATGCCGTTCATGAGCTATCAGGCAGACATGGCGGAAGCCATGCATAATGCAGGCCGTTTCTTAAAAGAAACCGGCTGCACCGCCGTAAAACTTGAAGGTGGTCAAGAGGTGGCACCTTTGATTAAAAAACTTACGACCGCCGGCATTCCGGTAGTAGCCCATATCGGTTTAACACCGCAGTCGGTAAATCAACTGGGTGGCTTTAAAGTACAGGGTAAAGACATGGCCGCGGCGCAGCAACTCATTGATGATGCCAAAGCCTTGGAAGAAGCGGGCGCTTTCGCCTGTGTCTTAGAATGCGTACCCGCCGCCTTAGCTGCCAAAGTAACTCAATCACTCAAAACGATGGTAACCATCGGCATCGGTGCCGGCAACGGTTGCGACGGGCAAGTACTGGTTTGCAATGATCTATTGGGCGTAAGCACCGGCTTTTCACCAAAATTTGTAAAAAAATACGCCAATCTCCATGATATTACGATCGATGCTGTAAAAAATTACATCGCCGACGTAAAAAGTCGTGAATTCCCGGCCGAAGAACATACCTTTAAGATTGATGATTCTGTGCTCGATAAATTATATTAAAGTAAATATATGTAAATATTTAGCATTAAAATTCAAAAAGGCGATAAGTTCAGTTAATTTCTGAATTTATCGCCTTTTAATTTAGCAAATTATAGGACAAATCAGCTACTCTCAGCCTACATTATATTTTACCCTATCGAAAGTTAAGGTTTAAAATTATATTTAATTCAGCTTAAATAAGATAAGCTAAGTTAGTTAAATATATTGTAAAACTGCTGCTGTCATGCCGTTTGTATCGACCCGTTGCATACCATCCTTATAGATATCACCGGTACGATAACCGCCTTCCAAGGCTTTTTCAACGGCAGCTTCAATAGCATCAGCGGCTTTAGGCGCGTTCAACGAATAGCGACACATCATGGCGGCAGACAAAATGGTGCCCAAAGGATTGGCAATACCTCGGCCGGCAATGTCAGGTGCCGATCCGTGAATCGGTTCATACAGAGCAGTCCCCGTACCGATAGAAGCGGATGGTAAGAGACCGAGTGAGCCGGACACAACGGCCCCTTCGTCACTTAAAATATCGCCGAATAAATTGGTAGTCACGATAACGTCAAATTGGCCCGGATTGACTACGAGCTGCATGGCCGTATTGTCTACATACAAGTAGTCCATGTCAATGTCAAGATTAGCCGCCGCTTTCTCTTGGGCAATCTTACGCCATAAGCGGGACGAGGCCAATACATTGGCTTTATCCACACTGGTAATCTTACCACGACGTTTGGCCGCCGTTTCAATCGCCACATCCATAATGCGCTCAACTTCATAGCGATGGTAAGTCTCCTTATCCCAGGCTAATTCATTGGGACCTTCGCCTTCCGCCTCTTCACGCTCACCAAAATAAATGCCTCCGGTCAACTCACGGACAATGACAAAATCTACATTTTGCACGAGTTCCGGTTTTAACGGTGAATAGTCTTGTAACGCTTTAAAAATACGAACCGGTCGTAAATTACAGAAAAGACCTAAGGCTTTACGAAGACCGAGAATAGCTTTTTCAGGGCGAATAGATGGAGCAACATCATCCCACTGCGGGCCACCAACCGCCCCTAGTAAAACAGCATCCGCCGTTTCACAAGCTTTAATCGTATCGGCCGGCAACGGCTCGCCATAAGCATCAATGGCTTCACCGCCGGCCTTTTTTTCAATCCATTCTATTTTTATATTATCCTTTGTCACAGCCGCATCAACTACACGGCGAGCAGCCGTCACTATTTCACGGCCGATTCCGTCGCCGTTGATGGCAACAACCGTTTTTGTTTGACTCATTTATATTCCCTCTATTTTTCTCAAAATCTCAATACCCAAAATGCAAAAAGATGGTGAAGTTTACTTAAGCCTCGCTGCGTTGTTTGGCAAAATTCACAAGCCCGCCTGCTTTGGCAATGGCCTGCACAAACGGCGGTAACGCAGTGCCCTGATACACTTCACCGGTCGTCAAATTATGCACTTCGCCGGTACTCATATCTACGCCCACTTCATGGTCGGCGTGAATTTTTTCAACAGCATCGCCAATCTCAATCACCGGCAAACCGATGTTGATAGCATTGCGGAAAAAAATACGGGCAAAACTGTGAGCAATAATACAAGGCACGCCGTTTGCTTTTATAACCGCCGGCGCATGCTCACGGGATGAGCCACAACCGAAATTTTTGCCGGCTACCATAATATCACCGGGCTTCACATTCGGTGCGAAAGTTGTATCAATGTCTTCCATGGCGTGGGTAGCGAGCTCCTGCATATCGGCAATCGCCAAATAGCGGGCTGGAATAATTACATCTGTATCTACATTGTCGCCGTAGCGCCAAATTTTTCCTTGAAAATCCATATTATACCTCCTCCGGACCGGCAATGCGTCCTAATACGGCACTGGCCGCCGCCACATACGGACTGGCCAAATACACTTCACTATCTACATGCCCCATACGGCCTCTGAAATTACGATTTGTCGTGGACACAGTACGTTCACCGGCGGCCATAATGCCCATATAGCCACCTAAGCAAGGCCCGCAAGTCGGTGTGCTCACCGCACAACCGGCATCTACAAAAATATCTACTAAACCTGTTTTAATAGCCTCATCATACACAGCCTGACTGCCCGGAATAACGATGCAACGAACGAAGTCAGCTACTTTACGATCTTTAAAAATAGCTGCTGCCGCCGCTAAGTCTTCATAACGGCCGTTCGTACAGGACCCGATGATTACCTGGTCGATAGCGATGTCTTTGGCAATGTCGTCCACATAATGGGTGTTGGACGGTAAGTGCGGGAAAGCTACTACCGGCTTCAAAGCGGCCAAATCAATGGTTACCGTTTCACTGTAAACGGCATCCTCGTCCGCTGCAACCGGTGTAAAATCACGTTTTACCCGGCCGGTTACATACGCTTCAGTTCTTTCATCATACGGGAATACACCACATTTACCGCCCGCTTCAATAGCCATATTACAGATAGTTAAGCGATCGGCCATGGTCAAATAGGCTACGCCGTCACCGGTGAATTCAATAGCCTTATAACGTGCTCCATCTACGCCGATGCGACCGATAAGTTCAAGCACAATATCCTTACCGGTTACCCAGCGATTCGGCTTGCCCGTAAGTTCTACCTTAATGGCTTCCGGCACTTTGAACCAAGTCTGTCCCATGGCCATAGCTACGCCCGCATCAGTGGAGCCTACGCCGGTGGCAAAAGCGCCAAGCGCGCCATAAGTGCAGGTATGTGAATCCGCCCCGATAATCATATCACCGGGGGCTACCAAACCCTGTTCCGGCAATAATACATGTTCGATACCCATGCGGCCCACTTCAAAATAATGGGTAATTTTTTCGGCTTTTACAAAATCACGCATCACTTTGGCCTGCTCCGCCGATTTGATGTCCTTATTCGGCGTAAAATGATCGGGCACTAAATAAATACGATCACGGTCAAACACGGGTTTACCGATTTTTCTAAACTCTTTAAGGGCCGGTGGGAAGGTAATGTCATTCATCAATACCGCATCCACCTTGCATTCAATAATATCGCCCGCTTTCACAGACGCCACACCGGCGTGGCGTGCCATGTTCTTTTCAGTCATCGTCATCCCCATAACGAAATCCTCCTCAACTCTCTTAAGCTCTCAAACTATTTTCTCTTATGTCTTAAAATACATTCTCTTATGTCTTAAACTACATTCTCTTATGTCTTAAACTACATTCTCTTATGTCTTAAACTACATTCTCTTGTGCCTCAGACTTAGGCTCTATCAGCTGTAATACACCATGAAGCTCTCTCAAAACTTCGTAGCATAATGTTTATTCTATGTCCTGTGCTATTTCCTGCTCAATTTCTTCTGCCAAGTACACATAATTTACAGCGTTGATATAGGCCAACACACTAGATGAAATTACATCGGTACTTACGCCGCGACCGTTATATCGGCGACCTTTATATTCAATCGTTACCTGCACTTCGCCGAGCGCATCCTGCCCTTCCGTTACAGCACGTACCTGATAATCCTTAAGTTCAATCGGCAAACCGATAACACGCTGTGCCGCTTTTAACGATGCATCTACCGAACCGTCACCGACTGCCGCATCTTCGCGAATACCTTGCGGTGTTTTCAATCGTACATCGGCGTACGCATAACCTCGTTCGTTAGATTTATAGTGATGATGGACAAGTTCCACTGCTTTTACATGGTCGATATTGTCGATAACTAAAGCCAAAATGTCTTCGTCAAAAATCTCTTTTTTACGATCCGCCAAGGCTTTGAATTTAGCGAATAAGTCATTCACTTTGGTCGTATCAAACTTAAAGCCCATGCCTTCCAAATGACTTTCAAAGGCATGGCGTCCGGAATGTTTGCCAAGGACGATGCTCGTTTTTTCTGCACCCACACTTTCCGGTGTCATAATTTCATAGGTGGTCGGATTATTCAACATGCCGTGCTGATGAATACCCGATTCATGGGCAAAAGCATTACGCCCCACAATCGCCTTATTCGGCGGTACCACCATGCCCGTCAATTTGCTGACCAACTTGCTGACACGGGTGAACTGTTTTGTATCGATGGCGGTGGTTACGCCGTAAATATCGGCGCGAGTTTTTAAGGCCATTACCACTTCTTCAATCCCCACATTACCGGCGCGTTCGCCAAGACCGTTAATGGTGCCTTCCACCTGACGGGCTCCCGCTTGAATGGCTGCCAAAGTGTTAGCATTGGCCATGCCCAAATCATCGTGACAGTGAACGCTGATGATGGCTTTATCGATATCCTTTACATGCTCTTTGATGTATCGGATTTTATAAGCAAATTCATCCGGCGTCATATAGCCCACCGTATCCGGCACGTTCAGGATGGTAGCGCCCCCTTCAATGGCAACACCAAAGACTTCACATAAATAATCCAAGTCGGTACGTGATGCATCTTCGGCGGAAAACTCGATTTCATCAAACTTGCCGGTTGCAAAGGCTAAGCAGTCTTTCACGATTTCAATGACTTCAGCGCGCGTTTTTTTCAATTTGTATTCCAAGTGAATATCGCTAGTAGCAATAAACACATGCAAACGGCTATGCTCAGCGCCTTTCAAAGCTTCCGCCGTCCGCTCAATATCCGCTTTATTGGCTCTGGCTAAACCGCAAATAGTGGCGCCTTTTACTTCATCGGCGATTTTTTTAACCGCTTCAAAGTCCCCCGGCGATGCAGCCGGAAAGCCCGCTTCAATGACATCAATGCCTAAGCGCACCAAGTTCTGCGCAATTTCAATCTTCTCCGGCGTCTGTAAAGATACGCCCGGGCTCTGTTCACCGTCACGCAAAGTGGTGTCGAAAAAATATACTCGGTCTTGATTTACTGCATTATTGCTTGTCTGGTTGACTGCTTGGTTTCTTACTTCGTTGACTTGATTAGTTGTTTGCCCCTGTGTCATATACATTCCCTCTCTTTTCGCTCTCTTATTTCTCAACTTAGCGCCCATATGTTTAGCGCCGCTCTTCGTTTACTCAAAATTTCATCAGTACAGCGCTCTCACCCGCGATACTAAGACTCATCATTTCTTAAGTGAACCGGCTTAGCCCTGCGCTCTCACCCACAGGGCCGGTTCCTCTCTTCTCGCTCAAATGAGTCCCCCGGTGCATCATGCTCTCACCCACAATGCATTCTCTCTCTTTTTTCTCAAAAGAACCGTCACGCCATTATTTTTTTAAACTATTCTTCTTAAAAAATCTTGACTCGGATAATATAAAAACGCCCCCGGATGCACAGTAAAACTGTACGTCCAGGGGCGTTATATACATTAATAGTAGCCTATTAGCAGCTATGATTTTTGCCGGATGAAGTAAGACTTGAGACCTGAAAATTTAAAATTTAGACTTGAAGTAAAATTTTCATTTATTTTTTCATCTAACAAAAAAGCCCCCGGAATCACAATCTGTGTTCCAGGGGCATCATAAACTATAACACGGTACCACCCTAGTTGGTTCTCTTGCAGTTATAACGGAACTACCGTCACGGCTTACTTGGGTTCAGCCGCAATGCTCGCAGGCGAGTTTCGATACTATCCGTTCTATTGCCTCGCACCGACCGGCAACTCTCTGTAAGCAACTAAATAGTTCTTTATACCTGTTCATCGCATATTTCATTTGATTGTTGCTATTTTCGCACATACATATATACTTTGTCAAGAGATTTTTTTAAGAGTTTTATAGTTTCCCAAAATAACGGCTCGAAAACTCTGATTTTTCATAGTTGGAATAGTCCGGTAACGGCCCGTATTGATTAGTAAACGGTTGACTTTGTTGTATGTCAAAAATCAATATCACAACGAATCCAAACGGTACGAATAGTAATAAATACCACCAGCCGGTACGTCCGATATCATGAAAACGGCGTACCTGTACGGCTATGGAAGGTATGATAAAAGCCAGGCCGATTACACTGCTTATAATACTGCCAAAATCCGAAATCATGCTAAAAATAAGCGTTAACAGCGATCCTACTACCCATTGGGCCAACACAAAACGCCAGAATTCACCACGCGTAGCCCGTCCCTTGAAATCAGCGTATTTATCCTTAAGACACATAATATAATTATCAATTAAAGATAAGGAACCTACCCAATTAGGTGGATAGCCTTCACCATTCTCCCAATTGGCATAGTGCATATTAGAGGACTGCGGCTTTGCCGCCGGCACTTGATTGTTAACTTCAACTTCTTTTTGCTGATTGCCATCTGACGAATCATCTGCCACCGGCTCCTCTACATAAACCGGCTGGCTGAATTGACTATCCTTCTTGAATTGTTCGCCTTGCTGTTCCTTTTTCGGCTGCGCCGGTTCACTCACGTCCGGTATGACTACTTCACTGACCGCGGTTCCACACTTCGAACAAAAGCGACTGTCTGCCCCAAGTTTAGCTCCACACTTTCTACAATATATAGTTCCACTCCTTTACCTATTGGTTTCTATTTATCCCCTATAAATTACGCTCTATTGCCAAGCCAAATTATGACTGATTTTTAATAACAACACATGACGCACCGCATCATTTAAGCGTTCCTTAGCTATATCACCACTGCGCACGGCCTTTAAAATCCCATTATATCCTTCAATGGCATGGTCATATTCCTGCCCGATAAGCACGATATCGACACCGGCATTAATGGCTTTTACACTCATGTCACCAAAACTGTAATGATTGGCCACGGCTCCCATTTCCATATCGTCCGTAATGATGACACCTGTATAGCCCAGCTTTTGTCTTAAAATATCTTGCATAATGACCTTCGACAAGCTGGCTGGCATCGTATCATCGAGACCACTGTACACCGCGTGAGATACCATGACCATATAGTTCTCGTTATTTACCGATTGTATGATTGTCTCAAAGGGCTTTAAATCGGTGGCCCATAATTCATCAGCTGATGCGGTAATTGTATTGCCTTCTTTATGTAAATCCGTTACCGTCCGTCCAATGCCGGGGAAATGCTTTAACGAATAAATAAGACCTGCTTCATGGTAAGCATTGCCCACCGCCTTAACAAACGGAATGACTTCATCGGCGGTAGTGCCGTAAGAGCGTTCATCGGCAAGGCCCAAATCGGCAACCGGTGCAAAGTTTACATTAAAACCTAACAATTTTAGCTCTTTACCGCTTGCTAACGCCAGCTTCGCTGCTTCTTCCGGTGTTCCTTGTCCCAACTGTTCGGCCGGCGGGACTTTAACGAGTTCACTGCTGAGGCGTGCCACCCAGCCGCCTTCCTGATCTATAGCTACAAAGAGCGGTGCTTTTTCACTTTGGCGAGCAGATTTCTGTAAATCTTGAATTAAAGCTGCAACCTGCTCTTTTGACTCCATATTGCGATCAAATAAAATAATACCGCCCATTTTATATTCACTCAGCATATAGCGCACATCGTCATTTACCTGAGTACCCTGCATACCGAATAAAATCAGCTGTCCTACTTTTTCTTCATCACTCATGGCCTGCACCAAAGAGTCCACCTTTTGCTCCGCCGTTAAATCCGTCTTTTGCCAAATTTCTTCCTTAGCCCCTGGTTTCGTATCAGTACCACAACCTGCCATAAACACTAAAGCCATGAGCAAAGTCATTAAAAATCCAAGCCGTTTAAGACCTTTTTTGCCTTTCATTAATTCGCCTCACTTCTAAATCTGACGAGCCGACATATCGTCAATAAGCCAGCCCGACCCTTGTTTACGCATCGTCACTTCGCCGGCAAACTTGCTCATCACCGTGCCGCCCTTGTTACCTGTATAGTCTTCCGCATGCAACGTATACTGAATCACAATGGCGTCATCTGTTTGGGAAATAACGCGCATGGAATCCACTATACTTTCCTTGGTTTTGATATACCCCATGGACCAATCATAAAAAGAATTGTCCCCTTCGCGCTTATAATGCTCAGATAACAAATCATAGGCTTTAGAAATATCGCCATCGGTAATCATCTGATGATATGTTCTAAAGGTGTTCATTGCACTATCAGCGGCTAAGGTTCGTGGATCGGACGATTTAGGTTTTACTACCGGTTGAGTTTTAGTTACCGTTTCGGTTGCCGTTGTGGACACACCATTTGAGGTTAACGTGGTCACTTCTTTTGCAGTCGTATTCAATATTTGCTGATTTCGTTCCTGATAACTTTCATCGGCATAATCAGCCGCTTCCTCCAATACGCTCATCGTATTGGCATAAGACATATACATATTACCAAAGAATAAAAATACCCCTAGTACACAAGCACCAATAATCTGTCCCTTATCATTGCGTTGATACATGCTAACCTCCTCCTCCTTACAACGATTTCTCTTTAATTTCATCGATTAACCAAACCGGACCATCTTTGCGCAGCGTCGCTTCGCCGGCAAACTCCCTTCGCACTGTGCCCCCGCCTTCATCGATAAGCTTATGTAAAATATATTGAATGATTATGACATCCTCGGTTTGCGAAACCAAGTCCATCGAACTGACTACTATTCCTTTGGTGGAACTATAACTTTCAGCCCATGCCTCATAATCACCGGCCACATTCTGTTGGTAATTATCGGAGAGCAGTTGATACGCTCGGGCATACTTATGCTCCGTAAGAAACAAATGATAATTTACAAACGTGGTCAATCCACTTTCCAGCTCCTTAAGCTTCAACACATCTTTTGACGTGTCTTTGGCTTCACCGGCAACACTCGACGGAGCCACGGCCGGATTGGCCTCTTTAGTATCAGATTCTAACCCTAATGCTTTCTTTCCCTGCTCCCAGTAACCAACCCATCTGGTGGCCTGTTCAAACACTTTATCCACACTGTTCGTGGAAACCATTATCGACGCCGACGCCATAATTAAAACCCCGATAATAATTCGCCGTATTAAACCCCAATAATCCATGCCATCCTCCCCGATTGACTGTTCCCCAAAACCTGTTTACTATTCCCCTAAACCGATTGACTATTCCCTTAAAGCTTTAAAAAAATCCCAATTTCACAATTTTAAGACACACTCTATAAGTAAAGAGTTCCACACACATTGAAAATTTCCCTCTTTTAAATTTTAATGACTTCATTTTATAATCACATTTCAAATATCTTGAAAAAATTCATTGAACTTAGCCTCTATATTTATCGTAAAAAGCATGTGGTATAATATAGGCCTAACGATATTTTATGGTTTTTTAACCTGAATATTCATCGTTTTTTAATTGAATTAGGTGTTGGATATGAGGAGGCGTATTACTATGTTAGGTGCAATTGTAGGCGACGTTGTAGGCTCCCGTTTTGAATGGGACAATCTGAAGTCTAAAGAATTTGAACTTTTTAAACCCCCTTGTCATGCTACCGATGATTCCGTGATGACCATAGCCATTGGTAATGCTTTATTAAAGGCGGCTACAGCACCCCCTGAAAAGCTGGCTCAAACAACCGTAATGTCTATGCGTATTCTGGGACGAGCTTACCATGGTCCTAATTACGACTATGGCGGCATGTTTTACCAATGGCTCTATGAAAAAGACCCAAAACCATACAACAGTTTTGGGAACGGTGCGGCCATGCGCGTCAGCGGCTGTGCCTACGCCGGCGACAGCCTAGAAGAAGTCCTTAATTTAGCTCATACCGTAACGGCTGTCACTCATAACCACCCAGACGGTATTGCCGGCGCGCAAGCTACAGCCGGTGCCATTTATTTAGCTCGTACCGGTGCTTCGAAAGAAGATATTCGCAAATTTGTCCAAGATAATTATTACGATTTGAGTTTTACCATTGACGGAATTCGTCCTACCTACACATTTCAGGGCAGTTGTAAAGGAACGGTACCGCAGGCCGTCGTAGCCTTTCTTGAAGGAAACGACTTTGAAGATACCATTCGCAATGCCATTTCCATCGGTGGCGACAGCGATACTTTGGCAGCCATTGCCGGCTCTATCGCTGAACCGTTCTTCGGTATTCCGCGAGAAATCGGTGATACCGCCTTGTCCTACTTAGATACGCCACTCTTAAAGCTGTTCTGTGAATTTGAAAAAACCTTTATTTTTCCAAAACAGCCCAAAAAATAGAATAACCCGAACAGCAAATTTTATTTAGAACCAAAACGACCGTCAAAACTATTTATATTGGCGGTCGTTTAATATAGGAACCTAATTATTCCGGTAACATAATCACCACATACAATCATTTTCATATCGATAATTTGCGATTTACTTTTAAATTTGCTATAATTTAAAAAGAACAGCAAGCAATGTGCTTATAAATAGCGCAATAATCAAGCCAATTTAATCGATCGCATCATAATACATTAGAAATCGATGCTTTGCTTCTGTTTTGCAATTATTTAAAATGAAATTTAAAAAGTAGGGAGACTTGTAATATGAAATCTTTAATTATGTTATTGTTAGCCGGTTTATTTATGTATATTTCCTTTAAAATGATGATATTCGCCTTCAAAGTAGGCTTTATGGTAGTTTCCATTCTCTTACTTTGCGGCTTCGTTTATTACCTCTACCGCTCTATCACTTCCAAACGTTCGGAAGAGTAATACTGATACCACATACCGCATAAAACATAATCCTAACCAAAAGCGATGGACCCCGGTCCATCGCTTTTTTGCGTTTATTTTAAAAGACCGATAAGACTAGATAAATACTAGTCTCATCGGTCTAAAAACCAACTCAAAATGTCCTATAGGCCTAATCTTATCGGCCTAAAAACCAACTCAAAATGTCCTATATGTCTGAAATTTTCTTATTGTTGAACCACTTTTTACTTACATGATCCGTATAATCCGGTAACGGTCCATACTCATTTTCATACATCTGACTTGGCAAGAGTGTAAAAACTAAGAGAATCAAACTACCGCCCGGAATAAGGTGTAAGAAATACCACCAACCGCTAAAACCGGTATCATGATAACGACGTATTTCACAGGTAATAATAGGTGGTAATAAGGCTAGCCAACCGGCTACGCTGATAAAAAATAAAAAGAAGAACGGCACATTGGAATCAGCTACATTCATAAACATTCCGGTAATAAATATCAATGGAAATTCAACTACAAGGATTAATAGCCCTACGAATAACATAAACTTCCAGTACTCACCGCGGGTAGCACGGCCTTCAATGGTACAGTACTTTTCAATAAGGCATAATTTTATATTTTCAGTGAATTCCAGCGAACTCTTCTGATGATTTGCCACTACCGGTACGGTGGACGCAATGCGCATTTGTCCGCAATTAGGACAAAACCTGGCTTCCGGCGGTAATTCTTTACCACAATGACTACAATACATAATGTTCCTCCAATCTATTTGATATTTTTAATAGTATACCTAATTCGACAATCAATTTAAACCCTCATCTTATCATCTATCGAATAATTATATCTATAAATATATTCTAACATATTTTATCAATCATCTTTGTATACAAAAAAACAGCCATAAGCTATAATAGCAGCTTTTCAATATATTTTGAAAAGACTGCCTCATTAAAGCCCATGACTGTTCAATAAAACGATATACATGAACATTCTACACTAATTATTAATCTTTATCAAATACAAATTATGAAAACCGGTATCGCACCAAATTATCATAAATATTTAACCAAAACATCTTAACGTTTACGTTGGGTGAACACCCGGATAATGGTCGGGAATTTTATCATTTATCCCTCGAGTGAGCGCCTTTATTTCGTCATGAATAACATGATTGACTGTTTCACATTTCGCCGAATTTTGTCCTAACAATACACGACCTTGGTCAACTGCTACCTTAGCTCGCCCGGTTACTATGAACGGGTGCCTTTTAATAGCTTCGATTTCATCTACATAATGACTGCACATAATCTTATTGACCGTAATTATTTTCATAAGTTTCCCCCTGGCACGGTAAAATAACCAACTGATATACTTAAAAATTTAAAATCGGCACAATGTTAAGTTTTTAATCGTACAATTCAAACGTAAAATATAGTATCAATCAAATGTTGCCCACCGCCCGTAATAAGTGGTTAAGCCATTCCCAGACGCTGCCGGTGCATTCCCCCATTCCGTTACTGCTTAAAATAATTACTATAGTAAAACTCCAAGTCCCGGTTTGAATCCTTGCTTTGGGACTCAGAGCTTGAAACAGCATTAATATTCAAGCTCCATTAGCCCCTGTAATAGCTGTAATCCGGTACGGGGCCGTATTTATTAGGGACTGGATTCCCCTTCATGACGGAGAAAATAAACAAAACAAAAGAACCGGCATAGGGCACGAAGTGGAGTAAAAGCCACCACGCACTACGGTTCAAGTCATGAAGCCGACGGGTCTGCACCGCTAACGAAGGCAAAATGAACGGTAAGGTGACTACCAAGGTCAAAATATCTTCGAAGGTCGAACCAATACTGAAAATACTGATTAAGAATTCCAACACAATTATAATAACGAATTGAATGAGCACAAATTTCCAATACTCGCCACGAGTCGCACGACCTTCAAATTTCAAATATTTTTCAGTCATACACATTTTAAAATTATCCCAAACCGGTAAGGAACCGACCCAGTTTTCACTATTCATAGGAACTCCTCTTTTAACTACAATCTTAAATTCAAACTCATAAGTAACCGACATGCTAATATAACTAGCCCGCCGGAAAAAGATATATAACCACCAATTGCCTGCAATGCTGTAACCGCACCGCAGGCAATTATCATTCACTTATTTCTTTGCAATCATAAAACCGGTGGCCTGCTGATTGGCCATGATAGTAATGTCAGAGATCTGAACGCGTTTTGGCTGCGTAGTGGCAAATACGATAATGTCCGCAATATCTTCTGCCTGCAACGCTTCCACGCCGGCATAAACGGCAGCCGCTTTTTCCTTATCACCGTGGAAACGAACTTCACTGAACGGTGTTTCCACAATCCCCGGCTGAATCGTTGTAACCTTAATATCCGATTCAATCGTATCGATGCGAATGCCGTCACTCAAAGTTTTTACCGCTGCTTTCGTGGCGCAATATACAGCGCCTTTAGCATACGCATAAATACCGGCGGTTGAACCTAAGTTAACAATATGACCGGCATTTTTAGCCAGCATGAACGGCAACACGGTACGTGATACATAGAGCAAACCTTTTACGTTCGTATTAATCATGAGTTCAATATCGTCCATATCGCTTTCTTGGAACGCATCAAGCCCTTGCGCCAGACCCGCATTATTTACGAGAATATCCACACCGCCCGCTTTTTCAATAACAGCCGGTAATGTTTCCGTAACCGCCTTGCGATCCGTCACATCGAGGGCAAACGGCGTTACCTTAATGCCGTATTCCGGTTCGAACTCGGCCTTCATGTTTTCCAATACTTCCAAACGACGAGCACACACGAGAAGATCATAACCCGCTTTGGCAAAAGCTAACGCCGTAGCACGGCCGATTCCCGAAGTAGCACCTGTGATTAATACTGTTTTGCTCATGGTAGTCACTCTCTTTCTTGGCTAATTTATATGAATTCTATGTTTCCTATAAGTCTATTGTAAACTTATTGCACCTTATTTTTCAATCATAGACTCTAAAATCACGATATCTGTTTCGCGCATACCATCACGAGCGATGCGACCCACGGTCTGCACCGTTTCATCGATATTCGCTTTTACAATGCCGTCACCGTTTTTAAAACTGTTATTCGACTTCGCCTGGCGATAGGATAATAACGCATTGCCCAATGACATACCGATCTTCATGGCACATGACGCTTTAGCACCGTCACAAACCACGCCGGATGTACCAACGAGTGCATTAGATAAAGTTTCCCAAACCACTTCTTTCAGCTCGGCCATCAAATAAGCGATACCTGCCGCCGTAGCGGAAGCGGCACTTACTACACCGCAATACGCACTCAAACGACCGATATCATGTTTAATGTAAAGGGCTAACACATTAGCCAAGGCCAACGCACGATAACGACGTTCTTCCGGCACATCATATTCTTCGGCGTATACGAAAATCGGCACGGCTAAAGTAATCCCCTGATTACCGCTGCCGCAGTTAATCATAACCGGCATACTGCAACCGCCCATGCGCGCATCAGAACCCGCTGCTGCATAAGCACGCGCCTTATCTGCGATGCTCGCAGAATCTTCAATGATAAGTTTCCCGATATTAGAGCCGTAGGAGTTTTTCATCCCTTCTTCGGCAATGGCCATATTATATTCAAACTGACGATGCAATAATTCTTTGAGCCGCTTAAAATCAGCTTGTTCAGCGAATTCATAGCAGTCGTCAAATGTCATCTGCACTTCTTCCGCCAAAATCTGTTCCAACGGCATATCGAATATAACTTCACCGTCTTTTTCGATGTGCGTAATATTCGTATGTTTCTGTTGAACCGTTACCTTCACTTCGTGATCCGCCGTTTTAGCGGTTACGGCGATGTACAAATTGGCCACACCTTCCGCCAACGACACGGTACAGAAATTACTTTCAAATAATTCATCAGCCCGCTTCACATCATCCGATGTCAAACCTTCCAATACTTCCAGTTCTTTAGACGCATCGCCCACAATGGCACCCAAGATGAGGCTGTAATAAAAACCGGTTCGCCCCTGTGCATTCGGGATAGTTACGCTCTTCGCGTTTTTAATGATGTTGCCGCTGCAATCAGCGTGCAAGCTGCTTGGAAATTCCCCCAAAACTTCAACCGCTTTCGCCGCCGCAAAGGCCAGCGCAATCGGCTCCGTACAACCAAAAGCAGGTAGTACCTCTCTCTCCAACATACAGTACAAATCTTTCATAAGAGTCCTCCATGCTTTTTTATACAAACGGCTTAAATTTCCGTTTCTAATTTTATTATACCTTATTTATAATCAAAAATCTCAATCTAATTTCATTATAATAAAAAACAAGACACTTTGCGACTTATTAATTGCAAAGTGTCTTATTACCAATAATTCTACCTAATTAAGCCGCAAGCACCGTCCCAAACAATGCGTCGATAATTAACTGTATCTGTATCGCCTTCGGTACTGATGCAAAGAACAACCGACTCTTCATTTAAACCAAGCTCTGAACGCATAGGTGCTTTATCCGCATCCACCATAAGACGGTATACGAGTCCGGTTGTAACAGCACCGCTTTCACCGGAAATAATTTGCTCATCATCGAATAACGGATTCCCCAATACACGCATTCCATCGGCTGCTACTTTATCATCACAAGACACGCTGTAATCGCCGAATTGACGAATTTGTTCCCAGCCTACTGTACACACCTCACCACAACAAAGACCGGCCATAATAGAATCTAAATCTCCCGTCACGGCATGTAGGGTACCATCATTGGCTTTAGCTGTCCGGAACACACAATCTGCCTTATCAGGCTCTACATAAATTATGGTTGGTTTCTTATCACCATAATAATGATTGAAAAATCCGGTTAAAGCTCCGGCCATAGCACCAACACCGGCCTGTAAGAAAATATGGGTAGGTACTGTCTCATCCAAAGCTTGCACTACTTCAAGAGCCATCGTCATATATCCTTGCATAATCCATCCCGGAATTTCCTCATAGCCTGGCCACGCCGTATCTTGCACTAAAATCCAACCGTTAGCATCACCTTGTGATTTAGCAAAACGAACCGTATCATCATAGTTCATTTCGGTAATCTCTGCCGTAGCACCAAGTTTACGAATATTTTCCAATCGCTCTACTGCCAAACCCTTCGGCATATATACAACAGCCTGCTGTTTTAAATTTTTAGCCGCCCAAGCAATACCACGACCATGATTACCATCGGTAGCCGTTACAAAAGTAAAACTGTTTGGCTCTACATTTTTCACTTCAGCCGGCGTGATATTTAATTTCGTAGCAATCACTTCGGCCAACGCATAACTGCCACCAAGGCCTTTAAAAGCATTCAACTCAAATCTATAGCTTTCATCTTTTACAAATAAATTTTTTAATCCCACATGTTTAGCTAATGCACTTAATTCTCGTAACGGTGTTGCCTTGTACCCCGGTAAACTCTCGTGGAATTCCTTAACTGCTTTCGCCTTTGCAACGGTAAATAAGGCATCAAAGTCACTAGGCATAGCCTCTTTTTGAATAGGAACAATATCTATCATAGGTCCTCCTTAACTTATGTCATTCACAGACTAACTATACTCTGCGCAAAACTTTTCCTATTGTTCTTCAAGAAAAGCGACTGATTACTGCGCCAAGTTTTTAATTACATTAATGAATACATTGGCTCCGGCAAAAATGTCCTCGTCTTTAGTATATTCTTTCGGATTATGACTAATGCCGTTCACACTTGGTACAAAAATCATAGCCGACGGGCAAATACGCGCCATCATCTGTGCATCTTGACCGGCACCGGAAGTAATACGACGATTCGATAAATTCATTTCATTAGCCACTTGTTCCACCATATTTACAATCGTTTCATCAAATTGTACCGGTTGGAAACGTACTAATTGCTCTGTATTGATTTGCACCTTGTCACTCACTTCCAATTCTTTTAGGTATGCCGCTAAAGCCTGTTCTTCCGCTATTAAGCGTTCCTCATTAGGATTGCGTACATCAACCGTAAAAATAGCTTTTGACGGGATTACATTAATCGCATTTGGTTCAAAAGCAATCGTACCCGTTGTCGCTACTGTAGTACCACCTGACTGATTGCAACGTTCACGCATAAAAGTAATTACCTTGGCTGCAGCCAAACCGGCATCAACTCGTATATTAGTCGGTGTTGTGCCTGCATGATTAGCTACACCTTTAATCTCAATTCGTTGCCAAGAAATCCCTTGCAAATTTTCAACTGCTCCGATAGAGATGCCTTCTACATCTAAAATAGGACCTTGCTCGATATGCAGTTCAATATACGCACGAGGTTTAATAAATCCCGGTTCTTCTGTCCCTTCATATCCGATACGCTTTAATTCTTCTCCTAAAATCGTGCCGTCTACACCAACAGTAGCTAAGGCTTCTTTTACATCAAGACCTCCTGCATATACAAGGGAGCCCATCATATCCGGTGAGTAACGAATACCTTCTTCATTGGTAAAGGCTCCTACAACTAATGGACATTTTGTTACAATCTGCTGTTCCTGTAAACTTTGAATTACTTCAAGACCGGCTAACACACCATAACAACCGTCATATTTACCTGCATTAATAACCGTATCAATATGAGAACCCATCATAATCGGTGCTTCATGTTTATTGGCCTCAGTCTCCCAAATCCCAAAAATATTACCAATATAATCTACTGCTACACGAAGACCGGCTTCTTTCATCCATGCCACTACCTGATCTCGACCTGCTTTTTCCGTGTCGGAAGCAGCCGCTCTGGTACGCACGCCATTTTCATCAATACCGATTTCCCCAAGTTGGTTGATTCGGTCCAACAATCGTTGTTCGTTAATTTTTAACATAATTGTTCCTCCTATACCTACTGACATCTGCCGTAGAACTTCTTATCTATGCCCTAAGTATAAGGGTATCGTAATTTACTTACTATCGAATACGAACATATTTTTATCTAATTTGTACTTTTTATCATGCTTATTATGTCGTATTGTAATGAATATTCCTTTATAATTTAAATCAAAACATATCATCAAAGGAGGATTAGTTATGATAGAATCTCATCCACAATCAAAAAATAAAGGGCAAGCATTTGCCATGAGTTTCACCAGTGAGCTTCGTGAAAACCTCCCTTATCTAGCACACGATTTACCCTTATCGGTGTATACCCAAGAATTCGTCCATGCTACGTCCGATATGGTACCCATCCACTGGCATGATGAAATCCAACTCACTTGGGTGATTTCCGGAGCATTAGAATATCGTGTTAATAATAAAACCTTTCATTTGACACCGAATACATTATTATTTGTAAATCCGCACCAACTACATACATCAAAAACAATAGACCAAGATACACATTCACTCTGTCTTAACTTTACCAACAACTTATTTATTGACTATATCCAAACTCATTTTATAAATCCCATTACCCAAAACCCGTCACTCGCCTATGCCATGTTGCCTCTACAACCAAATCAACTGAAGAAGTTGGAGACCTTTATAGAGTTAGACGATACTCCATTTCATCATTTAGAGGTTATTAACTTTATTATGGAAATCATCGAACAGCTCTATCCGCTTACCAAGAATGAATCAAAGCCCGTCAACAAAAAAGAGCTAGCTCTGTTCTATGCCATGATTGAATACATTCACAACCATTTCCATGAACAGCTGACAGTTACAGCTATCGCTAAACAGGCTTTTACCAATAAAAATAGATGTACCGCCTTATTCAATAAATATGCCAGTACATCACCTATTAAATATTTGAACAATTATCGTCTTAATCAAGCTAAAGATCTGCTATTACAAACGTCGCAATCAGTATCCGATATTTCACTTGCAGTCGGTTTCAATCAGTTAAGTCATTTTATTGAACTCTTCCGGCATAATTATGGTCTGTCGCCCCTCAAATACAGAACCTTTCATTCTAAACCAATCGGTGACGATGCTATTGAAAAATAATCGTATCTGCAGAGTTCCGTTAAATTTCAAAAAAATTCCCAAAACAAAAAGCCCTCATAAGTTTCAAAACAGCTATCTAATCGGATGTATCTCATCCAATATTAGAAGCGTCTGAGCCTTATGAGGGCCTTCTTATATATTAAATTTTACCACCATTCATTGATGTATGTTTTTTGTTTCGGATATACACGATTGAGCATAGCAATAACCGCTTTTTCACCGCATACTTTGCCTTCAAACAGCAGTTCCGAAGCTGTCATGCGGCCCATAAGGATAAGACTTAAGGCCCCAACTTCACTTACAACCTGCACATCAGCTTTAACTTCATCCGCTGTTTTAACAGCATCCACATGGCCGTCACCATGAATGGTAACCTCATAAGTACCTTCATTCCAGGTTGCCATGGCATCTTTAACACCTAATGTAAAGGTATAGGTCTTACCGTCAACAACGCCCGCCTGATTGGCCCAATGGGCGTCAATATAAACCGGCACAGTTGCCATAGCAGTCGGCACGTCGACAATACGACTCATCATGTAAGGCATGGTCGTATGACCGGCTTTACCGTTCGGATGGAAAATATAGGATTCGTCCTGTATGCCTTCGTTCCAGCGGATGCTCGAACCTTGCGAACGATGATTATATAAATAGTTTAAGAGCCCTTTTTGACCACGACGAGTGGTATACACAAATTCGGTGACCGGAATTTCTTCCGCCCCCAAACGATACACCGCATAGCCTTCAATTTGGCCGTCTTCGGTCTGTACATAAGCTACGCGCACGCCTTCCGCAAAAAAGCTGCCCAATAAACGACGCCATTCTTTTTCACCACGCACAGCATAGCCGGATAACCCCTCTGTATAAGCTTCATAGATAGGAGCTAGCTTAGTCCATTCGTCTTCCGATTGTAAAAGACCGAAATGGAGTGTTTTATCCGTAAGCGGACGCAATTCTTCAAGACTCAAGGTCTGTACCCACTGATGAGCGTACAATTCCCAACCGTATTGTTGGTAAAAGGCCGCTTTGGACGGCATCAAAATGGTGATACCTTGACCGCGTTTTTTTAACTCTTCTAAAGAAGCCGTTAACAGTTGACCGCCGATACCGCCGCGACGGGCTACCGGATCCGTTGCTACGCCTACCATGTAACTCACCGGTACGAGCGCCCCACGCACATTAAGGGTATACTGGCGCAAATGCACCATACTGGTCAGTAAATTTCCGTCATAACCTACCATGGTATGTTCCGGTTCGTACGCTTTACTGAAATAATATTGGAAAAACGGGTCTTCCTTTGTTTCAAAGCAATAGGCCCATAAGTTTTCTACAGCTTTCGTATCATTGGCGTTGGCAATTCTAAATTCCATACTTACACCTCTTTTTATACAAAAAAGGAGAGTCCTCAGGACTCCCCTAATACTTTATTCCTTAACAGGACAAATATCGGCATATACCGCATCATATTTTTCGGCAAAATGATCCGGATTATACGATTCTTTAGCCTTACGAAGGCCCGGTAAGCCCATATCTTCTTCACGGTTTACAAATTCCGTATCGGCAAACTCATGACGAATGAATTCATTGTTGATAGCCTGGTACAAACCGCGGATAGTAGGATTTGCTTTTTCAATATGAATCAAAGCCATACGTTCGTTCAAGTATTCACCGATAGTGAATGCTTCGATACGTCCGAACAACTTGATAGCACCGCCTACAAGACCGAGTTCATCCCAATGAGTGAACAACAATTTAATGGCTTCCAACTCATCTTCGATGCCTTCTTCGTGATGCTGTTCCACCCAAGATTCAGCCGTAGCGATACAGTCGGCAAAAATATCCGAAGTAAGCGGCATGTACTCATAGTTGGTATACTGCATGCGGAACTGATTTAAGTGATTCTTCTTCTGGCGCAATTTTTTACCGGACAAAGTAATCAAATCCTGAGTCTTATAAATGTACTCAAAATTGTCACGGTCCGGCGTAAATTCATAGCAATCAGGGCAAAGCGTATTCATACGCTCCATCATAATCGGATTGACACCTTTTAAACGGAACGGCAAGTTATTCACTTCGAACCATTCTTTGGCCATATCAAGGCCGTCTACGAATTTTGCATCTTTACCGGCAAACGGTGGCAACATAAACGGTTCACGTTTACCGCCCCCTTTGATGAACAATACGCCGTCTTCTTCGGCCCATTGAATGCCGTAAGCATCTTGCCACATAAATAATGTGGTAAAACAGTTATCCGATGCTTCATAATGATGAATAGCAAAATAATCATCAATGATTGGCTTATCTTTTAATTCAAATCTTTTAAATTCTAAAATAGGAATCGCCTCCTACGAACAATAGTAATAATAAACGGTTATAGCGTTCTAATTTATTAATAACGCTGTGCAATTTTTAGGTTCTATATCCCTAACCTGAATACCCTAATCTTATAGGATTTTATTAACGCTGCCCTCAGGGCCAATCGCTACTGCTTTTAGAGTACCGATAGGGGCTGAGTCCATTCAGCGAACTCTATAATTATACTACATATTTGAACTTTGTAAAATACAACTATATCTATATATTTC
>NZ_RQUX01000002.1 GCF_003992115.1 Veillonella ratti
GTTTTATAACAGCGTCTTACTAATTAACAATATATAATTATTAAAAATTTTTCTGATTTTTCCAAAAATTTTTATATTCGAAATATAAAATTAGTCGTTATGAGAAGTTAAGAACTCAGCTAACTTTTCAACAGCTTCTGCTTCATCAGGACCATCAGCTTTCAACACGACTTCAGAGCCTTTAGTGGCACCTAAAGTTAATACAGTCAAAATGGATTTAGCATCAGCTTGTTTTTCACCGGACGAAATCGTAATCTTAGACGAAAATTTAGCGGCCAATTGCGTAAAGAGCGTGGCAGGGCGCGCATGTAAACCGGATTCATTGGTAATAACTACTACTTTTTCAGTCATATCGGATACCTTCCTTCAGTAAATTCAGCCAGGGACAGTAATATGATTCTTCCCTTATATCTTATATAAATTTTGCCATTATAGCAATGTTTTTATTTTTATAAGCCTTTTTCAGCCAGCACCGATTTGGCGTAAGCCACAATTTCGGAAGCGGTACTCATAGTCAGTGCTTTTTCAGCAACGGCTTTACATTCTTCAACGGTTACGGAACGAACAATGTTCTTAACTACCGGAATCGCCGAAGCACTCATACTGAACTCATCGAGGCCAAGTCCCAAGAGAATCATAGTCGCCACCGGATCACCGGCCATTTCACCACACATACCGGTAATCTGTTTAGCCTCATGACTGGCATCAATCGTATGTTTAATGAGGCGCAATACAGCCGGATGTAGCGGCTGATATAAATGGCCGATATTTTCGTTCATACGGTCCACCGCCAGCGTGTACTGACACAAATCATTGGTACCGATACTGAAAAAGTCCACATGCGGCGTGAATAATTCGGCCGCTGCAGCCACCGCCGGAATTTCAACCATAATGCCAATCTGAATATCTTCATTGAAGGCAATACCTTCGGCGCGAAGTTCTTCTTTAGCCGTTTCCACAACCGCATTGGCCGCTTTAATTTCTTCTACCGAGGCAATCATCGGATACATAATCTGGGCATCGCCAAATGCACTGGCACGCAAAATCGCACGTATTTGTGTTTTAAAAATATCCGTCCGATCTAAACTGATACGAATGGCACGATAACCGAGGAACGGATTCATTTCTTTCGGTAGTTGCAAACACTTAAGTTCCTTGTCACCGCCGATATCCATAGTACGAATAATAACCGGCCGCCCCCCAAGGCGTTCAACCGCTTTTTTATAGGCTTCAAACTGCATATCCTCTGATGGCAGTTCATCGTTTTTCATATATAAGAATTCAGTGCGGAATAAACCGATACCTTCAGCCCCCAAATGGCAGGCATGGGAGGCATCTTCCGCCTTGCCTACATTGCCGAAGAGCAAAATTTCTTTGCCGTCTTTGGTTACCGCCGGTAAGGTAGCCGACTCTTTTAATACTTGGAGATGCTCACGATATGCCTTAGCTTCGGCGGTGTATGTTTCAAAATCGGCATCACTCACATGGAGCAACACTTCACCTTCCGTGCCTTTAACAACCGCTTTTTCACCATTCTCAAAAACGGAAATGTCCCCTAAGCCCATAACAGCCGGGATTTCCAACGTACGTGCCATAATAGCGGCATGACTGGTCGGACCACCACTGGCCGTCACCAAACCTTTAACGATATTTTTATCCAGCGCCGCCGTATCAGATGGTGTTAAATCTTCAGCCACCAGAATCACTTCACCGGTCAAATGAGCTAAGCCACGAGGGCTCATACCAAGTAAATTACGCATTAACCGATCGCCAATATCCTTAATATCGGCACCGCGTTCACGCATGTATGGATCTTCCATGGCCAGGAACATATCCGCAAAGGTATTGATTGTCTGTTCGGCAGCAGCTGCGGCCGATTGCAAGCCATCTTTAATCTGCCCCTTAATACTGTCACTGAGCGCCGGATCTTGCACGATTAAACCATGCGCTTCAAAAATGGCGGCTTCATCCTTCCCCATTGTAACTCGGGCATGCTCTTCAATGGCTTTCAACTGTTCAATCGTCTGCTGAATAGCCGATTCCAAAGCGCTGATTTCAGCCTCCACTTCCGCTGCAGTAATCACACGTTTTTCAATTACAATGGCTTCTTGCTTATACACATACACTGTACCGGTGCCAACACCGCGTGCTCCGGAAATCCCTTTGAGTGTTACCTGCTCCATATCGTTCCTCCGCAATAGTTCTTACACTTTAAAGTTCAATGTTGGTTTCAAACACTTCGGTCGCCGGCCCCGTCATGAATACGGTACCGTCATCAGCATACCGAATATGCAATGTCCCTAAATATACTGCCACGTCGACTTCGCGACCGGTAAAACCATTCTTATGTGCCATAACCACACTACCGCAACAACCGGTGCCGCAAGCAAGGGTTGCGCCCGCACCGCGTTCCCAGGTGCGCACTTTAATATGAGTATCATCCACTACTTCAACAAAGTTAACATTCGTGCCTTGCGGAAATAACGGATGTTTCTCAATCTTAGGGCCTAACGTCAAAAGAGGCACCTTCGTTACATCCTCTACAAATACTTCTGTATGAGGTACGCCCATAAGCACAGAGCTCACTTTATATTCCACGCCATCCACCGTAATCGGGAAATTCATAACTTCCGGCAAATCGACATCCATAGGAATATCTTTGGCGGCAAAACTTGGTTTGCCCATATCAACAGTTACCTGTTCAACCTTGCCGTTTTTGATATGTAATGTCGGCTTCATGATGCCCGCCAACGTTTCAATGGTAAACGTTTCTTTCGTCATAATGCCGTGTTCATACGCATACTTAGCATAACAACGAATTCCGTTACCGCACATTTCTGCTTCACTGCCGTCGGCATTAATAATGCGCATGCGTATATCGGCTATATCCGAAGACACTACCACCATCAAACCGTCTGCACCAATGCCTGTTTGACGATGGCAAAGACGCTTAGCCAGCTCGCTATAATCTTTATTGCCACCGGCAAGCTCCGTAATAATTACGAAATCATTGCCAAGGCCATGCATTTTTGTAACTCTCATATTTTATCTCCTATTTGCTGCAATTTTTACGCTTTACTATATTTTTACTATAATATTATATTTTACATACTACTTTATAGTATCCGGTTAAAAATATTCTTAAATTTCTTCTAAAATTGCATGTTACCGAAAATCTCTTATTTGAGTTATATTATATCACACTTTGACGCATGATAATCATATAAAACGCTCATAATCAATCAATAAAAATCACATTGATTCACAATAAATCATATTAGAAAGTCTTATGTCAGAAATCAGAAATTGTAAAAAGTCTATTTCCAATGCCCATTTGGTATTATCATGCATACATTATAACTAATCTGAATAGTGCAGTATTCCAATTCTTTGATTTCTATGCTATACTGACATTATCCTAATCTGACAAACTTTTCTATAGAGTGTACACAATCACAAGGAAATCACCTAGATTAGTCCCCAACTATTATGTAATATGATACCCATATTACAAGGTGCCTTGCCATTGTTTATACTCTTATCATTTTGTAAAAAAAGGAGGTCCCCCAACAGTCTAACGTTTTGTTTTAACCGAATGTATGCAAACTGTATAAGTTTTTAACTATATTGTTTTTGTACGACACAATTCTTTAAAAGATAGGTTTTCAATACTAAGTAATTTTTTTATCACACGTTATTATTTTAATTTGTAGATATAAGCCTTTTAGGAATTTATTTCATAATATACACATAAGGCCTTATATAGACGCTAATCTTAATAAAATGCTTAGTATAACTTGTTACTTTAAGTAAGTTACCCTCTGCGTTTAAGCGTGAAAGGATGATTGCACCAATGTTGACAACATTTTTAGCATTACTGCCAATCTTATGGTTAATCGTCGCATTAGCCATTCTTAAAATGCCGGCTTGGAAAGCCTGCGGTATCGCCGCTATCGGCTCTTTTATTCTTGCTATCACTTACTTTGAAAAAGGTGCAGGCGTTATGTTCTCCGGTGCCTTAGAAGGTGTTGCTCTTGCGGTATGGCCTATTTTACTCGTTATTACCGCTGCTATTTTCACTTATAACTTAGTGGTTCATACGAAAGCTATGGAAACCATTAAATTGATGTTATCCTCTGTTACTTCCGATACCCGTATCCTTGCCTTATTATTGGCTTGGGGCTTCGGCGCATTCATGGAAGGTATGGCCGGCTTCGGCACTGCCGTAGCTATTCCGGCGGCTATGATGGTAGCTGTAGGATTTGACCCGCTCAAATCCATCTTAGCTTGTCTCGTAGCTAACTCCGTACCGACAACTTTCGGTTCCATCGCGATTCCGACAACAACGTTGGCATCCTTAACCAACCTTGATCCGGTTCATCTCGGTACCTTCATTTCCTCGCAATTATTTATTCTTAACGTAATTGCTCCATTCTTCGTTGTTGGTATCATCGGTGGCGGTTTCAAAGCGTTAAAAGGCGTTTTCACCATTACCTTGTTATCCGGTTTAGCTTTAGCTGTGCCTGAATTATTAATCAATGCAGCAGCCGGTCCTGAATTATCCGTAATGGTTTCTTCCGTTATCATCATGGGCGTTATTATCTTAGGTGCTAAATACTTACCTACTAATGACCCTGAATACAAAGTTGAATCTACAGCAACAACATCTGTAAGCGCTAAAGAGGGCTTCGTTGCCGCTTTACCATTCATCTTAATCGTAATTCTCTTAATCTTAACTTCCAAATTGGTACCGGCTATTAACGGTCCGCTTTCCACGATTAAAACGGCTGTGCCGATTTACCAAGGTCCCGGCGCTAAACCTTACACCTTCATGTGGGTTGCAACCCCTGGTATCATGATTTTCATCGCAGCTTTCATCGGCGGTTCTGTTCAGAAATCCAGCTTTGGTGAAATGTTCGGCGTATTAAGCAAAACATTCGCTAACTTGAAATTCACGTATTTGACTATCATCTCCGTAGTAGTTACTGCTAAATTGATGACTTACTCCGGTATGACTACCGATATTGCAAAAGCTTTAGTAGCTGCTACCGGTTCCTTGTATCCTGCCTTTGCTCCACTAGTTGGTGCACTTGGTGCCTTCTTGACCGGTTCCGGTACAAACGCGAACGTACTCTTCGGGCCATTGCAGTTGGCAGCTGCTCATGACTTGGCTCCTGAATACAAAGACTTACCACTCTGGTTGGCCGCTATTAACTCCGGTGCAGCCGGTATCGGTAAAATGTTCTCCCCTCAGAGTATCGCCATCGCTATCGGCGCCGTTGCTCCTGCATTAGATGCTTATATCGAAAGCAACAAAGTTGATGATGCTAAAGCAACTCAGTTGCGTGATAGCATTAAAGCCAACGTAATCATGGTGTCCGTATTAAAATACTTCATCATCTTCATCGTGGCCAATGGCGTTATTTCCTACTTTGGTCATAACTTCATCGAACACATCCAATCATTCTTGTTGTAATTTACAACTAAATGGATATAACCGCCTAAGTTTAAAACTTGCGGTTTATGTTAAAAAATTAGCCCTCGGCTCGTATCTCTTGAGATACGGCTCGAGGGCTTTTTGTTTCATCGCCTTTTTAAAATTATTGCTATTCTACTTACTTCCTATGCTTTTCTTAGCCGGAATACGTAGCGATTTTAAATACACTTTTTGTTCCGGTGTAATCCGGCGACTTTCCACCGCTTTTTGAATAGCTTTATTATGAGTCCAATCATCTAAATGCTGCGTTTGTAAATACGGCACCGCCTCATCGTAATTGAACGCCAGAGCTGTGGCAAAATACCAAGCGGTCATCATATTTACGTAATACTCGTCACTACGAATCGCTGCAATCGCATCAGCCTGATCCGGTTTAAACAAATCACCCAAGAAATAGGACATGAAGACACAAATCCCAAAGCGAATCGTATACGGATGTGAATCTTTCAGCCATTTAAAGGCTAACGGTTCCAATTCTTTTGTATGTTGAGCAAAGATTTTAGGTGAAATCGTATCGCAAGTTCCCCAATCTTCTACATATGGTAAGAAACGTTCCACCGCTTCAATTAATTGATCAAAATCATGCATTTCGGAAAACAAAATGGCATGCAATAAGTTTTCTTCAAAATATTTATGAGGTAGGTCAGCAAAAAAAGATTTAACCTGTGTCGGCTCTGATTTATCTGCCTGTTTGGCCTCTTTCAAAAGCATCTTGGCCAACTGACGCAATTTAGGAATTCGGATGCCAATTACCTTCTCCTGTGGCACCGCCGGATTAACCTTGCCCGTATATTCTTTATATGCTAAATCCTGTAATGCTAAAAGTTCCTTCGTTATATCTATTGCCATTGCTACACCTCCTGTAGGTTTAATCGTGCCTATTTATCTTGCCACTAAAGAATCGGATATTCTTTTATAATTTCTCCGTTATAATTGCTCATTCTTCAAAAGAGTCTCCAAATCTTCCACATCAATCACCGTGACACCCGCTTCACGCAAGCGTTTAGCAAAAATACCTTCTCCCGCGATTAGCTTTTTACTAAACGTTCCATCGTAAATCTCTTTAGGCCCACAAGATGGGCTGCGTGATTGTAAAACGGCGATTGTTACTTTATTTTCTTTAGCTATATCAAGGGCTCTTTCAGCACCATGCCGAAACTCCTGATCTACAGATACACCGTTCTTATCTATTACCACGCCATCTACAATCTCGGCCGGAATACGCGGTGTCGAAAGACCACCCAATACTTCAGGACAAACAGGGATTACTTCAAAGTCCGCATCAAGGTTCTTTTGCTTAGCAATATACTCGGCCAGAGCTTGATTGAAATTATTACCACCATTGTATTTACAGTTATTTCCTAATAAACAGGCACTTACTAAAATTTTTTTAGGCATAAAAACTCCTTATTCATCGGAATCTTCCAAAAAAATTATCGTTCCAGATACTTAACCGGCACTTCCTTGGTAAGCCACACATTATTTACGGATAGATAGAAAATATAACCGTCACGGCTCATCTCGCCACTTTTTACTTTGTATATAACCGGTTTGCCGTGCCTTTTACCTACTCGTGTAGCTGTCTCTTCATCCCCTGATAAATGCACATGCAAGCGCTTCATAGGCAATAAACCTTTTTCATCAATAGCTGCTACCGATTTTTCACCGGTTCCATGATATAAAATATCCGGAGGGATTGCCTCCTGTAACTCAACATCTACATCAATCGTATGGCCTTGGTTGGCACGAATCTTAGTATGACTTTCGTCGAAAGAGAATCGTTGCTTATTATTCGTCCGTACGATTTCTTCAAGTATTTCCATAGTTATGGCATGACGCGGCTGCATTTTCTCCAGTAGTTCCGCCACATCAGCCCAACCATGTTCATCAAGCTTAAGACCAATTTCCTGAGGTTTATGGCGCAGAACCATACTAACGAATTTACTCATGCGCATTAAGTTTTTAGGTATACTGTTATGGTCATACGGCATTAGATCCACTCCCTTAACTTATTAATTTAACAAGTTCCGCCTATCCTATATATAGAAATTTTAATTGCTAAAGTGCATCTCAATCATTGATTATAGTATTTCTATTTCTATTTTTGTTTTTAATCTGCTTTACATAAAAAACTTCATCACAAAAAAAGCCTATACAACTATAATCCTTGTCTACCTCAAAATTGCCAAATCGCTCTCTAGCTTTTCTTGTCTCTCGCCTATTCTCTCGCATAATCCATATTAGTTTTTTCCCTTTTTCTAATAGCTGCTTTAAAAGAGAACGTGTAACAAGCAAATTCTCTTGTTCTGTATTCCATTTCTCTCCCATTATAATATTAATCGCCTTAACCTTATTATCATCACTATAAAATTCGTAGCCATTAGTATTATTAATTTGTAATATTTTTCTAATTAGAAAAGATGGCAGATCATAACTCACATCACCAATTTGAGGAAAATTACAAATACATTCATCTACAGCAGAATTTATATTTAAATTTGGTAGTTGATTTGTAAGTGAACTATCATATCTCTTCTTCCAAGGCATCCAACATATTTCTTTAGGTGTAATAGCATTATTTAAACTAATCCCACCATACCAATCAACAGGATTTGCTATACTAGTAGCTATATTAATATCTGTTTCCACTAAACGAATAAAACTGTCAAAATCAGCCTCATCTATTAAAATAGAATTTATATAAAGATTAGTCTCTACTCCTGCTTCACCCTCAAAGTGAGAATATCCACTTAATACAAGTAATTCATCTTCTCCAATAGGAAATTGTTGTTGAAAATTATCTATCTGTATCCATTTTTCCCAAGTAATATCCGGTGAATTATAAACAGCTTTTTTTACCTCATCAAGAGAATTAGATTTCCCTGAAATTATTACCGCTTCCATTTCGGGAATATGCCATGAATAAAGATTTCTTACTCTTTCAGAATCTAATGGCTCTATTTCTAATGCAGGAATATAAAAATTATCTAATAAACTATAATCATAAACATAGAAAGCAGCATTATTTTCATGACATAAAATATGGTCTGATAAAAAGCCACTAATATAATTTCTCGCTTGCCAAACATATTTTTCACAAATAGTCATTACACTGCTTTGACTTCCATGAGTATTAGGGTTATAAGATTGACTAATAGCAAAATCAACTCCATATACTTTATGATTCTCCACATCAAAATACTCAAAGTCCCTTTCATTCCAACCACATGATGTAATAAATTGAAATGCTGCAGATAAAATAAACTGATCTGATGATATATTAATATATTTAGGTTGATTCTTAGCAATATTTTCAATTAGTGTATTATAATTAATATCTAATTTTCTATTTCTATCACAAAAATAATAGTCTAAATAATCTATTAAAACATATCGACTCAAATCATATGTAATGCCTTTATAGCCACTCATACGAGTCCCTTTTAACGCCTCTTCGCTTAATTCAATCTAAGTAGATGTAGCATTAAATGGTGGCAAATAATTATCTGCTTCTTTCGAAGTAATCACCCCACTATCCATTGCTTTACGAATAATTGAAGTCGAATAATATCTTATTGCAATATCACGATTTTTTTCAATCTGGTCTAGTCCTAAAATATTCTGCATTAACCAATCAGCAGAAGCTTTAAGTAATTCTGGATAGTCTTTTTCAAATAATAGACTCATTAAAATTGAAAATATATCGTTTCGAATTTGCGGATCATTAACAGAAGAAAATTTGAGAAATAATTTATAGAATTCTCCAGGTGTTTGAATTGCCCATTTCATAAGCGCTATCCTATAGTTTTGGCGCATAACATTATTCACTGTCGATAGAGCCCATGCATAAACCGTTGGCAGACCTTCTGCCGTGTCAGTATCTATTAAAAAATTCATGTCTTGCTCTAGTTTTAATTCCGAACTAGAATACCACTTATCGCCATAAGATCCCCTTAAATTACAAGGTACTGACCATAAAATATCCCGCTCTGCCGGGAATTCAAAACTAAGTAAAAACTCATTTAAAAGTGAAACTCCTAATGGATGTTGCGATTCCCTAGCTAATGGCAATACTATATAATTAGTAATAGCTCTTAAAATTTCAGCGTTCTCTGTCATCATCTGAAACAAGCGGAGTTTATAACTTTCTCCATCTGATTTCCTTGTAAAGCGTAATGCCAAAAACATTAGCTCAGTCTTAAAAGAATTACTTATTGTCGCGTCAATAGATAGATTATCTGTAATTAAAAAAGAAAATTTCTGAATTGAAATTATAGCTAATATATAATATGCATTGTGTTCCAATGCCTTACACGAGCTAAAGTCAATATCTTGTGGTCTCTCATACTCATCTATAAGCATCAAAGCCATTGCATAGTCAAAATAGCCTTGGATTCCCGGCTCGCAATAATAGATATCGAGAGGAAGAACTCCATTTTCATGCTCACAAGATTGATGTAATATTCCGTAGTTTTCAAGGTACTCAATTATACTTTTAGCTAGACTTAACTCGATAGACAATTCCTGCCTCAATGTGTTAATTAAATTTTCCCTTTTCAATCTTGAATTATTTTTGAATAAATTAGCTAATCTTAAAATTGACTTAAAAATGTATTGATCAGCTTTTGTAGCATCAATCACCTGTTTACAAAACTCTATTTCAATCAGTTTAATTTTTTCTCTTAATAAAGCAGAAATAGAAATATCTGCACTTGAATGATATTCTACTACCTTATCTTGATTAATCTCACAAAAAATCTTTAATGCCAAAGGCGTGTTCAATGCACTTTTTATCCATTCAGTATTCGAAATATCAACATTATATGCTTTAAGATATCTATCAATCAATTTACATGTCGCAGTATCACCACTTATACCAATATTAACTATCTTGCCTTCAATATTATTATCACTAAAAACATGTGGCCTTGATGTAAAGATAAACCTAATCAAAGGATATTTCTTAACAATCGCATTCGTACTTTGCACTCGTTCTATCCACTTTTCATAAGGCCATGATTCATCAAGTCCATCAATGAAAATTGCAATTTTAGGCAAAACGAATACCTCATCAGACTTATCTAGTGCATGAAATTTTTTTCGGCTTGCCAATGACATTAGGCCTTGCCATATTTCTTCTTCACTCCATTCGTTTGATAATCCTAAGCTAGAGCTTATAATGTCTTTCCATGTATCTGTTACAGCAATATCTCGGGCCTGAATTAATATCGCAACATGATATCCTTCTTTTAATAAATTATCTACTTCAGCAGCTATCCCATGCGTTTTTCCCACCCCGGGTTCTCCCAGGAAAAGTATACTTCTCCGGTCAATCCCTTTATTGAGTAAATCAAGTTCCGCTTGAATTGGTATATTACTCATTTGCTCTAAAATCTTTAAAACAGCAGAAAAATGAAAATAATGACTGTGTGATGCTTTACTTTCTTTAAGTCTTGATATAATAGCAAAAAAATTTATACCAAAAAAATTCTCATCAAAAGTAGCCTGAATAATAGACTCATTACTTAGCCATAATTGAATATTTTCTATTTCATTTGTTATTGATTGAAATTGTTTTCTTAACTCATTCAATAACATTACAGTTTGAGCATCTACTTCTCCACACACATTAATTAGTTTTTCTGATTCAGAATAAAACTCATTACATAAATTACGTAAATGTTCAAAAACTTTTTTCGATTTAATCCGCCATTCGGGCGTGCCTAAATAAGAAGTAATAGAATCATGGATATAACCAAAAGTATTTAATTCCGGAATATATTTAGTTTTCAACCAACTATTTTTACTCTTCTCAAAAGCAAATTCTATATTCTCTTCTGAAATCTCACCTCGTTCAAACCAAAACTTAAATATTCCAGCAGAGCATTGTTTTTGTAGTTCTTGAAGCAAACGGTTTTCATCCCATAAATCTATTATAAGATCAGGATAATCCTTTAATACTTCATTTTTTATTTTTTCCCAACGACTAGCTTCTGTATTATTACTATTAACCGTCAAAGAGCCTAGATTTCTAGGAATACACACGATATAGCGAGCAATAGTAGGTCTAACTCTTAATGCTGTATTAATAGAATTTTTAATCTGTTGCATTTGATTACTATTAATACTATTAGTAAACCATTTTGCCTGAAGACCGACCATTTTTTTATCAGAGAGAACTGCATAAGACTCTACCCCACCGTCTCCTCCGGCACCATTTACCACTCTAAACGAAGATAGTTCATTATCATAAGTTTCTTTGCACCAATTCTCAAAAAGTTGATTGCATAGGGTTTCAAATGCTTCAGTTGGAGCCTCATTATAAGTTTGAAAATTTGTCCAATTCATCTTTTCACCTCATTGCTTTAAATAATAAAAAATCAGCAAGGGTTAACCTGATAACAATAACATACAAAATTATAAGAATAGTGTAGCAAATTTATGTATGATAGCACAATTTATTTGAATATCAAAATTTTATTCTTCCATATTATTCTTCATCTCCATGAAAAATCTACTATTCACTTTCGCTATTCTTTTAAAATCTACCTTTTTAAAAATACAAACCTAATTATTAACTTATATTCATATCATTTTACACAACACAAAACCCTCGGTTCAAGAACCGAGGGTTTTAATATATCCAAACTTATCATTCAGATATCAATTATAAAGTTATTTATCTCTTATTCCCACTCAATGGTAGCCGGTGGTTTAGAAGTAATATCATACACGATACGGTTAATATGTTTTACTTCGTTGATGATACGTACGGAGATTTTGTCCAACACATCATACGGAATGCGTGCCCAGTCAGCTGTCATGAAGTCAGTGGTGGTTACACCGCGAAGTGCCAAGGTGTAATCGTAAGTACGGAAATCACCCATAACGCCAACAGTACGCGTACCGGTCAATACGGCAAAGTACTGATTGATGGAACGATCGAGTTTTGCGTTCGCAATTTCTTCACGGAAAATTGCATCTGCATCACGAAGGATGTCGAGTTTTTCAGGCGTAATTTCGCCCATTACACGAATGGCTAGACCAGGACCTGGGAATGGTTGACGCCATACTAAATAGTCGGCTAAGCCAAGTTCGGAACCGAGTTCACGTACTTCGTCTTTGAACAAGTTGCGAAGTGGTTCGATAAGGCCTTTGAAGTCAACAACTGCAGGCAAACCGCCTACATTGTGATGACTCTTGATAACTGCAGCATCGCCCGCGCCGGATTCGATAACGTCCGGATAGATGGTGCCTTGTGCCAAGAAGTCAACGGCGCCGATTTTACGGCCTTCGTCTTCAAATACGCGAATGAATTCTTCGCCGATAATTTTACGTTTTTGTTCCGGTTCTTCAACGCCTGCTAAGCGACCTAAGAAACGGTCGGATGCATCTACACGAATGAAGTTCATGCCGGAGTCTTTGAACGCCGCTTCTACTTCGTCGCCTTCGTTTTTACGCATCAAACCATGGTCAACGAAGATACAAGTCAACTGATTGCCTACAGCTTTAGAAATAAGTGCTGCCGCTACGGAGCTGTCTACGCCACCGGACAAAGCCAATAATACTTTGCCGTCGCCAACAGTTTTGCGAATGTCTTCAACCGCGGTTTTAGCGTAGTTAGCCATTGTCCATTCGCCATGGCAACCGCATACTTCGAATAAGAAGTTGTGAATCATTTCCTTGCCGTGTTCACTGTGAAGCACTTCCGGATGGTATTGCATAGCGTATAATTTACGTTCCACGTTCTGCATAGCCGCAACTGGGCAGTTAGCCGTATGACCAACGATTTCAAAACCTTCCGGCACGGATGCTACATAGTCAACATGGCTCATCCATACGGTTTCGTTTTCGCTGAGACCTTTGAACAATGGGGACTCGGTATTCACTGTTACCGGGGTTTTACCAAACTCGCGAGCATCAGCGGATTTAACTTCGCCGCCCAAAGTGTGTGCCATAAGCTGCATACCGTAGCAAAGGCCGAGTACCGGAATACCCAATTCGAACACTTCCGCTTCAATGCGAGGCGATTTTTCTTCGTAAACACTGTTAGGGCCGCCTGTGAAAATTACGCCCATCGGGTTCAATTCTTTAATTTTAGCAACCGCTTTATCATATGGATACACTTCGCAGTAAACGTGGTTTTCACGAACGCGACGTGCAATCAACTGATTGTACTGACCGCCAAAATCGACAACGATAATAAGCTCTTTTTGGTTCATTATGCCCTCCATTAATGTAACAACTGCCTATGTTTACGCTTTTGTCAAAACTTCAAAATCATATTCATAGCTACATTTAAATAGTTCTATTACGTATTTATTCAATCTATTATACCATAGAAAGCAAGGTCTCGCCTAACTTATAAAAAATAAATTCTCAGTTTAGTCCATCACAGACAAACAAAAATAGAGGCAATCATAACCGCAGTTACAGTTACCTCTATTTTAAACTAAGGTGGGGCGACACTCCCACATCTCCTACTCAAAGGTCTTACACCTTATCCGGCGACGGCTGCCCGTTCCGTCCTCTTATTTCTGCTTATACATAGATTATATCACAAACCTCTATCGAATCGACACGTCTTCCCCGGCCAAGATATGTTTCATGGTGCGAGCCGGGCACATTTTACCGCACATGGTACAAGTGCCTTCGCATTCCGGTTTACTGGATTCATAGTAACGGCGAGCTTTTTCAGGATCGATAGCCAATGAAATCATGGTATCAAAATCCACTTCCGCACGGGCTTTACTCATGGCATCGTCCCAAGCCTGAGCGCCCGGAATGCCTTTAGCCAAATCCGCTGCATGAGCGGCAATGCGCGTAGCAATGATGCCTTCTTTCACATCTTCAACGGTTGGCAAACGTAAATGTTCAGCCGGGGTTACATAGCAAAGGAAATCGGCGCCACACGAACCGGCAATGGCACCACCGATAGCACTCGTAATATGATCATAGCCCGGCGCAATATCTGTAACCAACGGTCCCAGCACATAGAACGGGGCATTATGGCAAAGGCGTTTTTCCAAGGTCATATTGGCCGCAATTTCATTGAGCACCATGTGACCCGGACCTTCAATCATAACCTGCACATTATGTTCCCAAGCCCGCTTAGTGAGTTCACCCAAAGTGATGAGTTCTTCAATCTGAGCTGCATCAGTGGCATCGTGGGTACAGCCCGGACGACATGCATCACCAAGGCTCAAGGTTACATCGTATTTTTCACAAACTTCGAGCAAACGGTCATAATATTCGTAGAACGGATTTTCCTGCTTGTTCATTTCCATCCAAGCAAAGAGTAAGGAGCCACCACGGGATACTATATTAGTCAAACGCGGATTGTCTTTGATACGTTGTGCCGTTTTTTGGTTCATACCGCAGTGAATGGTCATGAAGTCCACGCCATCTTTAGCGTGTTGTTCAATAACGGCAAAGAATTCATCTACCGTAATATCCTTCAAATCTTTATCGAGCATACCTACCGCATCATACATCGGCACAGTACCAATCATCGCCGTCGACATATCGACTAACTTACGACGGAACTCTTGGGTTTTGCCAAAATTCGACAAGTCCATGATAGCTTCTGCCTTCATGGCAATGGCGTTGCGCACTTTTTCCAATTCTTCGTCCAAATTATTGTGTTCCGGCGACACGCCAAGGTTTACATTAATTTTAGTGCGGCAGTTCTTACCTACCCCTTCCGGCGACAAACTGGTGTGCATTTTATTAGCCGGAATCGCTACCTGACCGGATGCTACGAGAGCCATCAAATCGTCCAACCGCATCTGTTCTTTTTCAGCCACCGCTTTAAGTTGCGGTGTCACCAAACCGCGACGCGCCGCATCCATCTGCGTCGTGTACTCCTCACTTTTTGCCAAGCGTACATCCTGCATGTTTACTGTAAATTTCGAACTATTCATTTTAGCCTCCTCTGCGCTATACCTAAGCGCGAATCCATGGAAATATATTAAAAAGATATCTCCTAAAATAGGTTATACGCAAAAAAGCCAAAATAAAAAGCTCATCCACGCGGATGAGCTTTAAAAGTCCTGTACAGCTTTCCTACGTCGGCATTATCCGAATCAGGTCAAGGGTCAAGTGTTCACGCACTTTTCTCAGCCATAAGGCTCCCCTAGCTTTTTTGTGTATTTCTTACATTATAGTACAGGTTTTTGTGAAAAACAACTATATATAAAAATTAGCAAATTCTAAAGCCAACTTCAATTTTATGTATTAATCACTACGATTTGCATGTAAATGCCCTTACATGCGGATATCGGCATACTCAGGACGACGGTCAAATTCTTTTTTGGCAAATGGGCATAGCGGCATAATTTTCAAGCCCCGTTCGCGTGCCTGTTTTACAATTTCAGCCACTAATTGGCCGGCAATGCCTTGACCACCGTAGTTTTCATCTACCAAGGTGTGGTCGATAATCCAGAATTTATCGGATGGCGAATAGGTGCTTTCACCGATATTTTTGTCACCATCATAGGCAGCGGCTCTGTTTTTATCCGCTTCATGTACAATTTTAATCATTTACGAACCTCCTGTTGTATTTAAGACTAAAGACTAATAGCCGGTATAAAAATCTTATTTTTCCGTATACGTAAGTGCACCGGACGGACACTGATCAATAACCGCTTTAATCTCTTCGGTCGTACCGTTTTCCGGCATAATCCACGGTTTACGACTCACATCAAAAACATCGGGCGCCCCATTTACACATTTAGCTGCATGCTGACATAAATCAGGCTTCCAATGAATCACTAAACTTTCAGTTTCATATGTTTTTTCAGCCATACAATCCTCCTATAATTCTGTCACACGGCCAAACTCCCACTTAGGATATTAAAATTTAACTACTCTCTACTATTTATTATACTGTAAAAACGGCCAATTACGCACTAATTAATACTAAGACTAGACAATTTTTAAATTGTGTCTTCAGCTAATTAATAATCCACTTTTGTTTTAACAAAGGTATTATTTCTAAGATCAACAAAGGCCTGTTTAACTTCGTCTTCCGTGTTCATTACAATCGGACCCGCCCAAGCAACCGGTTCATTCAAAGCCTTAGACGCGATGTACAATACTTGCGCCGGTTTATCGCCGTTTTTAATCGTAACGCTATCGCCTTCAGTTAATTTAACGGCGGTTTTTTCTTCAATATGTTGACCGTCTACTTCAATATCGCCAATCAAGGTGAAAAGCATAACCGATTCATCTTTGCCCATGGTCAACGTAATTTCAGCGCCTGCTTCGAGCTGGAGATCATAGTAGTTGAGCGGTAAATGTTCACCCACATAGCCCTGATGCTCTTTGTACGAACCGGCTAACAAGCGAAGTATGCCGCCTTCAATCGGAATTTCCGGAATATCTGCTCGCTTAATACCATGATAGCTTGGTTTGCTCATTTTATCTTTTTGCGGTAAGTTGAGCCAAAGTTGAACGCCCAATAAGCGTTCGGACGCCGGTACTAATTCTTCGTGCAAAATACCGGAACCTGAGTTCATCCATTGCACTTCGCCATCCGTAACGGCTTCTTCATTGCCGAGGCTGTCCTTATGCACCATTTTACCGCGTGATACATAACTGATTGTTTCAATGCCACGATGCGGATGCATTGGGAAACCTGCCGTATAGTCGGCCGGATTTACACTATCAAACGAGTCCAACATTAAAATCGGATCAAACTCTTTAATTGTCTGATTGCCTAATACACGCACTAATTTTACACCGGCTCCGTCAATTGTCTGAAAGCCTTTTACTGTTGTTTTAACGGTTCTTTTCATCCGTCTTACCTCCAATTTTTCTTAAAATTGCTACTAAATCTTCTTTTTCTTTTTCATCAAGCACGGAAAGTACATCCTTTATCATAGTTATGTTTTCCGGTGCCAATTGACTGATAATTTTGTGACCTGCTTCAGTTAAATGCAGGATTGATACGCGGCGGTCATTTTTATCCGTCAAGCGCTCAATATACTTCATTTTTACTAAATTATTAACAATAACCGAAATTGTACCGACACTGCTCAAAATGTGCTCACGCACGGCACCCACCGTAAGATCGCCCTTGCTGTACAAGGCTTCCAGCACCATGAACTGGCTAAACGTCACTTCATACTTAGCTGCCAGGTCCGCCGTCAGTTTATCGAGCATATTGACACTTCGGTGAAGGCCTACTAACGCTCTCATTTCTAAACTCTTCAAAGCATCAACCCCTTCATACGATGTTTTGCTAAAAATACTATTTCGTCAACCTTTGGAGCCGTGGGATTCAATCCCCCCTTCTCCGACGAGGTGGACATATAAATTACATTAGATTATATAGATATGTTTCAATTATATCTAATTAGATGTATCTAACTAGCTATATTATAATCTAAAACTTTCGATTTGTAAAGACCCCTATGACAAGTTGTAAAAATAGCGCCGTAAAATAAGAATAAAACCGCGAATTAAAAGGCTTTTCCACCACTATCGACTTTGATTTTATAGCTTACTTGTGTTATACTTAACGTACAAAGAGAGTTATTAACGTGTAGCTAGCGTTAGGCTCATCTAAATGCTTTGAAATGATAAACCTAACGTGTGAAGTACCGCTAATACTTCTTTTACGTTAGGTTTATTTCTTATCTTTTAAAAGAAATAATTAATACCACAAGTGTAGCAAAAGCTATCATTAAAGATAAGGCTTCATATACAGTCATAGTATCACCGCCTTTCATGGCGATGAACCTAACTCACGTTAATAACTCTCGAAATATAGTATAGCACTAATCAAAAACAAAAGGTACATAAAATATGCATGATTTATGTTGCATATTTTATGTACCTTTTTTGTATTCATGTCCAATTATTGCAGTTTTAGATTTATAGGACAAATTGAACCGGTCTTTGGTTTTACGTCCTATTTCACTTTTCAAATCAGTCTTTCCGCATCATGAGCAAATTACCATTGGCATCAAAGATGCCGGTGTATTTTTCACGAGCTCCCTCAATATGAATATGAGCTCGGTACATATGCGCATCCACATCGAATTCATAGATTACACTCTTATTGACTTGCCCCTGTTCAATCGCCTTGGCCTTTTCATCAGCAATCTTGTAAATTTGTGTTACTTTTGAAAAATCGATGCTTTTAATAGGCATGATATTATCGTCCATATTGCCGTCACCGGTGAGCTGCACCGGTTCCGGACCAGTCCACTTGCCATTAATATAGGTATAATGGTCAACCTTGTCGGTCGTATCCGGCTTTAGCACATCAAGGTCAATGACATTCCCTTCACCATCAATGTCCGATACAGTCACATCTTGGAACAGCTTCAAATCTTTACCCTTGAGCTCCGGCATTTCACGAAGATCAGCCATGGCTTTCGTAATAATTTCCGGGTCCGTGAAAATGCTCGTATGCGTCGTATTAGTCGTTGCCGTCTCATTACTGCAACCGGCGATGATTACTACTGACAGAATCATCATAAGAAAAGCTACTATTCGTTTCATAAGTCACCTCTAATACAGTATCCCTAAACAATTCATTGCTGTATCAATCGTCCCTAAGATTGAATGTCAAAAAGGTCTAATCATGATTATATTTTATATTAAAAATGACTCATTGACAATTCATAAAATAACGTTCCGTGAAATTAAATTTTACTTCACCGTCGTCAGATAGCGCCGCAAATCTTCAATGGCCCGCTCTTTGGCAATAATGCCGTGGGCATTCCAAAGGACCGGATTTACGTTTAGGATATGGCCGTCTTTAACGGCCGGAATGGTTTGCCACAAGGGATCCGCTTGCAGTTCTTCATAGTACTTTTGAGCAGCCCCCGCATTACCGCTACTGCTTGGTCCGTAGCCACTGGCTACAATCAAGTACTCAGCCTTAAGCTCCGGCAACATTTCGAGGGATACCACATTCGTATCCCCAGAATCCTGCGCCACCGACATCGGGTCCGGTCGCAAATTCAAGAGTTCATACATGAAGCGATTAATATCGTTCGTCGAATACGGATACAGGCGCACTTCTTTGCGCATAACGCGTAGCAATGCTACCGGTGCATTCCCAATATGAGCCTTAATCTCCATGCGAGCTTCTTTGACGCGGTCATAATAGAGGTGTAAACGGTCTTCAGCCTGTTTTTCACGATGAAGAATACGACCTAGTGCGAGCAACGTGACCTCCGTATCTTGCAATCTTAACGCCGCTACGGGTGCAATTTTGCTGAGCGCCACATAAGTATTACGGTCAAAAGAATCACGCAACAGAATCAAATCCGGCTTTAACGCCTGCACCTGTTCCATGTTGATGGCCTTGATATTTTCATTAATGCTGATGGGTTCCACACCCTCGGCCGTCAATTCGTCATGGAGGTAAAAAGTCGGCGGATTATACGCCCCCACCATAGGCGCCCCCAAGGCCGCCATAGGATCCTCCAAACGAATCACCACAACCCGTTTGGCCTCTTTAGGAATTACGGTGGTACCGTATTTATGCTTTAAGATAAGCTGCCCATCCTGTTCCGTGAAAAGAGCGTCCGCCTTCTTTTGAACTTGTACTTTTCGCTTTGCCAGTTCCGCATCAATCGCCGCCGATGCATCACTTCTAAGCACATTCGGGTCGAATAAAGGCTTCGCCTTCGCCGTTACCGCCGCCAAACTTGGTTTGATAGACCAATTCACATCCTCAAAACTGCATCCGGCCACGAGCAATATAGGTAAAAATGCCATTACCATAGCAGCCTTTCGCCAAGTTATAGGCTGTACCTTGCGCCCATTCGCTTCCGATACGATTTGTTCCAAGGAATATTTACTACATCCGGTTATGGATTGCATTAACGGTTTCAATCGTCTGCGCCCGGTTACGGCTCGCATCAACGTTTTCAACTGTCTCATAAAGAGCCTCCCACGTTTTGTGGAATGCAAAACGGCAAGCGTGTAAGCGGGTCTTTCATAATCATGGCGGTTATGCCGAACACATCAGCCAACATTTCGGCCGTAAACACCGCTTCCGGCGAGCCTTCAAAACGCACCGAGCCATCTTTCATGGCAATAATATGATCCGCAAAGCGAGCTGCCTGATTCAGTTCATGAAGCACCATGATAATGGTTTTGCCATATGTCTTATTGAGTTCAGCCACTAATTGCAACACTTCCAATTGATGCGCAATATCTAAAAAGCTGGTCGGTTCATCTAAGAAGAGGATTTCCGTATCCTGTGCAATAGCCATGGCAATCCATGCTCGTTGCCGCTGCCCACCGGATAAACGATGAATCGGTCTGTCCGCCAAGTCTTCCAAATGCGTTACTTTAAGAGCCCAGTTAATAATATCTCGGTCTTCCCGCTTCATCCGCGTGAAAACACCGTTCTTATACGGCGCTCGGCCATAAGCGATGAGCTCACGAATGGTCAGCCCTTCCGGTGCCGTCGGATGCTGTGGCAAAATAGCAATCTTTTTTGCCAACACCTTCGTGTTTTCTTTATGAATATCTTGGCCGTCCAAATACACCGTACCACTCATAGGTGTAATAATACGACATATTGTTTTCAGAAGTGTCGACTTGCCACAACCGTTCGAACCGATTAAAGCCGTTACTTTGCCACGCGGAATGGTAAGGTTTAAATTGTCGATGATGACCGTTTTGTCATAACCCGTGCGCAACCCTTCTATCTGAATATCCGTTTTTTTAGAATAATCCATTGAAGATTCGTTCATGCCAGATTGACTCATTGCAGATTGCTCCATTGCAGACCGGTTCATTGCAGAATGATCCATGACTTACCCCCGTTTCCGTGCCAAAATAAATAGAAAATACGGCGCTCCGATGAGAGCTACCACGATGCCCACCAGCATTTCATCCGGTGCAATAATAACGCGGCCAACCCAGTCGGCCGTTACCAAAAGCCATCCTCCGATTAACGCCGTCAGTGGCAATACATAGGTACAATCGGCTCCGATTAAACGCCGGGCAATATGTGGTGCCACGAGCCCGATAAAGCCGATGCTGCCGCCAATGGCCACACAGGTGGCGGCTAAAATAACAGCCAAAATTAAGAAGCCCGGACGACTGCGTTTGAGCGACACCCCAAGACCGATGGCTGTTTCATCGCGGAGCGTAAGAATATTAAGGGTTGTCCGATTGGCATAGAGTATAATCGCCAATACGACGACCACAGCTCCTAAAATTAACACATGCGCCCAGGTGTTGCCCGCAATATTCCCGATAATCCAAGTATTGACCTGATTAAACTTTTCAGGCGACAAAAGAACTATTAGTAACGTTTGCAAGGCATGAATACCGGCCGTCAAGGTAATGCCGCTGAGCACCAACGCATAAGTACCGCCCGCTTCGTTTTTACGCATAGCCAAAGCGTAGATGCTCCCGGCCGCCACGAGAGCCCCCATGACTGCCACGATCGGCAATGACCATATGGGAAGACCTTGGTCAATCGGTGTAAGAAAAATTAATATCATGACACCGAGACCGGCCCCTGCATTGACACCAAGAAGTCCCGGGCCGGCCAATTCATTACGGGTGAGTTGCTGAAATACAGCCCCCGACAAGGCTAAGCCCATACCGATTAAAACAGCGAGTACCGCTCGTACCAAGCGAAAATCGAAGACTACCGTATTTTCTTCCGCCGTACCGCCCCCTAACAGAATAGCCAATAAATGGCTGTGCGAATAATAGGTAAAGCCGGTACTCACATGGAGAAAGAAGAACAGCAATAAGAGCACCAGAAATACGGTGCTATATACTGCGAACTGTTTTTGACGAAGTGTCATTACCGTGCCCCCTTTCGATTCGCTAAGTAGAGGAAGAACGGTACGCCGATGAGCGCTGTAATGGCACCTAACGGTATTTCAAAGGGAGCTGCCACACTGCGAGCTACCAAATCGGCCCCAACCAATAAAATGGCCCCCAATAAAGCCGTAATGGGAATTACCTTGCGATAATCAATGCCCACCAATTGGCGAGCCATATGCGGTGTCACGAGGCCGACGAAGCCAATAGGCCCCGCAATAGCCACGGCGGATCCGCAAAGGATTAATACCGCTACACCGGCCAAAAAGCGAATGCGTCCCATGTGGCCACCAAGACCGATAGCCATCTCCTCGCCGAAGCTAAGAAGGGTTACGGATTTTGACAAACTAACTGCCATGACTACACCTATCAAAGTCCACGGCCATAACAAGAGAACTTGTGGCATACGCACGCCACTGATGCCACCGGCGGTCCAATAACTCAAGTCCTGCGCCACATCAAAATAGACTACCAAGGCCTGTGTAATGGCCAATAATACGGCGCTCACAGCCGTACCGGCTAAGGCGAGAAAAACCGGCGACATCCGGCTGCCGTTGCGATTGGCCAGTGCCATAATGATGACCGTCGCCAAAGCGGCGCCGCCAAAGGCAAATAATACGGCTACATTTAAGCTACTGTCCGGCAACAAAATCATAGCGACCGCCAAACCTAAGGCAGCACCGGAGTTGACCCCCATTATAGACGGACTGGCCATGGGATTATTCGTTATCCCCTGCATCAAAGCCCCGGCTACGCCAAAACTGATACCGCAGGCCACGGCCAACAGGAGTCGCGGTACGCGCAAGGTTTGCACCAATAACTCGTCTACCTGTGAAGGGTCATAGTTTACCAGCGCCTTCCATATTGTCGGCAAAGGAATATGGCGTGCTCCCACGGTGAGTGAATAACTCGCCAACAGCACTAGCCCGACTAGCAATAAGAGGCCCAATAGCCAGGGTCTTCGATTCCAATTCATGTATTACCTCGATTAGAAATCAGCAGAAACGGATAAGGTAAAGGTACGGCCTTTGCCTAAGTAGATAGCATTCGTCGTGCTGCCTTGAAGGGCATGCCATTTAACGGTATCGAGTACGTTGTACACGTTGGCGCGTACAGTTAACGGGGTTTTGTCCCAAGTAAATTTATAACGAGCACCCAAGTCCCAACGAACCCATGGGCTCGTGCTGAGGGTATTGGCCATATTTACATAGGCCTTGCCGTTATAGGTCAAGCGTGTATTAACGGACAAGCCTTCCACGCTCTTAATGTCCTGTTCTACGCCGATAACGCCACTCCAACGCGGTACCCCCGTAGCCTGATTGCCTTCGTAACCGGCATAGGAAGAGGCCAAGGTAATGTATTTAGCATCCATGAAGGTAATACCGCCCAAAATACGCGTACCTTCACGAGGTTCACCGAATACGCTAAGTTCCACACCGCGGTTACGCTGTTCACCGGCTAAAGAATAATAGTTGTCATCCGTGGTGATAAAGCTTGGGTTTTTCATGGTAAAGGCACTGATGGTAGTGGCGATTTTGCCAAAATCAAATTTAGCCCCCACTTCATACTGCGTCGTTTTATACGGTGCGAACGTTTCACCTGCATTTTCCGTGCCATCCGGCGCCGTTTCACCTAAGGATAAGCCCTGCGCATAGTTCGCATAAAAGGACATGCGATCAGTCACTTTATGAACGATGCCAAAAGTTGGCGTAAAGGCCGTTTCATCATAACGGTTCGTGCTCTTCAACGTGCTGCCACTGTAGCTGTAAGAGGTGTCTTTTACCTGCTGAATACGACCGCCGAGAATAAAGTTCCAACGGTTATCGGCCGTGGAGATAATATCGTTAATACCTACACTTTGCTGCACGCGATTATCACGAATCAAGTACGGACCATAGCTGCCGTCGGTATACGTTTGCCAAGAAGGACTATAAACATTAGTTGTGTACGTTGGCGTTACGGACGGTTTATCTTCGTATACTTTGTAACGAACTTGGGATGCGGCGATACTTACTTCATGAGACAAAGAGCCGGTTTGCAAATGACCGCGAACGCCAAATTCACTGGAAATAGCCTTATTAATCTGGCGATTGTGTACGTAACTAACGCGAGCATTACCGTTTACATTGTTCAATAAGAAACGGTTAGATAAGCCGTCCTGAGAGGTATTACGCATACCAAAGGCGGCCCAAGCGGTCCAATCATCGTTAAGGTCATATTCCCCTTTCCAAAGGGCAAATTTCTCAGTCACGCGACGATAGGTATCCGGTGCCCCGAACGTAGCGTCATCGCTCACACTCGGCAAGGCTGTAAGCTTATTGGCCGTAGCCTGAGACATGGTTACCTGATACTGAGGATTTTCAATATCGTTATAAATATAGCCCATGTCGAGGGAAGTACGCCAACGTTCCCCTTTGGCGTCAAAACCCATAAATACGGTGTTGGCACTGTTAGATTCATTCTTGTATGCATCTTCCTGGCTGCCACGGTTTAAGATGTTGAGACGAACCCCGTATTTACCGTCGTTAAAACGGCGGCTCATATCGAGTTGTTGTGTGAACTGATGGCCCTCACCGTAGGTCAACGTCACGGTATTTTTCGGCTCATCACCGGCATGTTTCGTTACATAGTTAATAACGCCGCCTACCGTATCATTTGGTGCCATGCCGCTGAGCATCGCACTCGGGCCCTTTAGAATTTCTACATTTTCAAGGTACTCAATACCCGTATAGTAACGCGGTGCAACGCCGTAAATACCGTTCAACTGCACATCCTGCTGGGTCGTTTTAAAACCGCGGATACTCCATGCATTGGACGCTCCGGACAAGGTTAAATCCGTAACCGACGGATCGTTCGCCACTACGTCGATAATATTGCTAGCCTGCTGGTTCTGCATCGTTTCTTCGGAAATGGAAATTACATTAAACGGCACTTCCATGAAGTCTTTTTTGCCCAAAACGCCAATACTGCTCTTACGAGATACCTGACCGCCGGCATAAGTGTCTTCAGACGCTGTTTCTGGCTCCGCCTGCTCTACTACAGGCTCTTTCTTTTCTTCCACTAACGTAACTTTACCCAAGTCCTGCAAATTACTGTAATCACGGGCCGCCTCTACCTGATTACCGGCCGCAACAGTCCATAAACCGCCTAATACTAAGGCGCCCAACACACGACCGGCCAGTACGGCTTGGCCTTTTTTCACACGCACACCATTTGTCTTCATTACCGAGGTCTCCTCTCTCAAAACTCAAGCTATACAACACCGTATAACTATACTGCACACAAAACCACAATCGTCTTTTAACAATCAATATAACTTAGCATCACTAATTGCTATTAAAATTTCATATTCGGAACTTGAAATTCAACTTTATAGTATAAGAACGGAAAACAGGAGAGCGACCTACCTGCCCTCCTGTTACGGCTTCCTTTACTAGCAACTGTCTTAAAACCATCCTGCCAAACTAATTCAGTTGCTCATTAGATTTTAACTAGCTGCCAAACTCAATTTTCCCTTCGGAAACAACCGGCTCACCGTTCACCGTTTTAGGGCGGTATGCACTGCTGCGCGCCTGTTGCAACGCCCAGCGATCTAACGAACCGTTACCACTGCTGCTGATAATATCTACATCCACAGCTCGACCCGCTTCATTGATCAATACATATACCACGACATTACCTTTACCCGGTAATGAACGGGGTCCTAAATATTCCGCATCAATGACGATATCTCCGGCCGGTTCAGTACCTTCGCCGCCGGCAACGCCGCCTTGACCGCTACCGCCGCCACTACCGGTTCCTTCGCCGGCTTCACTGCCACTGCCGCCGCCCGAACCGGATGATTCACCGGCATACGAACCGGTTGCAGCCGGTGCTACCGGTGCCGCCGGTACTTGCGGTGTATCTTTTTTGATTACCTGTTCTACGGGCACACCGTTTTTAATATCCGCAATCTGCTCTTCGGTTAACGGTGCCGGCGGTTGTACCGTCGACTTTTGCGGCGCTGCTACAGCCGGCCCCGCCGAAGGACCCGCATCTCCGACTACACTGATGGTAATCGGCGTCTTATCGGGCACGAGTTCCGGTTTTTGCAAAAACGACCACACCATACCGCTCATCAACGCCACATTGATAATCACGGACGTCGTAATCGCCATGCGCCAGCGATTTTTATAAATATGAGCAAACGGCGACGTTTTTTGCGTTACCTCTTGTACGTTTTCACTCATACTATCACCTACTTACTTTCGGTAGCTACGGCAATCTTATTGAGCTGCATATTTTTGAGCGTATCCAAAACTTGAACAAATTCACCATACTGCGCACGTTGGTCGGCTCTGAGAATAATCGTTAAATCACCGCCTTTAGCTTTTTCAGCTTCAAGACGTTTGGCCATACCGTTCAAGTCGTACGCATCCTGCTCTACATAAATTTTGCCATCCGCCGTGATGGTAATCGGAATCTTACGCCGCAAATCAACCGAACTGGCTGTGGCTGTCGGTAAGTTCACAGGCATGGATTTTTGCACGACCATGGACAACATACTCATCATGAAAAACACTAATAGGAAGAATATAATGTCAATCATGGGGATAATCATAAGCTTTGGTTTATTAGTTGTACGAAGGCTTCGGATATTCACATTAAGCCTCTTTCGCTACAACATCAACGGCCGCATTCATATACACATCACCGATTTCTTCCATATCGGTAATAAGACCGTCTTGTTTATGCACCAAATAGGAATGGATAACGAGGGCTACGATAGCCACAACAAGGCCTGTTGCTGTAGCAATCAACGCTTCGCCCACGCCGCCGGTAATAGCGAATGGCTGACCGTCGGATACAGATAACACGCTGAAAGAGCTGATCATACCGGTAACCGTACCGAGCAAACCGAGGAGCGGAGCCAAGGTAACGATAGTTTCCAAATAACTCAAGCGAGCACGTAAGCGACCCGCAATGGCACCGGCTGCGCCCTGTAACGCGGCATTTTTGGATTTAACTGTGTCGCGGTAAATAGCCGACGTAAGCATTTCGGCTGCCACACCGCCATCTTCGGCACACAAAGCTTCCAAACCTTTTTGATTATTGGCTGCCGTTAACACAGGTACTTCTTCGCGCAAACGATTCATATTGGATTGCGCTGCACGATAGGTGCGCACCCGTTCTACCAAGATAGCGATAGCTATAATCGAGCAAAGTAACAACGGATACATTACTAATCCGCCTTGGTGAAATAATTCTAATAGTTCCATGAGATACTCCTTTGTTTAAATAAAATAATCTATTAATCACCGCCTTAAAGTCGGTCATTTAACGTTTTAAAATCACTTAACATACAGTGCCGGCCAATAATTTATAATTTTAAATTTACCGAGCCCATCAACTTCACGACCTAACCTTTTCAAAAAAATTTTAGAAGCTATGTTCCACACCTACTACATAATGGCGTTCCGGCATAGCATACGCACCAACCGGATAGTTATACGGTTCTACTTCATAGGATTCATTGGTTAAGTTCAGGCCCTGCGCGTAAATCTTCGTGGAATCACTCAATTTATAACTTACGTTCAAGTCCCAGTTAAAATAGGAGGAATCCGTGTAATAAGCGGTTGAACGACCGGTTACATAACGGAAGTTGTTGGATACGTACCAACGATTCTTTTCATAACTTACTTCCAAGCCATAAGAGTTCGGATGACGGTTCTTATCGTCATTTGTCATACCGCTACCGGTATTAACACGTTGACGCAAGAAGTTGTAAGATGCACGAAGTTTCCAAGCATCATCCAATTTATAAGTAGCGCTCAAGTTGAGACCTTGGCGTTTTTCTTTATTTACGTTGTAGTACACTGTTTTGGCAATGCTTGTATCCCATACCCAATCAAGAGCATCTTTCAATTTGCTTTCATAGATGCTGGCCGATACGAGTAAACGATCGGATACTTGACTGTCAATCCCTAATGTTACGGTATACGATTTTTCCTGTTTCAAATCAGGGTTACCAATCCAGTACGGGGAGTTAGCGTATAACATCTTAAGAGTCGGGTTATTAACGGCCTGGCCCCAAGAAATGTAAGCATGGGTATTTTCATCGAGTTTTTTATTCAAACCGATATGAGATGCCCAGTCACCGCCGAATGTATCGTGATGTTCATAGCGAGTGCCAAGGTTAGCGGTCCAGCCATTGCCGAGTTCCCATTTATCTTCCACATAAGCCGCCTTCGTTTTAGCCCCTTTGTTAAAAGAAACACCATCATTGGTTTCGTCGATATCTTCTTTGTTAAAAGTAGCACCACTGATTAAGGTATGGTCACCAAGTTTCCATGTTTTTTGGCCTTCTAAACCAAACATAGTCAAGTCATGTTCATACGGTGTGCCGGCAAACGGTGCATCCGCTTTTTCAGTATTGCGGTAAGCACGTACGAACGTGCCGGAATCGGAACCGAAGTTATAGGTCACGCCATAGCTCATGTCGGTTGTATTACTCTTCATGCCGGAACCGTAAGCAACACCGTTTTGTGGATCGCTGAGGTAAATGCCGAAGCCGTCTTTACGATGGCTATAGGAGAAATCTACCGTCATGCGGTCATCATCAAAATAATGGTCAAAACGAGCCGTTACATTATTACGGTTAATGGAGCTGTCCGGGAATTCATGAGAATTACCGTTGCTGTCTTTATAGTGATAATTTTTTTGACGCGTTTTGCTGTAGGATACGAAGTACGCATTACTTTCATCACCGCCTTGCGCCGTAATACCGGTTTTCCAGTAACCCCAGCTGCCGACTTCACCTTTAACGGTCGTCTTTTGACCCATAGTACCTTCTTTGGTAATGATGTTAATAACACCGGCTACGGCACGTTCACCGTAGAGCGCGGAGTTAGGGCCTTTTACCACTTCGATACGTTCAATATTTTCAACCGGGAACTGGTCGATATCGATGGCATTATTGGCACCGGATACAATTAAATGATCCCAGTTCATTTTACGGCCGTTTACCATAACGAGCACACGGGTGTCACCGTTAAGTTCAGGGTACGATGCAAAACCTTTCTGAACTACCGGCACATTATTGGCTTTCAACGCATCAGACACACTATTGTAGTTGCCTTGTTCAATTTCTTTAGCCGTAATAACGGTCGTATCCGCCGGAATGTCCACTTTTTCTTCCGATAAACGACTGGCTGTTACGAGCACAACTTTCCCTAAATCTTGCAAATTGCTTTCATCGTAGTCGGCGGCCCACACACTGCCGCTCGTAGCGGTAATTACCAAAGCTGTCAAAACAGCTTTACTTACACCATTGCGATGATTCAATTTCATTATTTTACCTCCTCGAATCCCTGAGCAATTCTCTCCAGGGCATCTACCACACGACCGTTACCATTGTTAACATCCGCAAACGGCACGGCTATAATGCGCCGCTCCCGAATAGCACGCATATTACGCAAATTCGGATCTTTTAACAATTCGGCAATCGCCTCCTCAGCACTTGGCGTACGATTACCTTGACTTACGGTCACAAACACAATTACATCCGGGTCGAACGCCAACACACGTTCCGGCCCCACAACTGAAATCTGTCGGTCGGTCAGGTTATGACCGCCCGCTTTTTTGACAATGTCATCCACAAGATAAACCGGTCCGTATAAGCTATAAGTACTATGCCCATGGGCTTGTAAAATAATGACATTTGGCTTATAGTTCCGTTGATTTACTTGTTCAGTCACTTTTTGCACTCGCTTTTGTAATTGTTCTTTATAGGCACTTGCCCGCTCCGGGACCTGAAAAAGCTGTCCCATATCATCAATAAAGGGATATACTGTACTCTCCATAGTCGGCTGATTCTTACGAATCGTAGCAGGCACAATATATACACCGATATTTCGTTCATACCACTGCCGCACATCACCCAGTGCGGCCGGCGTAAAATGATGTGACCAGCCCATAAGTAAGTCAGGCTGCAACGCCATAACCTGTTCACGGCTGGGCACATAACTATTCGTTACCAAAGGCAAACGACTATAGGTCTCGCGGTATCGCTCCGGTTCTTCACCGTAAGGCTCTACCGTACCGACAATTCGGTTCTCGAGGCCCAAATCAATGAGTAATTCCGTCGCACCGGGATACGTAATAATCACACGACTCGGCGGTTCTTCATATTCAAAACTCATTGGATTTCCGTCACTGTCAAAATTTCGAATAACGATACCGCCTTGATTGGCACTTACCTCACCAACAGGTTGCCAGCGACCGTTAGTATACGCAAACCACACGACTAATACTAAGGCACTAAGCGCTACCAAGCCGATTAAGCGCCGACTCCATCGCTCCCACCGGGACATCATGGCGAATCACCCGAATTCCCAATCATGCTCTGCCTACGATACGTCACAATCGGCGTGCCGTCGTCATGGGCCGACACAATCCCTTTCACATCATACACATCACGAATCAGCTCTTCGCTGATAAGTTCTGCCGGGGAACCGTGATTCACGAGACGTCCTTTTTTCATGATAAAAATCTCATCACAAAAGAGCGAAGCCAAGTTCAAATCATGAAGTGCGGCAATGACGCCAACACCAAGACCTTTAATCACTTCCAACAGTTCCAATTGATAGGTTATATCCAGATGGTTCGTCGGCTCATCTAAAATTAAGTACGACGGTTGTTGGCAAAGCACACGAGCCAACATGACACGTTGCTGCTCACCGCCGGATAACGAAGCAAAGCTTCGTTTAGCTCGGTCCCACATTCCAACCTTTCGGAGGGCCTCCATGGCAAGCTGTGCGTCTTCTTCCGTGTCATCGTCAAAACCTTTTTTATATGGCGTACGACCCATCATTACAATTTGCCACACCGTAAAATCAAAGTTGACCGCATGAAACTGTCCCATCACACCGATTTGCTGAGCCGCTTCGCGAAGCGGAATCGCCGCCAATGGCGTACCGTCAAAGGTTATTTCACCCTGCTGAATGGGAAGGACTCGGTATAAATGTTTCAATAAGGTCGACTTGCCGCACCCATTCGGCCCCATAAGTCCTACAAATTTATCGCCCGGAATGGTGAGTGATAAATCATTTAGAATTTGATTGTTACCGGCACGGTAGCTAAGATTTTTTACTACAATTTCTTTCATACCAGCCTCCTAACCGCCAAAATTCCGACTCGAACCAAAGAGAAGTTTCATAAAGAGCGGCGCCCCCATTAAGGCTGTCAAAATGCCGATTGGCAAATCGCCGGCCGGCAACAGCACACGAGACAGTAAATCGGCCAACACAAGGAAAATGGCACCACCCAACACAACTACGGGCAGCAACCGCTTATGACCGACACCTACAAAGGCACGCGACATGTGAGGAATAACGAGCCCCACAAACCCGATAATACCGCACTGCGAGACGAGCACACCCGTTAAAAGCGCCATACAAGCCATATAGATGTACCGTTTACGCGTCGCATTAATCCCCAGTGTAACCGCCATTTCTTCGCCCAGTAGTAAGGCGTCCAAGGCACGCACCTGGGATAAAAAGTAAACAGTCATACAACCGACCACGAGAGCCGGCCAACCAAGCATGGACCATTTCGCATCGGCTAGCGAACCCATTGTCCAAAACGCGGCACTTTGCATGCCTTCCGCATCACCGGCCATGTAGATAATAAAATTGGACAAAGCCGTACATAAGGCACTCACAACCGCACCGGCCAAGACGAGCTTGACCGTCGAGATGCGTCGCCCCATACCGGCCAAAGCAAGTACTGCCAGAGTTGCCACGATGGCACCGCCAAAAGCCCACAGCGGCACCCCTACATTAGCGGCTCCTAATAAATGACCTAACAGAATCGCTACAACTGCCCCCACCGAGGCACCGGACGCAATCCCCAAAATAAATGGTTCCGCCAGCGGATTTTGCACCGACGCCTGCATAATCGCACCGGATAAAGCCAGTCCGGCACCGACTAATGCGGCCAATATGACACGAGGTATGCGAATATCCCAAATAATATCCGTCATGGCGGGTGGCACCGACTCAGGCACCACGCTCCCCGTTAATTTTGCACTTATTACCGTCATTACTTGCTCTGCCGAGATAGTTACACTGCCCAAGGCTACTGCGGCTATAATTGCGCATAATAAAAAGGCAGTCAGAACCGGTACGGCCCAACTGCCCAATGTTTCAGTTCGATGCTTCGTAGCGGTCTGTAACTCTTGCAGGCGTTCTTGACGTGTCATTAATTCGACATCGTTCATCAACTACCCTCATTTCGTTATGACATAAAAACAGGTCAACAGTATACGTCCCTGATTCCAATAACACTTACCTGAAAATATGAGGTACTATTACATATCGGCTTACTCAAGCCAACTGAAATCGTCGCGCAGTGCTAACCTTGTCGAAAGAGGCCAAATTTTTGGCTACAAATATTACATTGTCCTATGCTACTTAGCATTCGTTTATTATGTATTAAAATTTATAGAATTGAGAAAAAATTCTTCTATTGCATACATTATTTTATATAAAATGATAGTAACTGTCAATACTAACTCATGAAAACTTCCTTTAAAACACTATATATAATCTTATTTTTCAAAATTACCCTTCAACTTAAGAGGAATTAAAATTCAACTTCATCTCATTATCATTAAGTTTGTAAACCTTCACTTCAAAAATTAAGATAACAACTCTTGAATTACTACTCAGTAATTTAAATAAGCTCCATTCCGACAATAATTATCATAAAGAAAAACCGATGTATTCTGTGAAAATACACCGGTTATAAAACCAACACGTTCTCCTATATGCCTAAAAACGCCCCTCAAAAATAAAAGCGATTAGCATCATATCTCAGGTTCCCACGCAAAGCTTATTTACCTTACGAAAGCCCTAAAAATCACTACTAATCGCCTAATCCATATTAACTTGTACTTCAACTAAATATTCACCATACTAGTCTCTATCAACTTTGATACGTTCAATAGCACCAACGGGACAAATCTCATAACAATCGCCGCAACCGATGCAGCCGCTGCCGATAAAAAACTGCTGCGGTTCTTCCACGATAATCTGCACCGGGCAATCCATGGCACAGGCTCCGCATTTAACGCATCGCTCACCATTCACCACGAAACGCCAACTTACCGCATCCTTAAGTTCGGTCGGCAGTTCTTCCTTACTGTTCATTATTTCACCAATTCTTTAGACGCCGCTACAACAGCACGCACCACTTGAGCCACACCATCTTCATCATTAGTCGGCGCCAAATATTTGGCCGTTGCTTTCGTCGTAGCCTCACCATTGGCCATGGCAAACGATACGCCTGCATACGCGAGCATCGTCAAATCATTGTTACTGTCCCCGATAGTCATTACCTCATCGGCCGTAATCCCCAACTTATTAGCCAACGCTTCCACCGCACGGCCTTTGCTGATGCCGGGTTGTACAAACTCCAAATTACCTTCACTGGACTGAATAATCGTAAAATGATCGTCCCCTTCAAAATGCTTCAGAATAGCCTGCTTTTTCTCTTCCGTACCGTAGAACAACTGGATTTTTTCCAAATCCATGCCCGTTTCCACAATATAATCGCGCAAATTCGGCACCATTGTACGACTGGCCTTCATGAGCGGAACCAAATGCGGCGATAAATTAGCGGCAAATTCCTCCATCTCATTGGCCGTGCCGAAAATATTCTTACCGCCATACGCTTCAATATACACATCAAACGGCAACAACTCATCCAATAACCGCAGCCCTTCTTCATTACTGAAAGACTGATGGAAAATCACTTTGGACTCGCCATTCTTCTGCTCTACAACTACAGCCCCGTTACTGCAAATATATTCCTCAATCTCCGGTAAACGATGCAACACCTCGCCCATCTCACCGAACGCACGACCGCTGGCTACCGCCACCGTAATACCCTCAGCCATCGCTTCCTTCATAGCCTGCACCGTCACATCACTGACATGCTTATCCGTATCAACAAGCGTTCCGTCCACATCCGAAACAATCAACTTAATCGGCTTTTTCAAAAAACTCTTATCAAAAGTTGTAATATCCGTCGCCATGCAAAACCTCCTCTAATTTCTTTCTTATAAATACACTTATTAAGTGTTTAATCCCTTTATTAACTACTTTTTATCTTAGTACCTTTAAATTTTATTATAGCATATCTTAATGTGCCTTCCGACTAAATAATTCTTAAACAAAGTCCTTTAATAAAAAAGGGGCCTATACCTTTCTTGCTCCTAGCCTACAGCTTCGCTGATAGGAAAAGTCGCATCGAAAGGTATAGGCCTCCTTTTCTACTCAGAGTACATTAGCCTTTTTTAGAATTATTTAGTCCGGCAAACTTAAGATATGATAAGGGGGGGCGTGTGTGTGATAACTACTCCGTAGCGAGCGAAGCAATGCGGAAAGCCCCTAAATAACACCTGAGCCACGCCACCACCGCTCATTACGCTAAAAACCATCACACTCCCCGTAGCGAGCGAAGCAATGCGGAGAACACCTAAATAACACCTGAGTCACGCCACCACCGCTCATTGCACTAATACAAAACCACATCCCCCGCAGCGAGCGAAGCAATGCGGAAAGCCCCTAAATAACACCTGAGCCACGCCACCACTGCTCATTGCACTAATACAAAACCACATCCCCCGTAGTGAGCGAAGCAATGCGGAGAAGCCCTAAATAACCTCCACACTCCCTTCCCCCGTATAAAGCGATTCGGCCACTGCAACTAAATAACCTCTGAGAAACGGCGCTATCGTACTCCGGTCACCAAAAAGAAGCATATATCTTCCGAAGCGACCTTTCCTATCAGCGAAGCTGTAGGCAGAGAGCGAGGAAGATATATGCTTCTTTTCCCCAGAGCCCATAACGGCTCAGACGCTATTTAGTAAAACGGCCAAATCGATTTATACACCGCCTCCATGCCCGACTCCGGCACTATATGTTTCCACCCGTCATAGAAATCTCCGGCACTGGTAATTACGCCATTTTTATCATAAACAGCATAAGAGAAATATTTTATAATCTTTGCCCGACGAGCCATGACAACAAGAAAAATATCTGACGCCCCATCCGGATACTCCATCTTAACCCATACCCTGGCATGTTCAGCATTTATTTCAGCACTATCCGTATCAACAAACAGCATCGTGCCTTTAACATTCTTGCCAATATAATCCCAATTAACAGCCAATGAAGTACTGTTTAAACCGAATAGCCCTAATAAACAAAAAACTATAAAAAATATACGCATTAATCTCATGGTATTAATCTCCGCCAGCTAGCATACAACTATAACAATCGTATATCAAAATTCACACCTTAACATTTACCACAATAACGAATAAACCCATTCCATCGGCGAATCCGGCACAATAGCAAGCCATTCACTATTGACAGCCCCCGCTTCTAAAACCTCACCGGACGCACCGTACTTAATCCGCGAAATAACTTTCACCGTGCGCGACTCCCGATCCATCCCCATCAAATAATAAATAGTCGTACCGTCAGCACTACCTTTTCGAACCCATAACTTAGCCTGTAAACTCGTCTTTTCAAGACTTTCATTATCGATTAAAAAAGTATCTTTATTAGCACTTTGACCAACATAATACCAATCGGCGGCAGACGAAATATTCCCTATCGATAAAATCCCCAGCAATAAAAATACAGCTAAGCAAACACGCAAATATCTCATTTTACGCCCCCTATTCCCCACACTCTATATCATCACTTATAATTATTTCAATTATACTACAAAAATTTCTCACAGATATATATTTATTTTATATACTTCAAGAAACTCCACCTAAAAAACACATCCGTAACGAGCGAAGCAAAGCGGGCTACGCCTAAATAATTCCCGAGCGTACGGCGCTATCGTTCCATGAGAAAAAAATAAACCATCCTCCAAAGCGCCCCCTGCCTGCAGCATAGCTGCAGGCAGGGAGCGCTTCCACCTCTTTCTCTCCCCGCTCCTAAATAATTTCTGAGCAAAGCCTCTAGCGTTCTCTGAGTAGAAAGACAGAAGACCCCTTCTGCCGCGACCTTTCCTATCAGCGAAGCTATATCTCCTCCCGCCTTCCCTTGACTAAATAATTTCCGAGCCCACGGTGCTATCGTACTCTGAGCAGAAAAGGAGACTATGTCTTCCGATGCGACCTTTCCTATCAGCGAAGCTGTAGGCTGGGAGCAAGGAAGAGCATAGTCTCCTTTTCATCTAACGAGCACAAAGGCTCGAAAATTATTTAGTTAATACCTCTACGCAACGATGGCATAATGTAGGGTGTTCTGCATTCTGCCCTACTGTTTCACGATGGATCCAGCAGCGTTCACATTTTTCAAATTCACTTGGTTTTACAACCACGCTCAAGTGACCTTCTTCGGTAGCCACCGCTTCAGCCGGAGCCGAATCGCGACCTTCTACCAAATGAGCTTCACTTACGATGAGTAAAGCAGCCAACTGATCTTTAACTTCATTCAAGCGTTTGAATACATCACCGTCAGCATATACTGTGATGGATGCATCCAAGGAGTGACCGATTTCTTTGTTCTGACGAGCCGTTTCCAAAGCTTTGGTAAGTTCGGAACGAAGAGCCAAGAGCTTACTCCATTTTTCAGCCAAAGCTTCGTCATAATGAACTTCTTTGCCGGTAGGCCAATCTTCAAGCATTACACTTTCACGCATACCGTCTTCTTTTGGCATGTACTGCCATACTTCTTCAGCGGTGAAGGATAGAACCGGTGCTACCATACGTACCAAGGTTGCTACGATTTCATACATAGCAGTCTGAGCACTGCGACGAGCCTGTGCAGTCGCTTTTTCAGCATACATGGTATCCTTCATTACATCCAAGTAGAAGGAGCTCAAATCAACGGTGCAGAAGTTGTGGATTGTATGATATAAGATATGGAATTCGTAGTTTTCATAGGCTTCCGTAACTTTGCGGCGAACTTCTTCCAAACGAAGGAGTGCCCATTTATCGATTTCAGACAAGTTTTCATAAGCCACTTTATCCGTATTCGGATTGAAGTCGTCCAAGTTGCCCAATAAGAAGCGGAATGTGTTACGAATCTTACGATATACTTCAGACAACTGTTTAACGATATCTTTGGACAAACGAACGTCGCCCTGGTAATCCGCGGAGGATACCCAAAGACGCATTACGTCGGCGCCGTATACATCGATGATATCGGAAGGTGCTACCGTATTACCTACAGATTTAGACATTTTACGGCCTTCACCGTCAACTACGAAACCGTGAGTCAATACGGAATTGTAAGGGGCCTTACCGGTTGTGGCCACTGCCGTAAGCAAGGAAGAGTTGAACCAACCGCGATGCTGGTCAGAACCTTCAAGGTACATAGCGCATGGCACTTCAAGACCTTCGTTTTCCAAAACACCGGCCCAAGAGGAACCGCTATCGAACCAAACGTCCATGATGTCAGTTTCTTTGTGGAATTCGCCATGGCCGCAATGAGGGCAAGTGAAGCCTTCAGGTAATAGTTCTTTCGCTGTATGATTCCACCAAGCGTCGGAGCCTTCTTTGGCAACCCAAGCCTGAACGGATTTGATAGTGTCGTCGTTAACTACATAATCACCGCAAGAATCGCAGTAGAATACAGGGATTGGCACGCCCCATACACGTTGACGGGAGATTACCCAGTCCCCGCGGTCCGCAATCATATTGTAGATGCGGTCATGACCCCATTTAGGAATCCACTGTACTTGATTGTCGATAACATCAAGAGCTGCTTTGCGGTAACCGTCAACGGAAGAGAACCACTGTTCGGTGGCACGGTAGATTACCGGGTTTTTACAACGCCAGCAGTGTGCATATTGGTGACGCAACGTACCTTTATGTAATAAAGCACCGTTATGAGCTACAATTTTCAAGATAGGCACTTCGGCTTCGTGAATTTCTTTGCCGGCCAACGGTTCTTCCGTATCGCCGTAACGATCGTTATCTACAGCGGCCACATAGTTACCGGTCGCATTAACGAAGGAAAGAATTTCAGTGTTGATTTTGCCTTCTTTATTATATTTTTGGAAAATCCCAAAGTCTTCTTCGCCGTGTGCAGGCGCGGTATGAACGCAGCCGGTACCGGCTTCAAGTGTTACATGGTCGCCCAATAATACTCTAACTTCGCGGTCAATGAACGGATGCTTGAACGTAGCCAATTCCAAGTCGGAACCTGGGAAGGTTTTAACTACTTTGTAGTCTTCAACCTGAGCATCTTTCATAGCCGATTCAACAAGTTCTACGGCCATCAAGTAGTATTCATCGCCAACCTGTACCCATGCATACTCAAGGTCAGGGTTTACGGAGATGGCCTGGGATGCAGGTAATGTCCAAGGTGTGGTTGTCCAGATTACGGCATATGCTTTAGCCGGATCCACACCTTCCGGTAACGTACGTTTTACTTCGTCTACATACGCATATTTTACATAGATAGAGAAGGATTTCTTTTCATGGTATTCGATTTCCGCTTCAGCCAACGCTGTTTCACAGTGCGTACACCAGTAAACAGTTTTAAGACCTTTGTAGATGTAACCGCGTTTCGCCATTTCACCGAAGATACCAAGCTGTTTAACTTCAAACGCAGGTTTTAATGTCAAATACGGATCTTCAAAACGGCCGAGCACACCGAAACGGATGAAGTCTTTTTTCTGTTCTTCCACGCACTGTAAGGCATATTCTTTACATTTAGCGCGAAGATCCAAAGGACTCATTTCATGACGGTTAAGGCCGGTGTTTTTGATGATGGCATGTTCGATTGGCAAACCATGCGTATCCCAACCGGGAATATATGGAGTGTAAAAACCTTGCATGGTTTTGTATTTCATGATGATATCTTTTAACGTTTTGTTAAGGGCATGGCCGATATGAAGTTTGCCGTTTGCATACGGAGGTCCGTCATGCAACACAAAGCTCTTGTTGCCTTTTCTTAATTCCAAACGTTTTTCGTAGATTTTATTGTCTTCCCAAAATTTTAAATACTCAGGTTCGCGTTTTGGCAAGTTGCCGCGCATAGGAAATTCCGTTGCAGGCAAATGCAAAGTTTTACCGTAATCCATAAATACTCTCCTCTCAACTAATAAAAAAAGCGCTCATCCCCGAAGGGACGAACGCGATAGTCCGTGGTACCACCCTACTGACTCATAAAGAGCCACTCACGCATATAACGGTGCTCACCGATAAAGTTAAAACTTTATATGCTCCCAAGTGATTCGTTATTTCTTCATTCACTGACCTCGCACCATCTGTCAGCTCGCTGAGAATTACCCGAAATAACCGTCTTTGTCATCGCATTCTATCATATGTATAAAACATTTTCTTATAACTAAAATATCCATAGCGAGATGCTATGGTATTTTGCCTTAGCTAGAGTATAGAGAAGTACCTCCATTTTGTCAAGTCATTTCATATACACTTTTTGTAAAAAAAGTGTATAATTAAAACATCTACTAACAAATTCAAAAGGAGGATTTATATGCTTGCTTGGCAACGTACTGTATACATTTGTTTCTTCGGTGCGTTCTTATCGGCCTTGGGGCTTAGCCAATTGGCGCCGCTCTTGCCGATTTATATGAACGAACTGGGAGTCACCACAACAAACGAAACAGCCTATTGGTCAGGCTTGGCGATGGGTATCACATATTTAGTCGTCGCATTAGTTTCTCCCTATTGGGGTCGTTTAGCCGACCGTAAAGGTCGTAAAATATCCTTATTACGAGCCAGTTTTGGGATGATGATCTGCAATCTGCTCATGTGCTTTGTACAATCGCCATTGCAACTTGTGTTCGTCCGATTTATACACGGCCTTGTTTCCGGCTTTTTCTCCGCTTCCATCATTCTGGTGGCATCGGAAACACCGGAAGAAAAAACGGGTTGGGCTCTGTCGGTGCTGGCCTCATCCAATTTGGCCGGTTCACTCATCGGTCCCTTAATCGGCGGTTACTTAGCCGATATGTTTGGCGTCCGTTTCTCCTTTTTCATCATTGCCTGCTTCTTAGGCGCCGCCTTTTTACTTGTGTTTTTCTTTGTTCACGAGTCCTTTACACCGGATCCAAACAAGGTGGCACACAATTTTAAAGAGTTGCGTCAACAATTACCGAACTTCCACGAGCTGTTAATTGTAGCGGCCTCTACTTTTATTTATGCACTCTCTCTGATGAGCTTGCAGCCGATTATCACGGTGTACTTAAGTGAAATTGTACCGCCTGATACACCGCAACTGGCCTTATTGGCAGGGCTCGTCTTTGCCTCAACCGGTTTTGCGCAAATGCTGAGCAGTTCCTATATAGGCAAATGGATAGACCGCATCGGTCCGCGGCCTATCCTCATCGGTTCGTTAATTTATGTAGCCCTCGTTACCATACCACAGGCCTATGTCACTTCGGCCTTGGAACTTGGCGTTTTGCGCTTTTTAACCGGCCTCGGGCTCGCCGGCCTATTACCGTCACTCAACACGTATATTTCCACTCATGCACCTAAAACCGTTTCCGGCCAAGTCTTTTCCTATACCCAGACGACTCAGTTCTTGGGGTATTTCCTCGGTTCCGTCGGCGGTGCACTCTTCATGGGGCAATTCGGCTTTACCGCCCTCTTCTGGGCCAGTGGTCTGCTATTCTTAGCCAATGCCGTGTGGGTGTACTTTAAGTTAAGATTGTAAATATACTTTATCCTGTGAATTAACTATATGCTTTATCCTGTGAATTAACTAAATGCTTTAAACTCTGAATTAAATTACAATCCTATCTATACTAAAAATACTTTCTCCACTCAATTAACCAAAGCGTCAGTTTATACCGTACGAGTCACACTGCGACGCCATTGCATGGCTTCTTCATATTCTTTGGAATAATTCAAAATAAACTTGTCCAATTCTTGGATGAGTTTATTTTTTTCTTCCGGTAATCTAGCACGGAATGTCACGCCATTTGTGGATGTCACCGCATCAACCGTAATTTTATTGTTCAGGTTACGTAAAAACTCGCGGAACTCCTGAATGCGTTCTAGTTCCGTTTCTTCCGTAAATTTGCCGGCTTTCATTTCTTCATACAATTCAGTATCCGGTAAAACAGAAACCGTCGTTAAATACATATAATGCGGGTGAATTTGATTCCATATTTCGGCACTCCGTTTAGCGCTGATCACAGCTTTACCTAGGCCGGCCAAACCGCCTAAGTAAATAACGCGATAGTCCATACCGGCTTCCTCTATTTTTTTACACTCACGCACAATATCTTCGGCCGTATAGCCCTTATTCACCGCTTCAAGAACTTCATCATCACCACTTTCAATACCGATAACAATATCATTAAAGCCCAATTCTTTTAATTGGCGTAAATCTTCTACCGATTTTTGATAAAAATCATTAATACGCCCATAAGTTGCAATATTAGCTTCTGGCAAATATTTTTTGAATAATTTGCCAATCTCTGTCAAACGATCCATGGAAAGAGCTAACGGATTACCACCGGATGCCCAAGCACGTTTCGCATGCGGATAAAGACGAGATGCTTCCTGTAAATCGCCTTCTATTTTTTCAATATCCACTACGCGGAAGGGATAGCCTTTATAAAAATTGCAAAACGTACAAGCGTCATGAGTACAACCAACGGTTACTTCAATAAACACACTATCGGCATCGGTTGCCGGTCTTACAATAGGGCCGCTAAATTGCATACTATTTTACCTGCTTTCTTTACCAAATCATCATATATCGAATTATAGATATGTTATGAAAAATAAAAAGCAGCGAACACTGCCTTTTATCTAAAGCGTACTATTAATTTCGGCCTTAAAACTTTCTATCACTTTTTCATTACGGCGATAATATGTCCATTTGCCAAAGCGAGCGGACTCTAATAACCCAGCCCGTTGCATAAGGTCTAAGTAATGGGACACGGCCGATTGCGAAATGCCTAATTTTTCTTGAATACTCCCTACACAGACTCCTCCTTTAAACGCGTCTTCCTCAGGCATATGAAATCCCTGGGGCGGGAAGTGCTTCGACGGTTCTTTTAACCATTGTAAAATTTTTAGGCGGCTTTCATTAGATAGCGCTTTAAAAATATCTTGTAATTCTTTATTACTCATAATTTTATTATATCTTAATTTTGAGATATGTCAATATATATTACCTAAGTATTTCGATTTACTGTCGTCAGGATAAAATGATTTAATCTGAAACTATCCACTCAATACTATTTGCTCTTCTCTCGAGCCAAAATAAATATTGTCGATAGAATAAGAACAAAGCCGATAATATCAGTAGTTAAAAATTCACTGCCCAATAAAGCCCATCCTAGTAGGGCTGCCGAAATCGGCTCTACCGAAGATAATACAGAGCCTTTTACGGCAACAATGCGGCGTACCCCTTCCAAATAGGCATTGAAGGAAATAATCGTGCCTAACACAACCACATTAAAAAAAGCAATATAGGTCCACATATCCCATTCACCGGGTACAACAAGCGGCTTAGCCCAGGGAGTTATGATAATGCCCGAAAACAACATGGCAAAACCGACAATCGGACCCGTGCCGTAACGGCGCAACAATGAAACCGGCTGAACGCTGTAGATAGCTACCGCCACGGCTAAAAGCAATCCCCAAAAGAGGACTTTTTCATCAATACCGGCCAACGATAACTTACCCTGTAATGCAATCATAGCCGTCCCTATGGTGGCCAACACGATGCTTATGGCTTCGCCCCAAGTAGGCAATTTCAGATACCGAATAGCCATATAGAGTACAATAATAATCGGCGCTAAGTACTGTAACACGGTGGCAATGCCCGCACCGGCATAATAAATCGAGCGGAAGTAGGCGTATTGGCATAAGGCCATGCCGAGCAAACCGAACACCAGAACACCAATCACATCTTTTGGCGTTTTAAACACTTCAAAAATCTTACCGTGCCCTTGCCAATATGCGGCTATAACGGTGACAACACCGGAGATTAATAAGCGTACGACCAATAACCATTCCGGCGTGATGCCGCGCTGTTGTTGTAAAAATTGTGATGAGGCGCCCGATAACCCCCATAAAATACCGCCCATGAGCGTCAGACCGATACCGATTAAAAACTTTCTATCCATATTTTCATCCTTCGAAGTAAAGTACTAAAAACGACCGGCCATAAGCCGGTCGTCCTTCATTTACTGCTATTGTAACAAATCGCCAATTGCTTATCAAGCCAATAAGTTGGTGACTACAATCACAAATAGCTTATCAAGCCAATAACTTCATAGCTACTTTGACAACAATTTTTAATACTTTGGCAGGCTCATCATTAACGGCGCAACATGGTCGATGAATGTCTTCCGGGTAGAAAATAACATATGTCCCCGGTGTGGCTAATACAAAGCCTTCATCGGTCACTTCCGAAGCATAAAAATATAAATCTCTGTCCGGATGTGCTTCAGTTACCTTTTCAATACCATAATCCGGTAAGAAGCCCATTTTTTCTTGCCCATCGATGACGAACTGAACATCTAAATAGTCCTTATGTGATTCAGGTCGCGTATCTGCTATTTTTTTAGTCGTCACTTCTTGCAGCATGGCAAAAATATTGTCACCGTCAATGTCATGACGCCCCAATGGCAGCTGCTTAAAATCCGTAGACTTCAACCAATCGAGTACGCGTACCAACACGGGCGAATACCCGAGACCGTTATAATTTACATTTACATTACCAAATATCACAATATGTCCCTTCTTATCTGTTTAAACGCCTTCTTATTACTAATCAGCTGTAAATTAATGTCTATAAATGGAAGCTCGGCTACTGCTAAGCTTCCATTTATGTATTGAACATTTATTTATTAATCAAACATTTATTTATAAATCACATAGTATTTTATTCTTCATCAGCGGTACCATCAAATTTAGCAATGATTGCTTCCGCTGTTTTATGAGGCACTTCTTCATAGGAGTTGAATTCCATGTTGAAAACGCCTTGCCCTTGCGTCATGGAGCGCAATACAGTTACATAATCGAGCATTTCAGCAAACGGCACCTGTGCTTTTACCACAGTAATGCCTTCACGTTCACCCTGTTCCATGCCGAGCACACGACCGCGACGACTATTCAAATCGCCCATAATATCACCCATGAAAGCATCCGGTGCAAACACGTTTACATTGTAAACAGGTTCTAAGAGTACCGGTTTAGCCTGTGGCACGCCTTTCTTCAAGGCTTGCGCCGCGGCTACCTTGAATGCTAATTCCGAGGAGTCAACAGCATGGTAAGAACCGTCTAATAAGGTTACCTTCACACCAATCATAGGATAGCCGGCCAATAAGCCTTTTTCCAATGTTTCTCGGGCACCTTTTTCTACAGCCGGAATATACTGCTTAGGTACCGCACCACCGAAGATTTTATCTACAAATTCAAAATCACTTTCCGTGGATGGCTCAATAGCAATTTTAACATGACCATACTGACCATGACCGCCGCTTTGTTTCTTATGCTTGCCTTCTACTTCTACATGGCCGCGAACCGTTTCACGATATGGAATATACGGTTTTTCCAATTTAGCTTTTACGCCATATTTACGTTCCATCTTAGTGAGGATATGATCCAAATGGACTTCGCCCATACAACGAACTTGCATCTGACGCCCTTCTACGTCTTTAACAACTACACAAGTCGGGTCTTCTTCCGAAATGCGCTGTAATGCGCCGGCTAATTTTTCTTCTTCCCCTTTCTTTTCAGGAACCATTGCTACCGTATGGAGCGGTTGTGGGAAGCGAATCTGACGATATTTAACTTTGAACGCAGGCGTTGCAAAAGTATCACCGGTCTTAGTTACAGCCAATTTAGGAATAACAACGATATCACCGGCGCGAGCTTCCGTAACAGGAACCTGTTGCTTACCGATGAGGGTATACATTTTACCCCATTTTTCTTCCACGCCTTGGTTCATATTAAGGAGTTTATCCCCTTCTTTTAATTCACCGGAGAACACACGCACAAAGCTCTGTTTGCCGGCAAACGGATCTAAAACGGTCTTAAATACAAAACCGGTAAACGGTTTATCCACATGAACAACGCGTTCTTCGCCTGTCTCAACATCTTCAGCAGTCATAACTCGTTTAGACGCATCCGGCATGTAGCGAATCATACGATCGAGTACTTGGTCCATGCCGATATTATTAGTGGCACTGCCGCACATAACGGCACATACGCGACCGGTCAACATACCTTCGCGAAGGCCTTGACGAATTTCTTCCAAAGTAAGCTCTTGACCGTCTAAATATTTTTCCAATAAGGTATCGTCACCTTCAGCAGCGGATTCTACCGTTAATTCACGGATTTCTTCTACTTTGGCAGACAATTCTGCCGGTACCGGCACTTCGGTAACCTTGCCGTTTTCATACACATAAGCCGTACGTTTTGCTACGTCAACAACACCTTTAAAATCAGGACCTTCGCCGATTGGAATCTGCAGTGGCATGATGGCTTTGCCGAATAAGTCGTGCATTTTTTCAAGAGTGCCGAAGAAGTCGGCCCCTTCCATATCCATTTTGTTAATAAAAGCCATGCGCGGCATCTGCAATTCTACCCCGTAATCCCAAGCGCGAATGGTGTCCACTTCTACACCCGATGTAGCGGAGAGTACCATAAGCATGCCGTCGGAAGCACGCAATGCGGCGCGCACTTCACCATGGAATTCGGAATAACCCGGCGTATCAATGAAATTAATTTTATAATTTTTCCATTCACATGGTGCCATACCAAGCTGAATAGTAACATTACGTTTAATTTCTTCAGGTTCAAAATCCATAATATGTTTGTTGTCTTGCCCTTTACCGACGGATTGAACAGCGCCGCAAGCTAAAAGCAAAGATTCTACCAATGCTGTTTTGCCCGCACCATCGTGAGATACAACAGCCACATTACGAATTAAATCACTAGCATATTCTTTCATATGAACCGCCTCCTTTAAAGCGCAGAAACGCAATTTACTGTATGTATTCGATGCGACCATATGAAATTCCTTTATATTTATTATACATTTTTCGAAATTATAGTAATTTTTTTAAAATTGTCCCCTAAAATTGTGCAAACAGCTTGCCAAAAACGACTATATAACGTAACATTAGAGAATATATATAAGAGGTTCGGCAGCGTAACACGGTAGTTGAGTATTTTTGAAGAGCCGAACATAAAGGGGGATTTTTTATGAGTGAAAAATCAAATCAAGGTCACGACCATAGTATGAAACGTGGTCTCAAAAACCGTCACATGCAGATGATTGCCTTAGGCGCATCGGTAGGTACCGGCCTGTTTTACGGCTCGGCGCCGACGATCAAATTGGTAGGACCGGGTATTATTGCATCCTATGCATTGGCAGGCCTTTTTATTTTCTTCGTTATGCGCATGCTCGGTGAAATGGCCGTACGCGAACCGGTATCGGGTTCATTCAGTCATTTTGCCAACAAATATTGGAACGGTTTTATGGGTTACTTGGCCGGCTGGAATTATTGGACCTTATTTATGCTCGCCGGCATGGCGGAACTGGCGGCCATCGCCGTGTACCTCGCCTATTGGTTCCCGGACATTCCGCATTGGCTGACTACGCTCATATGCCTTGTGATTATCACGGCCATTAACTTAATCAACGTTAAGGCCTACGGCGAAGTTGAGTTCTGGGCGTCCTTCATCAAAATCGGCGCTATCGTCAGCATGATTTTATTCGGTTTCTACCTGATTTTCACCACCATGGGTTCCTTCCCTCATAACTTCCATAACTTATGGGATAACGGTGGTTTCTTCCCGAATGGTTCTTGGGGCTTCCTTTGCTCCTTGGCCGTTGTTATGTTCTCCTTCGGCGGTGTCGATCTTATCGGTATTACGGCGGGCGAAGCGGAGAATCCTGAAAAAAGCTTACCAACCGCAATTAATGAATTATTATTACGTATCTTAATTTTCTACATTGGCACCATGGTTGTACTTATGTCTTTGGCACCTTGGGATAAAGTTGGTCTTGAAGCCAGCCCATTCGTTCAAATCTTTGAAGAAATCGGTATTCCCGCGGCTTCCAACATTTTGAACCTCGTAGTACTTGTAGCGGCTTTATCTGTATTCAACAGTATTTTATACAGTAACTCCCGTATGTTGTACGGTTTGGCACAAGCAGGTAATGCACCTAAGATTTTCAGTTATTTGACGGTTCACGGTGTGCCATTGGCCAGTATCTTATTCTCATCCGGGTTAGCGTTAATTATCGTTTTGACAACCTACCTCTATCCGCAAGCTGGTGAAGTGTTCATGCATCTCTTGGCACTCGTAGTAGCCGGTCTTGTAATCAGCTGGTTCGTCATCATCGCTACGCACATGAAATTCCGTAGCACTTTCATTCGAGAAGGCCGTCTTGATGAATTGAAATTCAAATCGCCGCTCTATCCGGTCATCAACTACTTATGTATTTTATTCCTGTTGGTAGTTGTAGTCGTTATGTATCAAATGGACAGCTTCCGACCATCGGTAATCGCAATTCCGTTCTGGATTCTGTTCTTGTATGTAACATATAAGTTGAAAAAAGTTAAAAAATAACAAAGTAAAACGAGGCTCGTTATGAGCCTCGTTTTTTCATACCTGAATTTTATTCTACTGAACTATAACTTCGCGGCGATGTATTAAAATGTTTTTTAAATGCCTTGTAAAAATTACTGGTATTACTGTAGCCCAGCATACCGGCAATCATTTCAATGGATAAATCAGTTCCTTTAAGCAATGACGCCGCTCTATCCATACGATGAGCCGTCACGATTTCACTAAAGGATTGCCCCGTTTCTTGACGAATCAAATTGGAAATATAATTCGGATGGTAGGCCAAATCCGCTGCCATCTGCTTTAAAGACACCGAATCTACATGAGTACTGATGTATTGCATAATTTGCTCAATTAAGCTACTTGGTTCCGCACTCTGTTGCTGAGATTTTTGCTCCCGCGCCACGCTCATTAACAAGGCGGCCACCAACGATTGCAAAATTGCCTGTGTATCCTCTTGCGGCGTCGCATATTCAAGCACCATCAACTCCAAGAGACGGCGCACATAGTGTGGCTTTTCAAAATGAAGATGGATAAAATTTTCCGAAAATTCATTATTCTGCGGCTCCAAGAAGAAATTAAACACCTTTTTATCCGCTGCCAAAATGGGGAAGAACGTCTTAAAGAACGCCTCTTTTTGAATTAAAACGCCAAGAATAATGATCTCCTCTTTGCTACCCCCTTGAAGCGCATAGCCCGTATAGGGTTGCCCGATATAGCACTCATTTTCCTTAACTTTTATATAGTTATCCTGTGTATAACTGAGCGCCCCATAATCACCTTGATAGGCAAAATTCAAGAAAAAGAAATCATGACGATGAAAGGCCTCTTCAATATGCTGACCTTTAAAAACGCAAATCATGATGGTTTCGTCAGCCTTACCCGGCCATTGATAAGCTCGTTCCGGATGAGTATCCCCGGATGATCTAAGCTTCGGCCAGTGTTCTGTAATGAAGGCAGCCCCCAACTGAGTAAGTGCTTCATTGAGTTCTTGCTGTTCCGGGGAAATCGTCTCTTCAGCCATAGTAGTTGATTCTCCCTTTATTGATTCAGGGGGCTCTTGTTTGACTGCCACTGCCGCATCATCTTTTGCCATAGCCGTCAGTACTGCTCCCGATTCACTTTTCGATGCTTCCTTCACCACCGTCGCCATAGCCGACTCCCCTTTTATAGCTATATCCGTTTGCTGTAGGTTTAATTTCTTTTTAGCCTTTTTTTGCTTCTTATCCTGAATTTTTTTATTTTGCTTCTTCTTCGATTTTTTCTTCTTTTTCAATTCTGTTTTCTTGGAAAGCTTCTTTTTCGCTTTCTTCAATTTATCCTTATCTTTACGCTTTTTTGCCATATCAGCTGCCTAATACCTTTCTAGTTCTTCATAAGCTTCTTTTTAGTATATCATCAATCTTAAGATTTGCCACTATATATCTTACGTTTTACCGTCGTCAGTAATTTTAAAGCCGATTATACTGTGGTTACAGCCGATCCTTTACCACTCTCCGCCGAAGATTATTTAACTATTTTTGAAAAATCCTATCGTTAATTTCCAATGCTGACTAACAACAAAAGGAGGACATATGACTGAATTAGAAAAATTAAACGCCGGTTTGCCTTATAATTTTATGGATCCCGAAGTAGACGCACTGAAACTAAATGCCGTAAAAGGTTGTGAAGAACTCAATGCACTCAGTGCCGCCGACTATGGAGCACGGGATACCGTAATTCGCAAATTATTCCGCAAAGTCGGCCAAAATCCTGTCATATTGCCTCGTTTTATTTGTGATAACGGTAAAAATATTTCTGTAGGCAATAACTTTCTAATTAACTTTAACGGCGTTATCCTCGATATTGCGCCGGTAACTATCGGTGATAATGTCATGATTGGCCCAAACACGCTTATTACCACGGTCAATCATCCCTTAAACGCCAAAGAACGTCGCAATCACATGGCTATAGCTACGCCGGTAACCATTGGCAATGACGTGTGGATTGGCGGTAATGTTACGATTTTACCGGGCGTAAATATCGGTGATAAAGCCGTAATCGCCGCCGGTGCGGTAGTAACCAAAGATGTACCGGCCAATACCGTAGCCGGCGGTGTACCGGCCCGGGTTATTAAAGAGTTGCCGGAAGAAGACGAATAGTGATGAATAAACACATATACAATTTAATTTTAAAGCATAAAAATGCCGCATCGAACCCGATGCGGCATTTAGCATTTAATATTCAATTACGCTTTCATGCGTTCTATGATGTTTACAAATTCTTCATAATTGGCAAGCCCATTCACAAGTGCCGCCTTTTCACCATACTCAATAAGACAGGTTGGCAAACTGTGAATATTCAAAGCGTGTCGCAAGCGAAGATCTTCTTCAAAGGCCTTGGCGGCACTGCCGTTTTCAAAATAACGAAGAAACTCTTCCGTATCTAAACCGGCCTCCATAGCCACCGCTACGAGTTCATCTGTCCGTGTAGTCTGACGAGTCTCGACAATCGTTGCTCGGCGGAGCTTCAACAAAAACGCATCAGCCTTAGCAGGGTCGGCTAGTTGAGCCGCCTTATAGGCAATACAAAGCGGATAGGATGACCTGTGCTCCGCATCAAAGAGATGAAATCCCTCCATGTTAATGGGTAGCCCACCGATGATTTCCTCGTTTTTATAAATCTGTGCCAGACGCTTATTATATACGCGAATCCCTTCTTCAGCCGGCAACCCCAATTCTTGTGGCAACATAAAATCGGCCACATCACGCACCAGCCCACTCATTACATACTTAAAAGCAATCTCTTTGCCGAAGTGATCAGCCAGCTTTTCATAAACCGGCTCCTGCTCATAGGAAAGGCCCATCATGGGGTCCGTAAAGGTTATAAGGATAATCTTTTTCATAGTATTCATCAGTATCGGTTACGGTCGATAAACTGTCCGCCCACCGACCACGCCTTAATATCATCAAACTTAATATAAATATTTTCTGCCGGAATATCGAGAACTTCCTGAAAAGCAGTCGTCATCGCAGCGCCGAAGTCACTAAACCCAACATGCGCTTCATTGCCAAAAAGGCTCGCTTCTATATAGGCAATTTTCTGCTGTCCGTCACCACGCGGGTAGAGAGACTGCTCGTCTTCGAGGCCAAACAATAAATAATTTTCATTCAAGCCCGGCACACGCTCAATCGCTTTGCCCATGCGCGATTTAATGACTGTTTCCTGTTCATGACTGACAGGTGTATTAACTTTCGCCATAACAAACGGCATTACTGCTCCCTCCATTCTTGTAGTTGCTCCAGAATACGGTCGGCAACTTCCTGATGTTTCATCTGATAGGTATGACCCGTTTTTTCAATAAAAATCAAGGAATTCTTTGCAGCCGTTGGCATATGATTATTCAAATTGCGTAAAAATTCCGACGGATCACCATCCGTAAAATTATCATAGGTGCCCACCAGTAGCGCCCCCGTATGAGTTAACTTCGCAGCTTGTGAAAAATCACCCTTCGGCGAGGTATGTACATTATTTAACAATCCTGAAAACTGCCAATCCCACGCCGTATGAGCGATACACTCTACCCAGCCCATAAACGGGAACGGCAATCGTTTATCGCCATCACCACGCTCTACTTGGTCTTTAATCAATCGTTTTTCATAATCTGTAACCCCCGACATCATATACGTCAGGTTAGCCGGCGACAGCAAAAAGAAACGTTCTACCCGCTCATCATGATGACGTGACAGATAATAAATCACCTTATTGGCCCCCAGAGAATGGCCGGCCAGTATGATATGCTTATAACCGGCGTTCTCGGTAAATGTCAGATAAGCATCAATATCTTCATCCGTATAGGCAAAGCGCTCATTCCATGAACCAATAAGTTCCTCTTTGCCCGTCTTCACATTGATGGTAGGAATTTCACCGAAGGCATCATTTGTCTGGGCATAGATAAAATCAATGTTTGCACTATTAAGAGTATCACCAATATTATAATAAAACGGATTGGAATAAAAATTTCCGTGAATCCCCGTGATGGCAATCATCACAGTATCTGACGTCCGCTTCTCTTCTTGACGGAAAAGAACGCCGTTTAGAACTACCCCACGCTTCGTTGGCACATCTAAACGAAACTTCATATATTATCACTCTTTCTAAAAATACACTGATGGAAGGATGAGGCGTAGCAGGCATTACAGGAAATACACTTTGCCTCTAAGGCTTCACCGCTTTTCATTTTATTGGGTAAATCCGGTTCTCGCAAAAGGGGGCGAGACAAAGAAATCATTTCAATTTCAGTTTTATTCAGTATCTCTTCCATCGTATCCAGGCTTCGCAAACCGCCCACCAAAATAATCGGGGTATCCACAGATTTAGCCAATTTATCGGCAAATTTAAGGAAATAGGCTTCGTTTTTGTGTGGTCGAATACCGGCCACGGATGTACCGTTACCGCTCACTTCAATAGAGTCAATACCGGCGTCGGCCAATAAGCGACACATAACCAAACTTTCTGCCTCATCCAAACCGCCATAGGTAAAATCGCTGCTGTTAATTTTAGCGGTAATATGCAATTGCGGCGCTTTTTCACGAATACCGTTAAGAATTTCCACTACTAAACGAGTACGATTAGCAATACTGCCACCATATTCATCAGTTCTGTGATTAACAGCCGGCGATACGAAACGACTCAAAAAGAAGAAATGGGCCACATGAATTTGCACACCGTCAAAGCCCGCTTTGGCCGCACGAACACCGGCTTCAATAAATTGATCGCGAACCTTATGAATTTCTTCTAGCGTCATATTATCCGGTTCAACCTGTTCAAAGCGTCCATTCGTTTCACGGTAATAGGCACCGAGGGCTAACTGGGTAATCACCGGCACATCTTGCGCATGAATTACGTCGGTAAGCGTCTTATATTGCGGAATCAGGGCATCATCGGATAATCGCATCATCCCGTCAAAATAGTAATCATTGGCGGCCACGCTGGTAAACCCGGTAATAATAATACCAACACCACCTTTGGCCAACTCATCATAAATCTCATACGCTTTCTCCGTCACACTGCCGTCGCGATTAGCTAACCCTTCCCAAGTAGCGGAACGAACCAAACGATTTTTCGCTTTTAAATTTTTTAACTCAATTGTATTAAAAAGACTTTTCATTAATTTCACACTCCTTAGTATATTGAATTATATTAAATCACATTGATTTTTCTCTATGTCTACATTATAATTATTTACAACAGAAAAACAAGAAGGATGTTTTTTCTTTGTCAATATAAAAAGTATACCAAGGAGGCTCTATGACACAAAAACCACTACCTAAAGATAAAAATATTTACGACACCGATTGTCCTATTCTGTATGCCATGGAAGTAATCGGCCAGAAATGGAAGCTGCCCATTCTCTGGTATATAACTGATGCCGAGAATCAAACACTGCGCTATAAAGAGCTGGAACGAAAAGTCGTCGGCATTACCGCCACAATGCTCACCAAGTGCTTGCGGGAATTGGAACAGGATAAGCTGATAACAAGAAAGCAGTACAATACCATTCCACCGACCGTTGAGTATTCAATAGCGAAACGGGGCAAATTATTGATGCCCGCCCTCCAATCCATATATGATTGGGGCGAATCCCAGATGAACGAAAAAGAATAAACAAAAACAGAAGACGGTTATGTCGGTAAAATTTACCGATATAACCGTCTTCTGTATAATTCCCCCGATCCATGTTAAAACACGGATACTATTTAATTATAAGTCCCCGTTGCCCGTGGCTCTCACCCCACCAAGCAACTTTTATGTACCGGCGGCTCTCACCCCGCCCGTATCTCTCTTGTAGTTACGCTCTCTGCTCACTCAAAGTCCCCTCGTAACTCTCTCTCTTTAACAGTTCAATGACTGTTTAACTTCCCTTGACTGAAATCATTATACGTTCTTTTGTCTTCTGTGGCTAATATATACAGAAAACGGTTAGCTATAGTTTAAACCTATAGCTAACCATTAAGTTTTGTGTCCTAATCAAACACTTTGCGTATTCTTTTTAAGCGCTTCAATATAATTGCGACAATATTTACCGGCCGCTACCTTATTATGCAAAATATAGCCGATTTCAATTTTTTCATCCACATCAAGGGGAATGGCCAAGATATTCGGACCGTTCAGTTTTTCACTGATAATACCGGAGCAAATCGTATAACCGTCAAGCCCGATTAAGAGGTTAAACAATGTCGCTCTATCGCACACCACAATATCTTTAGCACTGTCACAGGTGCTCAAAATTTCTTCTGAAAAATAAAAGGAATTATGCTCCCCCTGTTCGTAGGAAAGTCGCGGAAACGGTGCCAAATCCTCCAAAGTAACCTTCTCTTTAGATGCTAAGGGGCTAAAAGAGCTTATAAATACATGAGGCCTTGCCGTAAACAATGGATGGAAGGTTAAATCATGTCGCTTAAACTCTTTGCGTAAAACCGTTTCATTGAACTCATTAAGATACAAAATACCGATTTCACTGCGAAGGCGAGCTACGTCTTCAATAATTTCATAGGTCTGTGTTTCACGAATACGGAAATCATATTCATCGCCGCCATACGCTTTTAAAACATCTACGAAAGCTTCCACAGCAAAAGAATAATGCTGCGTAGATACACAAAATTGATGCTTAACCGGCGTTTGTCCGAAATATTTTTCTTCAATCAGATTTGTCTGTTCAATTACCTGACGGGCATAGCCGAGGAACTCTTCTCCTTCCGTTGAAACGATGACGCCCTTATTGGTGCGGGAGAAAATGGTAATCCCCAATTCCTGCTCCAATTCCTTAATGGCCGCCGTCAGACTTGGCTGAGCAATAAATAATTCTTTCGCCGCCTTATTAATGGACCCTTGCTTGGCCACGGTTACAATGTATTTTAACTGTAATAAAGTCATATATCCTTTTACCTCTATATTTCACTTCAAATCAAACACTTTTTTACTAAAAAATAACTATTTTTACAAATTTATAGTAGAATATGCCTGAATCTTTAGTGCTAACTATTTAGTCTTCAAACCTCTATTCTTACTATAAAGCAAAACAAAAAGGACTGCAAGCACTCGGAAGTGTTTGCAGTCCGTATAGGTCAGTTGATTACGCTACATTTCGGTTGATTAAGCCACGCTACGTCCGGGCTGATTAAGCCACGCTACGTTTGGAGCGAAGAGCACGAGGCACAATATTGAAGGCCAATTGGTAAACAATGTAGCCAATAATAATAGCAATCGTACCGCCGATCATAGGGCCTTCACCGGACGCATAGATTGCGTATACGGAGTAAGCAATCGCTACGATGCTCAAACCGAAAATGCTGCGACGAGTGAATTTAGAAGCACCTTCAACTTTTAATAATTTATTAACAGCAATACAGCAGAGAATGTAAGGGAATACATTCGTAACTACTGCCAAGTTAACGAGGTTTTCAAACTGACGGCTCAAGGATTCGTTCATGGTCATGAAGGCCAAGAGAGACTGAATCGTCAAGAGAATCAATAAACCACGTACAGGTGCGTCAGCTTTGTTTACACGGCTGAATACTTTAGGGAACAAGCCTGCATCGGCAGAGCTTTTGAACACACGAGATAAAGTGAACTGCCAGCAAAGGATAGCACCGCAGCAAGAGATTACCATAGCAGCCATAACAATCTGGCCAACAGTTTCATTGAACATCTGCGCAAACACCATACCGAATGGTGCCGTGGAGTTCAATAAATCAACATTTGGTACAATCCCTGCCATAATATTAGTAGACAATACATAAATCACCGCTACTGCTAATGTGCCAAAGAATGTTGCAATTGGTACGTTTTTCTTTGGATTTTCTACAGCATCCATATTAGCTGCTGCGGACTCAAAGCCCAAGAAACCCCAAAGAGTTAATGCGATGGATTCGCTAACTGCATCAAAGAAAGGCAGTTGGTTCGGATTCCATACAGCTGTGTACATATTTGGGTCAAACCAGAACCAGCCGAATACGCTGATGAACAATACAGGGATGATAGCCCCCCAAACAGTGATATTACTTATACGACCGGTTTTGGCATTACCACCGAAGTTAAGAACGGCAGCTAACCAAAGAAGCACGATAGTGGCTAAACTCATCTGTACCGGCGTCAAGGTTAAATTAAACAAAACAGCTGCGTAGCCTACTGCGGAAATCGCAATCGCTACGTTTGCAATTACAAGTGAAATGGCATAAGCATAGTTTGCCATAAAATGTCCGGTTCTGCCGAAAGAATACTCTGCATAGCCGCCAAGTCCACCGGTTTTAGTTGTGAACATGCCGCACTGTGCGAAAATGTGGGCCAATACTAAGGACCCTACGGCTGTAATCAGCCAAGACAAAACGGAAATGGTTCCTACTTCTGCAAGTTTAGTAGGCAACATAATAATCCCAGCACCCATCATATTTGCTGCAACGAGGGTTGTAAGCTGGAATACAGACATTTTTTTAGCGGTGGTTTTCATGTATCAATCCCCTTTCTAATGTAGCTCAACATCTACAACTTAATAATCAGTGACCGCTATCGATACCAGTCCTTGCGGTTGTGCGTGGATGTGGTATCGTATGAAACGTATTTCTCTTTATTTTATTTGACGACTTATTCTAACATCTATTGACAATTAATGAAAGTCTTTTTTCAATAAAAAAGGTCCACGAAAGCTAGTCGCCATCAAGGGCGGCCCATGTTTTTCATGGTGCAATTCTCAAAGTGGGCATTATACCTAACTTTTAAAAAAATTTACGCAAAATTTACCCCATTGGCGGACAAAAAATATTACACAAATTGAATAAAAATATATAAACTCCATAATATAAACGAGGAGAATTCATTTGAACTATAAAAAGTTTCAATTTTAGTCTATTTTTTCCTATGCCGATTAGGTATTTTAAGGGCCTATTCCGAATTAATTATGATTTTTTTCGAACCAAAACAGGGTGTGTCCACTGTATACAGACATGCAAAATGCACCTGACTTCGGATTTCAAATATTTGGCCTTGTCGAATGACAGTGAACACTTTAACGCGCACTTTTACCGCCTAAAAATTACACAAACCGTTAACGACATTAACAACGAAGCGTTAAAGGACGGCGGGTAGTCCAGGCACAAAATTAACAGTCTGTTAATTCCCTACCTGCACCTCATATTCCTTTGCGATCTCATCTTCGTATGCCTGCATAGCCATCAAAGTCTTAGTCAAAAGCTCATCCAATTCCCAACCGAGCCGTTCAGCGCCGTTTTTGATGACATCACGAGAGCAACCGGCGGCAAATTTCTTATCTTTAAACTTCTTCTTAAGACTTTTAAGTTCCATATCCTTCGTTGATTTCGAAGGCCGCATCAAAGCAGCCGCACCAATCAAACCGGTCAATTCATCAGCCGCATAGAGCACGTTTTCCATTAATTCTTTCGGCTCCCAATCAATGCAGATACCATACCCGTGACAACAAATAGAATAAATTTCATCGTCAGCTACGCCTGCTTCTTTTAAAAGTTCCTGTGCTTTAACGCAATGCTCTTCCGGATACATTTCAAAGTCCACGTCATGCAAAAGGCCTACTTGAGCCCAATAATCCGCTTCTTCACCAAAACCAAGCTCATTGGCGTACCAGCGCATTACCGCTTCCACGGTTAACGCATGTTGAATATGAAACGGTTCCTTATTATATGTTTTCAATAATGCCAAGGCATTTTCTCTTGTTAATGATGGTGTATGCATACCCATCCCTCCCTCAATTCTCATAGTTTCAAGATCTATTCCGGTTATTTTAAACGCCCAGTCTGTCGCCAATTCTTCGGTATCACGACCGCTTGCCAACACGTCCGTGTCACGGCATTCACCTGAACCAATATAAAATAAAGTGCATACCAAAAATCTAATTATCTTTTTGGTATGCACTATATAGTATAACATGATTTGACGGACCTGTAAAAAAGCCGCTTTAAACACTGAGTAGAAATTAGCCGCTAAAGCGCTTATCGCCTCATTGGCAGTCCCCTTAAATTCTTACAGAATCAAGCTGTGCTGCCCATTTAGCCAATTGCTCTTCTTCTTCAGCCACTTGAGCTACCCCGTTTTTACGTTGACGGGCTACACATTCAGGCGCTGTACCACTGTAGTTTTTACGCCCCGCTACACAGGCTTCAATGGTAATAGCATCGAGAATATCCGCTTCAAAGACAGGGGATATTTTTTTGAAATCTTCCACGGTCAAATCCAATAAAACGCAGTGATTCTGAATGCAATGTTGCACCGCTTCTCCTACAATAGCATGGGCTTCGCGGAACGGTACGCCTTTTTTAGCCAAATAATCAGCCATGTCCGTAGCATTGGAGAAATCGTTAGCTAAGACGGAATACGTACGTTCACCGTTAACGGTCATCTGGCGAAGCATATCCGCCATAATCGACAAGGCAAATTGCAAGGTATCGATAGCATCAAAAATACCTTCTTTATCTTCCTGCATATCCTTATTATAGGTAAGCGGTAAACCCTTCATAGTTGTCAAAAGACCTAGCAAATGACCGTAAATACGGCCCGTTTTACCACGTACCAATTCACATACATCAGGATTCTTTTTCTGCGGCATAATGCTGGAACCGGTGCAATGGGCATCATCGAGCTCAATAAAACCGAATTCCGTGCTAGACCACATGATCATTTCTTCGCTGAGACGACTCAAATGCATCATAGTCGTAGCGGCAAAATGTAAAAATTCAAGCACATAGTCACGGTCACTCACCGCATCCATGCTATTTTCGTAAATTTTGCCGAACGCCAATAATTCCTGCGTATAGCTCTGATCGATTGGATACGTCGTCCCCGCCAAAGCGCCGGCGCCCAAAGGCATTACATCGGCATGTTTATAAATGAGTGGCAAATGATCGAAATCACGACCAAACATGGAGAAATAGGCCATCATATGATGGGCGAAAAGTACCGGCTGTGCCCGCTGTAAGTGCGTATAGCCCGGCATAATCACATCTTGGTGTTTTTCAGCCACTTCAAGGAGCGCTTTTTGCAAATTGACCAACAATTCACCCATGTGAACTACTGTCTTGCGCACATACATGTGCAAATCAACAGCCACTTGGTCGTTACGGCTACGGCCCGTATGAAGGCGACCGCCCGCTTCACCGATAGCATCAGTTAAACGCTTTTCAATATTCATATGAATATCTTCAAGAGCCACGGAGAAGTCAAATGTGCCCGCTTCAATCTGTTTCAAAATATCGTTTAAACCGGCCACGATTGCATCGCAATCAGCCTGAGAGATAATTCCTTGTTTTGCCAGCATTGTCGCATGTGCTTTACTGCCGGTAATATCTTCCGCATACATCCGGGCATCAAAAGCGATAGAGGACGTGAAGTCCTCTACCGCTTTGTCAGTTCCCTTTGTAAAACGGCCACCCCAAAGTTTAGCCATTTATTTACCTGCCTTTTCTTTCATTAAAGCATTAATTTTAAGTGGCAAGCCGAAGAGATTAATAAATCCTTCTGCGTCTGCCTGATTATATACATCATCTTCTTCGAAAGTTACAAATTCCTGATTGTATAAGGAATAAGGTGATGTTGCACCGGCGCTGATGATGTTGCCTTTGTATAATTTCAAGTTAATAGTACCGGTTACCGTTTTCTGCGTTTCATCTACGAAAGCCTGTAAAGCTGCCATCAACGGCGCAAACCACATACCGTCATATACGAGCTCTGCATATTTATTAGCTACCAATTCTTTGTAGTGATAAGTAGCTCTGTCGAGGCAAAGGTATTCCAATTCGCGATGCGCATACATGATGATAGCGCCGCCCGGATTTTCATACACGCCACGAGATTTCATGCCTACCAAACGGTTTTCTACAATATCAACGATACCCACACCGTTAGCGGCCCCCAATTCGTTCAAAGTCTGCAACAATTCAAGCGGAGTGCCTGTTTTACCGTTTACAGCTACCGGTACGCCTTCCTTGAAGTCGATGGATACCATGGTTGGAGTATCAGGGGCTTCTTCCGGAGATTTGCAAACTAAATGCACATCATCTTTAGGTGCATTAGCCGGATCTTCGAGGTCGCCACCTTCATGGGACAAATGCCATACGTTCTGGTCCATGCTATATGGGTGAGATTTAGTAGCGACTACCGGAATATCGTGTTTAGCCGCGAATTCCATGCAATCTTCACGGGATTTGAGTTCCCATTCACGCCATGGAGCAATAATTTTAGTATTAGGAGCCAATGCTTTGATAGTCAACTCAAAACGAACTTGGTCATTCCCTTTACCGGTTGCACCGTGAGCAATAGCGTCGGCCCCTTCGGCTTTCGCCACTTCAACTAATTTCTTGGCAATTAAAGGACGGGCAAAGGACGTACCTAATAAATATTTACCTTCGTATACGGCACCGGCTTTAACGGTTGGCCAAATGTAATCGGCTACGAATTCTTCTTGAACATCAAGAATATACGCTTTGGAAGCACCGGATTTGATGGCTTTCTTTTCAACCGCATCATAATCTTCAGGTTGTCCCAAGTTACAACATACAGCGATTACTTCACAGCCGTAGTTTTCTTTTAACCACGGAATAATTACAGATGTATCAAGACCGCCGGAATAGGCTAATACTACTTTTTTAATATCACTCATTATAAACACCTCTTTGAATAATCAGTTACTTACGTTCTTGTCTTTCATGTGTAACATTATACATAGTTGTGAATATTAATGCAAGCATTTTTGTAAAAAAATACAGAATTTTTTTATTTTTTTACATCATATTGTATTAAGCCATAGGTTTCACCGGCCACCGATGAGAAATGATGAGTCCCTACCGTGGCTTTAAGACCGCTCACGGCGCCCAACACAAAAGCCGCCGTACGCAACGAATATTCTTCGCCCACCGGATAGCCTATATTTTGTAATTCACGCGGCTGTTGGTCCCCCAACGCATACATAACATTAATATTGGTATCGAGGTTTTTATCTTGGCCATTTACCCAATGATTCGGCAATAAATTGGCACTGCCGATAACGGCTACTTGCCGCCCCGATGCCTCGGCTGCCAATTGCACAACTTTGCCGAAGGTGTATAATTCCTCATAACTTAAACGGCCCATAGTCAGGCGCACAATCTGCTTATTCCCCAACCCCTGTTCGGCCAGGAAATGGAGCGGAATGGTAGCCGTATGATGCAAAAAATAGTCATCCGTCGAAATAATCGGCAAACTGTCCAAAATACTGGTCAACGGAATGCCCATGCGTTCGCTTGATTTACGCAAAGCCGCGTTAAATGTACTATCCGTCTCCATGCCAACCGTAAAGGTAGTACCATTGGCCAATGGAATAGCGCCACGCAAACGAGCTTGCGGGCTGTAGCCGATAGCATCATTTAAAGTCAACTGATAGCGACTCAATATTAAAATCGTTTGCGGCTTACTGGCTTTTATGGCTGCTGCCGCTTGCTCCATAGCGCCAATCACTTCATTATAAGCACTGCGATCAGTCGCTACCGCTTCATAATATCGAAGAGGCGCCGGCCAATAGGAAACACTAACAATACGTCCCTTCATCGAAACCTCCTTATAAAACTATAATAGTATTTATTTTATTTATTATATTTTACTATGAATAAGTGTAAAAATCACTAGCTTATTTTTTCACATATGGTATGATAGAGCCATGAAACTATTATTTAAATTATTAATCACTATCATCGTATTGGGACTCGGTTTATACTGGTTTGCGGGCTATACGCCAAACGAAACCGGCCAGCAACGTAGCCCTTACACGGTGAAAGAACAGACCTTAGAGTCCACCGAAGACCAATTGAGCCGTACCGCTCGTATCAATCGTTTATTCCACTTCAAAGAAGCCGTTGAAACGGCTCTTGATCAACGAGTGCCTGACAATCAACGCGTGAAAGGAGACGAAATCAGCCAGAACTTAAAGGATGCGTTGGTAGCTACGGAAGATAAGCGATACTACGAACACGGTGCCATTGATCTTTTCGGCATCGGTCGCGCCTTTTACACAAATGTAACAGCCGGTCGCACCGTTGAAGGTGGTAGTACAATCACTCAACAGCTGGTAAAAAACCTCTTTTTATCCTCCAAACGTATCATGTCACGTAAAGTGGAAGAAGTGATTTTGGCATACCTCATGGAATTGTATTACACCAAAGACGAAATCTTAACCATGTATCTTAATACTATTTATTACGGCAATAATTATTACGGCATCGAGCAAGCTGCCAAAGGCTATTTTGACACCACCCCGGCTAAACTCACTTTAGGCCAAGCAGCATTACTGGCCGGCATGCCGCAAGCGCCCTCCTATTATAATCCGGTGACGAATTACAAAGGCGCTAAAGAGCGACAACGCACGGTTCTTACTTTGATGACGCAGCAAGGTTTAATTACTAACCGCGAAGCGGATAAGGCTTATTATTCCAATTTAAATTTACAGCAAACACCGGCAACAGATTCAGAAATTATGGAAGCGACATCACCGACTGAATCCGATAGCCATGACGACAATACTTCCGATGAAGCTTCATCGTCCGCCGGCTCTAAATCAAACAAATCAAGCACTCATCATTCATCTTCATCCACGAAGTTTTCTATTGATGAATAATATCGGTCTGCTTCTACGGGATGCGCTTTAATAGCCGCCAATAAAATCAACTAAAAACCGCCTGTCAGATACACTCTTTACCGAGATGTATCAAACAGGCGGTTATTTTTTACCCGTACAAACCATCATTCTTGTGTAATTTGCACTTTAGTACATTTTTTAGAAGCTCGGTCATAAGTATACAAACCCGAGTGAGTGATATGTGCCGCTTGTAACAGCTCTAAAATTCGTTCCAAGTCAGACTGGGCACACAGAATACAAAGACCGCACATATTATGCAATGCCGGCGGGGTCGGAATGAGTTGCAATTTAATACCTTCCGCTTGCAACATTTTTTCCGCCTTATAGGCAAAATAATAATTTGTAAATACTATTAAGTTTTCCATAATCGGCCTTTCTCGTATCGGGGCAATGCCACACTACAAGGTTACCATCGACTCTGTGAGCATCGCTTCCGTAATGGCATAAAGATTAGTAATGGAGCCGACAACTACTTTTTCCTTCAGTCCATAAAAATCAAGGCAAATACCGCAAGCAGCAATATCGACGCCGGCTTCAACCAAGTTGTTCAAGTTTTCAAGATGTGGTGATTCTTCCGTCACCATTTTTACACCGCTGTTAATAAAATAGATTTTAGACGGTTTTACATCAGATTCAGCCAGGCAGAACATAAATGTTTTCATCAAAGTGCGGCCTAATTCTTCATTACCTTCACCTAAGTAATCTTTGGTAATTAAAAGGACTTTGCCACCAAAGTTTTGCGATGAAGCAGATGCTGCCGGACTCTTTGGAGCCTCCGAAACGACCTCTGTGATTGAAGACTGAGATGCTGAAGCTTCAGGGGCCACTGCGGCAACTTGTGTACCGGCCGGAACCATAGTTAAATAATGTGTTTTCCCATCAGTCGCTACGGTTACTTCACACTGTCTGGACTTACCAAACTTAGTCACATTATCACGACTGACCTCATTATCTACAAGGGTTGTAATAACTGCTCCCTGGTGTTCTTCCATAGCTTTCTTCGTCGCAATCACCGGCATCGGGCATAAAGAACCGCGCATATCAACGACTACACTGCCCTTTACAAGCCACTCTTTTTTCACATCGTTCGGTACTTCCGTCATAGAGCGTAAATCAGCTCCATAGACCGCCTTAACTTCATCGGACATAAACGTCAAAATCTCCTCTCGCTACCACCTTGCCAATCTGTTTAGCCGCGTAAACACCGGCCTGATGCAAGGATTTAACCAATTCTTCCGCCTCTGACAGGGGCACAGCCAATAACAAGCCACCTGACGTTTGCGGATCAAAACAAATGTCACTCCACACAGATTCCAATTCATCTAAACCGGACACAGCCGTAATCGCTTTGCGATTGCCGTAGGTAGCCGCCGGCACCAGGCCCATCTCGGCCGCTTCGACTACATGGGGAAACAGCGGCAAAGCTGCCGTATCAATTTCCAACGATACATCGCTGCCACTTGCCATTTCAGAGCCATGCCCCATCAAACTAAAGCCTGTAATATCCGTACAGGCATGAACCGTAAAGTTTTTAGCCACTTCACAGGCCAGTTTGTTTAGCATACTCATGCTCGCCACGGCCGCCTGAGTTCCTTCAGGAAAGAGATCTCCTTTTAAGGCCGTACTCATAATACCCGTACCTAACGCCTTTGTTAGAACCAGCGCATCGCCCACTCGGGCGCCGCGATTCCGCCAAACCTTATTGGGCTGTACCTGACCGGTCACGGCGAGTCCAAAGATGGGCGTTTCATTTTCTATACTGTGCCCGCCCAATACAACTACACCGGCTTCTTCAAGCGTTGCCATGGCTCCCTTTAACACATCCGTTAAGGCGCCTGCTTCCACAAGGGGCACCGGAAACCCTACAATGTTCAAAGCCGTCAAAGGACGTCCACCCATAGCATAAACATCACTCAAACTATTGGCTGCTGCAATGCGCCCAAATGTATACGGATCGTCCACGACGGGTGTGAAAAAATCAACCGTCTGCACTAAACCAATCTCTTCGTTTAGCACATATACCCCCGCATCTTCAGCGCCGCCCATAGCCGTCAAAACATGGTCATTCGTAGGGAATTGAACCGATTTGAGCACAGCATCTAATATATGAGGCCCTATTTTACAAGCGCAACCGCCCTTGGCGGCATACGGTGTTAACTTAATCAACCGTATCGCCTCCTGCCGTATTAGCCGGTGCGCTTATATTCACATCCGTTTGTGCCGCCACTTTTGCCTGAGAGGCCGCTTCTTTTTTAGCGGCCTCGGCCGCCTCCGCTTCAGCTGAACGAATCACAATCTTTTTAACCGCTTTTTCAAATTTAGGGCGCGATAACATCACTTGATGACCACAACCGCGACAAACAATCGTAAAATCTGTACCAATACGCTTAACTTCCCACTCCGCGCTTCCACAAGGATGGGACTTTTTCATTTTTACCACATCGCCCACATAATATCGTACAAATGCCATTGCATGTCTCCCTTCTTCGATTTACAATCAACCAATTCAAATTATGTCAGATAACAGTACGGACGCTTACTAATTCTATCCTAATATATTTATTATATACCATTTAGAGTTCCATGCCGAATACATTATATGCAAAATAAAGTAGTATTTTGCTAAAAAAATACTATCAAACGAAACGAATCTGTTATATTTACAATTTCAAAGGGGCCTCGGCTGCCACCCCAATTCGATTAAATTTTTAATTCCTATTAAAATGTAGGAATTCTCATTTTGCAAACTTGAATCGCTGACATTCATTCTCAATTGTGTTTTTAGGGCTATAATGCTGTTTCCAAAGTGCCAATGCTCCAAAAAGTCAGTAAATATGCGTATTGATAAGCTTTATCAAATAAAACTTTTTTAAATTTTTCAAACTTTTAGGCTTGATTTTCTCAATTTCATGGGCTATAATGTAATCAACAATGATTATTCATTAGTTTGAATTGTTGTGAAATAAAAGTTTATTTCTAAGCTATTTTAATTCTTTACTTTATTTCGTAAGTACATTATGAATTGTGTCAAAGTTGTCACAACAAAAAGGAGAGATTAATATGTCAGAATTAAAAGGTACAAAAACTGAACAAAACTTACAGGCCGCTTTTGCCGGTGAATCTCAAGCTAACCGTAAATATACATACTACGCTTCTGCAGCACGTAAAGCCGGTTTAAACAAAATTGCTGACTTCTTTGAAGAAACAGCTGTAAACGAAAGTGCTCATGCTAAAGTTTGGTTCAAATTATTACATGGTGGCGACGTTAGTGCTGATACTGCAGTAAACTTAAAAGACGCTGCAGCCGGCGAAAACTACGAACACACTGAAATGTACCCTGAATTTGCTAAAGTAGCAAAAGAAGAAGGCTTTGCTAAAATTGCATACCTTTTCGAACAAGTTGGTAAAATCGAAGCTCGTCATGAAGAACGTTATCTTGATCTTTTAAGCTATGTAAATGGCGGTAAAGTATTCAAACGCGAAGAACCGGTTGCTTGGATTTGTGCTAACTGCGGTTACATCCATGTTGGTACTGAAGCTCCTCAGATTTGCCCTGTATGTGCTCATCCACAGGCTTTCTTCTCCCAACACAGCGAAACTCTTTTATAATTTAAAGTAAGTAACAATTTTTGTATATACTCAAGTGAGCAACTTATAACCTATATTAAACAAGTGTTATTTAACCATCGACGAGTGTCATTTATTGCATACAACAAGTGTTGTCTCTTATTATCATCAAGTGATGAACCGATATAGAAGATAGAACTCCTAAAAAATTATGTATGCTAACTAATGATTTAGTTGCAGTATACGGGAAATAAGTATTTCCTCTCACTATGTATGAAAAGTTCACATGTTGTTAGCGCCAAGTGGCGTAACATACTATAGAAACCAAGTGGTTTCACCCAAAAGAAAAGGGTCCCTTTCGGGGCTCTTTTCTTTTTTACTGCAAACAACCGATACATCCACGAAATAAGATCGATACAATCACACACAAAAGAGCGGCGTCATACGACGCCGCTCTCAAAATCATATATAGTTATGTGTGCAATAGGCCGTCTTTAAATTGCCAACGACTATCGCCGACCGCACTTGCTTCCGCTTCATTATGAGTAACCCACAAACAAGGGATACGCCATTCCTTGATGATTTTCACAATATCATCCTGCACCTGTTCGCGCAATGTCCAATCTAAGGCTGATAAGGGCTCGTCTAAGAGCAAAATACACGGTTTAGCATATAAAGCCCGCCCCAGAGCTACCCGTTGCTGTTCACCGCCGGATAGATTACCGGCCTTCGTATTCGTATATTGTTCCAGATGCAGTCGCTCCAAAATACGATCGAGCAGTTCTTTATCGCCCCGTTTGCTATAGGTAATATTATGAACCACATTCATATGGGGAAACACGATATTCCCCTGCGGCATATACCCCACTTCACGGCGTTGCGGTTTTACAAATATATTTTTCTCCTTATGAAACCAATACGCTCCATCATGACTAATGAACCCCGCTTTGGGTTTAATTAGTCCGGCCAAGCTTTTTAGCAAAGTAGACTTCCCGTTCCCAGAAGCCCCGGTGAGCGCAGTAATACCTTCGCTCAATATGCCTTTACCTTGCACCAGAATAGTAGGGCGCTGTACTTTAATATCAAATTCTATCATACTGCGCCTACCTTTCTTCACGGTGCTGGAACAAAGAACCTTTAGTAATAAAGTGAACCGTCCACAATAAACCCAACGTGAGGGCGCATATATAAAGGACCAAGCTAAACGCCCCTTCATAATCGCCGAATTCGACCAAGGAGTAAATAGCCAGCGGCATGGTTCGGGTAACACCCGGAATATTGCCGGCAATCAGAATGGTCGCACCAAATTCGCCCAAAGCACGACTAAAAGCTAAGATACTCCCTGTCAAAATACCTTTCCACGCGAGCGGTATAGATATGGTAAAGAATATACGAAGTTCTGAAGCCCCTAAGGTGCGGGCTACATCCTCAACTGCAGGATCAATGGACCCCAAAGCAGAACGCACCGTCTGATAAAACAAAGGAAACCCGATAATCGAAGAAGCGAGTACCGCCCCCGCTTTGGCAAAAACGACTTGCCAGCCGTTAGCATCGAGCCATGCCCCCAAACTATTGCCCGGTGTAAATATAACAAGTAACATAAAGCCAACTACTACCGGTGGCAATACAAGCGGCAAGGTAACAATGGAATCAATCAATGCCTTACCGGGGAACGAATACCGTTTTAATATATAACAAAGCAACAAGCCTACTACCATTATATTAAACAATGCTATGCAAGCTACTTCCAATGACAGCCATAATGGAGTCATACGCCACAACCTTTCAAACGAACTCTATAATCTACAATAGGCGGTTCAGCACCTGAACCGCCTATGCGTCCTTATATACTCTGTCGATGACCGTGCGTCATTTTATTTTGCGCTATTAGCTACACTGGTGAAGCCGTATTTTTGTAATATCTGCTGCGCTTCATTGCTGGTTAAATACTCATAAAATTGCTCAGCCAATTCATTGTCATATTTCGTTACAATGCCGATTGGATAACGAATCGCATCATGACTGTCACTAGGAGCAACCGCTGCCACCTCTACGCGATTTTGCAAGTCCATAGCATCGGTTTTATATACAAAACCGGCATCAGCGGACCCTTCGGCTACATAAGCGCCAACCGCTTTAACATCTTTAGCGTAAACGATTTTGCTTTCTACCTGATTCCAAAGGTTTAATTTGGTCAATGTCTGTTTAGCATATTTACCGGCCGGTACAGTTTCAACGGTGCCGATTGCTAAACGGTTAACGGTAGGTAATTGTTCGATAGTAATTTTTGGCTTATCTTTAGGTACGATTAATACCAAGGAGTTTTCTACCAATGGTTTTACCTTCGTCACTAAATTCTTTTCTTTTAACTGCGCCATATTTTTTTCGTCAGCAGAAATAAAAATGCTGGCCGGTGCACCACTTTCAATCTGTTGGCGCAATGTTCCGGAACCACCGAAATTAAGTGTAATCTGAGTAGGATCTAAATGACGAGATTTCACAAAATTATCTTTCAATTCATTAGCGGCAGCTTGTAAACTGGCCGCTGCCGATACAGTAATTGTTTGAGACTTAGTAGCTTGCGCATCTTTTTTATCGGTATCAGTTCCACCGCAACCGGCTACAACCAATGCCATCGCACTCATAGCAATCAACAATAACTTTTTGTACCCTTTCATGTACATTGCCTCCTTCGCCTCCATCATGTGGCTTTTAATACTACGTTTACACTTCAAATTACAGAGTATATATTTGCCGGATAATCACATAAGTGATTATTTGTAAACCTATTATAGTCTTATTATGACATAAATATAAATAAAATCAAAGGTTTTAATTCCCTATTTTTTAGCGGTATTTAACATAAGGAGTTAATCACATTATTATATAGCCAACAAAAATCAAACTCACTCATCAATTTACTAGTAAAACCGCGACCTTTTAAAGGTTGTTTTTTTATACTCAATTGGGTATAGTATAGATAGATTACACCAAAGGAGGGTATCACCGTGGGGTTATTTTTTCACATTTTTTGGACAAGTGTTGTACCTATTTTAGCCTTAGTAGCGGTAGGTTTTATATTAGATAAAAAATTCAATCTGGATTTACGCTCATTAAGTAAGTTAAACTTCTTTATCTTACTGCCGGCTTACGTTTTCCGCTCATTATATACAGCTAATCTTACCCTCGAAAGTGTCGGTATATCGGTCTGTGCCTTTATTATCCTGTTTTCCAACAGTTACATGGCCTTAGGCGTATCCAAACTTCTTGGCTATGACCGGAAAAAGACCCAAATCGTGCGTAACGCCACGATGTTTAACAATGGCGGCAACATCGGTATCGCCATTGCCACTTTCGTATTCTCCAATGAACCATATATCGTAAACGGTCAAACGCCCTATTTAGATGCAGCCATTGTGGGCGTAATCGCCACCTTTATTATTCAAACAATTTTCTGTAATACCTTAGGCTTTTATCAGGCCGGCACCGGTTTGCTCACACGCCACGATGCACTTAAATTAGTATTCCACATGCCCGTACTCTACGCGGCTCCGGCTGCCCTCTTAGCACGACTTATCCCTTACGATTTAACATCTTTGGTATTATGGTCGCCACTCCATATTTTTGCCAACGCCTTCGTCGGCATGGCCATGATTACCTTAGGTGTGCAAATGAGTCGTACGCCTTATAACTTCTTAAAAAAAGACGTTTTAGTTACTACATCATTGCGACTTATCGGCGGCCCAATCTTAGCAGCCTTTGTTATGCTCCTTTACATCGTATTATACGAACCGGTAAATCCGATTTCCGCCCAAGCTGTAATTATTACCTATAGTGTACCATCAGCTGTAAATACAGCGCTCATAGCCTTTGAAATGAAAAATAACCCGGAACTGGCCACGCAGATTGTTATGTCTACAACACTCTTGTCAGCCGTCACCATGCCGCTGGCCATCCTATTTGCATACTATATGTTCCCGGTTTAAAATTATTACCTGATTCTTTGAGCCATAACGCTGAGACAAATGTCTTAGGGATTGTAATAAATCAACATCAAATTGCATATTAATTCTTAACACCATCAGTGTAAACTGGTGGTGTTTTTCTTTATAATTACTGAATTATTACATATCATCATACTTAACATGTCAATCTTCTATCCTGTCTTACAAGAATTTTTATGATTAATTGTTGCATTTTTATGCAATCAGGTCTATAATGCCAATCATAGAATTTTTATTCAAATAAACTGTATATTTACTTCATCTTCCATTAATAAAACTGTTTAATTGTTGCGTAATTTTCGAAAGTAAATATACATAACGAATACCATAAACCGTATTATTATACCCACATCAAGTGTAAAACCATTCTACAAAGGAGCGATTCATATGACCAAAGTCAGCATCCTCGGTGCTACCGGTTACGCCGGAGCCGAACTCGTAAAATTAATATTACAGCATCCGAATGCTACATTAACCCATATTACTTCGGAAAGTCATACCGGCCAAACCTTGGCCGATGTATATCCTCATATGCGAGGCATTACCGATTTGACTTTGGAAAGTATGAATAATCTGGAAGCCATTGCCAAAGACAGCGATTTTATTTTCATTGCACTGCCTCACGGACACGCTATGGCCGTCGGTAAAGCCCTCGCGAAGACACCGGTTAAAATCATCGATCTCGGTGCCGACTACCGCTTCAGCGACACTAAAGTCTATGAAGCGTGGTACCATGTACCCCACACTCATCCCGATGCCCCCAGCGTTTATGGCTTAGCCGAACTAAATCGGGAAGCCATCAAATCCGCCAAAATCATCGGCAATGCCGGTTGCTACACAACGGCTTCCATTCTGGCGTTGGCTCCTTTAGTAAAAAATCATATGATTCAAACTAATTCCATTATCATTGATGCTAAATCCGGTACCTCCGGCGCTGGCCGAAGTGCTAAACTCGATACCCATTATCCCGAGTTCTACGACGCCTTTAAAGCCTACGGCGTAGCTACCCACCGCCACACACCGGAAATTGAAGCAGCCCTTGGCCAACTTAACGGTTCCCCGATTATGCTTAATTTTACGCCCCACTTAGTGCCAATGAGCCGCGGTATCTTAGCTACAGCTTATGCCAACTTAAACGAAGGCGTAACACCGGACGCAGTAAGCCAAGCTTTTGAAAAAGCCTACGCCGCGGAGCCCTTCGTCCGATTACTCGGCCTCAATGCCTATCCAAACACTAAATATGTACGCGGTTCCAACTTCATTGATATTGCCTGGCATATTGACGAACGAACCGGACGCGTCATCGTCCTCAGCGCCATCGATAATCTTGTAAAAGGCGCTGCCGGTCAAGCCGTTCAAAACTTTAACATCGCTTGCGGCTATGAAGAAACAACAGGACTCAAACTCGTTCCCATGTACCCATAAATTAGGAGGTTCTACCATGAAACAAACAATAACATTAGATACACAATCTCACGGCGTTACTTACGCCAAAGGTTTTGAAGCCATCGGCATTCAAGCAGGCCTAAAAAAGAGCGGCAAACATGATTTAGCTCTAATCTATACTAAACAAAAATCGGCTGTAGCCGGCACCTTCACACAGAATAAAGTGGCCGCCGCTCCGGTCTATGTATCAAAAGAAACAGTTGCTACCGGCACGGCGCACGCCATCATTTCAAACTCCGGTTGCGCCAATGCCTGCACCGGTCCGCAAGGCTTAAAAGATGCTCATACCATGGCGTATCACACGGCCCAAGCCTTAGCTTGTGATCCTACCGACATCATCGTAGGCTCTACCGGTATCATCGGTCAACAATTACCTATCCACGACATCGTAAAAGCCATTCCAAACCTCGTAGATTCCTTATCCGAGGATGGCAGTGAACTGGCCGGCAAAGCCATTTTAACAACCGACACTTACTCCAAGACGGCCTCAACCCATTTCACCGTCGACGGTCAAACCATTCACATGGGGGCCATTGCTAAAGGCTCCGGCATGATTCGCCCTAACATGGCAACCATGCTTTGCTACATCACCACCGATATCGCCATTACTCCGACGCTTTTGCAAAAAGCCTTACACGCCTGTGTCGATAAATCCTTCAATATGATTTCCGTCGACGGCGATATGAGCACCAATGATATGGCCATCGTCCTCGCCAATGGGGCTGCAGGCAACAAAACGATTACCGAAGAAAACGAAGATTTCGAACTTTTTCAAGAAGCCCTCATGGCTATTACCGTATCCTTAGCTAAGCAAATCGCCGCTGACGGCGAAGGAGCCAGCAAATTTATCACCATTGATATTAAAGGGGCTACCGATTTCGAGAGCGCCAAAACAGTGGGCATGTCCATTGCCAATTCGCCACTCGTAAAAACAGCCTTCTTCGGCGAAGATCCTAACTGGGGTCGTCTTATCTGCGCTGCCGGTTATGCCGGCGTACCAATGAATCCGGCCACTACAGTTTTAAAAATCGGCGGTGTTACCATTTTTAAAAACGGCATGGGCGCGGTATATAACGAAGCCACTTTAAAGCAAATCATGAACGAACACGATATTACGGTCACCGTTGAGCTCAACGAAGGCAATGCGAACGCCACTGTTTGGACCTGCGACCTCACCTATGACTATGTGAAAATCAACGGCGAATATCATACCTGATACGGCTATAACCGCACTACCAACCCCATCACATTAGCGTAACGTATCAATCGGACACAAACTACCAAACCAACGAACCTTTCGGAAAGGAGCCTCCTATGATTAACGAATTAAACGCCTTCAACATTGCCACCGTCAACACGCCTGACGAAGTCGCTGCGCACACCACTATCAGTGCCGCCGGTAAAGCATCCATACTCATTGAAGCACTGCCATACATCCAAAAATTTGCCGGCAAAACCATGGTCATCAAATATGGCGGCAATGCCATGATTAGCGAAGAATTAAAGAACAAAGTAATGCAAGACATCGCCCTTATGAAATGTATCGGTATTAAACCGGTCATCGTCCACGGTGGCGGTCCCGATATAACCTCATTTTTAGAAAAAGTGGGCAAAACCAGCCAATTTGTAAACGGTCTGCGCGTCACCGACGCAGAAACGGTAACTATCGCCGAAATGGTATTAGGCGGTAAAATCAATGCCGAAATCGTAAGCCGTCTCAATACCTTGGGCATCCCCGCCATCGGTCTTTCCGGGAAAGACGCCAACTTGCTGATGGCCCATAAAAAATTAGCCGAAGTTCACGAAGCGGGCGGCCAAATCAATCACGTAGATATCGGTTTCGTCGGCGAAGTAACGAAAGTAAACACCGAGATTATTAACGACCTGTTAGATAAAGGCTATGTACCGGTTATCTCCCCGATTGGGGCGGGTAAAGGTGAAACGACCTATAACATTAACGCCGATTATGTGGCGGCTGAAGTAGCCGGCGCCTTACAAGCTGAAAAACTACTCATGCTCACCAATACGAAAGGGATTTATACCTCCCTTGATGACCCGAAGAGCTTCTTATCCAGCATCTTTAAAGCTGACGCTGTCGCTATGATTGAAGATGGCACCATCCAAGGCGGCATGATTCCTAAAGTGGAAGCCGTTCTACATGCCCTCGAGTGCGGCACTAAACGTGTTACCATCATCGACGGTCGCGAACCACATGCCTTATTGCTCGAACTATTTACCAACAAAGGGATTGGCACGGAAATCATTTAAAGTAACCATCACGCCCCACCTTCGGCATCGCCACAGAGCATGCCATGATTAATCCATGACTAAGGAGGTTTCCCATGAATACAACGGATATCATAAACCACGATAAACAAGACTATTTTCCCGTCTTTGCCCGGTACGACATCGTCCTCGACCACGGCGACGGCGCTTATTTATACGATACTAACGGTAAAGCCTATTTAGATTATCTCGCCGGCATCGCCGTTAACGTAGTAGGTCATAACTATCCGCCATTAGTTGATGCTATCGCTACGCAAGCCGCTAAAATGATTCACTGCTCCAATTTATACTACACGGAAGTACAAGCCGAAGCAGCGGCAAAACTCAAAGCCTTAAGCGGTATGGATAAAGTCTTCTTTGCCAACTCCGGGGCGGAAGCTAACGAAGGAGCTATTAAATTAGCTCGTAAATACGCCACCGCCAAAGACCCGGAAAAAGTACAAATCATCACCGCCTTACACAGTTTTCACGGTCGTACTTTGGCTACCTTAACCGCCACCGGCCAAGAAAAATATCATCAAGGCTTTGGCCCCTTGCCGGGTGGTTTTGACTACGTTCCCTTCGGCGACATCGACGCTATCAAGGCAAAAATTAACGACAAAACCTGTGCAATCATGCTGGAAGCCATTCAAGGTGAAGGGGGCGTCCATGTTCCCGATGCGAACTATCTAAAAGAAGTAAAAGCCCTTTGTAAACAGCATGACGCCTTACTCATTATCGATGAAATCCAAGCCGGTATGGGAAGAACGGGTAAATTCTTCGGCTACGAACACTTCGGTATCCAACCGGACATCGTAACACTCGCCAAAGGCCTGGCCGGCGGGGTGCCTATCGGCGCATTTTTAAGCACCCAAAAATTAGCTAATACCTTCCATGCCGGCGATCACGGCTCTACCTTCGGCGGTAATCCCTTAGCTTGTGCCGCCGCCAATGCTGTACTCACCGCCATTAAGGCTGAAAACTTAATGGCTAATGCAGCTACTATCGGCGATTACTTAATCGCACAACTAAAAACCTTGCAACAATCTTTTCCGACGCTCATTACCGAAGTGCGCGGCAAAGGTCTCATAGTTGGCATGGAGCTCACTAAACCGGGCCGCGATATTGTTAACGACTGTCTTGCCAAAGGTCTCATCATCAATTGCACCGCCGGCAATGTCTTGCGCTTTGTGCCGCCACTAATTATTACTAAAGACGACGTTAACACCTTAATTACTATTCTAAAAGAAGTATTACCGGCTTACGCAAACTAGCCGTTCGCACTATATGAAAGGAGCCTATTATGAAAAAAGGTGACGATTTTATTTCCATCCACGACCTCTCCACAGAAGAAGTTTGGCAGCTGCTCGATTTAGCGGCCGATTTAAAACAAAAACAAAAAGCGGGCATTCCCCATCCCTATTTGCAAGGTAAAACCTTGGGCATGATTTTTGAAAAAGCCTCCACCCGTACCCGTGTTTCCTTTGAAACCGGCATTTACCAACTGGGCGGTCAGGGACTTTTCTTATCCGGTCGCGATTTACAAATCGGCCGTGGCGAACCCATCAAAGATACAGCCCGCGTTCTCTCTCGCTATGTGGATGGCATCATGATTCGTACCTTTGCTCATGATACGGTACTCGAACTGGCCGAATATGCCAGTGTGCCGGTCATCAATGCCCTTACCGACTTACTCCATCCATGCCAAGCCATGGCCGATATGATGACGGCCATCGAATACAAAGGAAAAGATTTAAAAGGTAAAAAACTCACCTTTATCGGTGACGGTAACAATATGGCCCACTCCCTCATGTTCGCCTGTGCCAAATTAGGTCTCAACTTTGCCTTTGCCGGACCTAAAGGGTATGAACCGAATCCGGACATTATTGCCAAAGCCGAAGCGGATGCCAAACAATCAGGTGGATCCATTGAAATCTTAAACGATCCAATGGCTGCGGCTAAAAACGCCGATATTTTCTACACCGACGTCTATGCCAGCATGGGCCAGGAAGCGGAATACGAAGAACGGCTACAGATTTTCAAAGGCTTCCAAGTTAACAGTCAATTGCTCAGCGTGGCCAATACCAATCCGATTGTGATGCACTGCTTGCCGGCTCACCGGGAAGAAGAAATTACCGACGAAGTATTTGAAGCTCAGGCTAATGTTATTTTTGACGAAGCAGAAAATCGTTTGCACATGCAAAAAGCCATCATGGCTACGATTATGTAAGATCGCATATTGTAAACCCTATCAAAAGTGTAGGTTGATAAAATAAGCCTCCCCTAGTATACTTAGAACAGGTATAGTAGAGGAGGTTTTTCAAATGAAAACACGTTTATTATTTCGCGCCGCTTTAATGATTGCCCTATTGACAGTGGGTGCGCGTATCCAGATTCCATTGCCTTATTTCGATTATTACACGTTGCAGTTTACCTTCGTACTCTTAGCTGCGGTAATTTTGCCGCCTCGCTACGCTTGGGGCTCCGTTGCCACCTACGTACTCATGGGCCTTATCGGCATCCCTATCTTCGCCGGTGGCGGTGGTCTCGGTTACATTGTACGCCCAAGCTTCGGTTACCTCATTGGCTTCATCATTACAGCCGGTGTGTTGGCTGAATTGAAACAACGTTATAAAATTCACACGCTCAAGTGCTACTTTACACTGAATACTATCGGCATTGTCATCACCTATATCTTTGGCTTATCCTACAAAATCGCCATTCTAGCCTGGTATTTGAACCAGAGTGTACCATTGAGCGATATCTTCTGGGTAGCCTTTGCCTTCGACATTCCGGCCGACTTCATTATGATTGTCATTCTTTCGGCAGCGGAAGTGCCTATCGTAAATGCATTGCAATCCTTAAATCAGCGTGCCACGGCACATTAATTACTTCAGCCCCCAAGTCAAGCTGGTCATGCTTAAGCTGCCCCATACATAATCATGGGTATGAATGGCAACCGGTGGCAAGGTAAGCTCTTTTACATCGCCTTCACCTACTACAGCACCAAGGCAGTAGTAGAACGGCGCCAAGTGATCTGGTGATTCAGCGGCTACACGAGCCCCTTCAAGGGCTTCCCATTTTAAGGCACCAACTAAATCGTTTTCCTTTTCAGGATTTATCTTAGCAAGTATGGCTTCCTCGAACGCTTCCGCTTCGGGGAAGCCTTTATTGCCCATATTCGGATTGATTAAACGCAAATTATGAACAATGTCACCACTGCCTAAAATCAAGACACCTTCATCGCGCAAAACGGATAACGCCTGTCCCATAGCAAACCATTCACGAGCATCAGCCTTATAGTTAACGGATAACTGCACTACCGGAATCTTTGCATCAGGATACATTTTCAAAAGCGGTGCATACGCACCATGATCATAACCGCGGTCTTCTTTGACTGCCACCTGAGCCCCCAAACGTTCCTGAACACGTTCGATTAACGCTTTAGAAGTTTCGGCTGGATACTGCAATTGATAAATCGGATCAGGGAAACCATACATGTCATAAATCATAGCCGGTTTTTCATCCACTTGTACAAAACTGCCGGCCGTATACCAATGTGCCGAAATCATCAAAATAGCTTTTGGACGCGGTGTAAGCTTAGCCAGTGCTTCCCATTCCTTTGTCCAAGGATTATCTTCAATTAAATTCATAGGTGAACCGTGGCCGATAAACAGTACCGGCATTTTAGACGTATTAATTGTTTCACTCATAGTAGAACTCCCTTTCTTACTACATTCACTTTCATCGTATGACTTCATTATAAGATGTAATATAAAATATTACAAGTATTTTTTGAAAATTTTCACTTTTGCCAAACATATAAAAAGCCGGCACAGCAGACTATACTGACTGTACCGGCTTTTACATTATGTCGCTGATTACGACCCAAAACCTTATTTCGTATTAAAATTTATACTTCTCCATCCAATAACGGCAACCAAGCGCCATAGCCTTCTTTGGCCATATCTTCAGCCTTAATAAAACGCAAGGACTTACTGTTAATACAATAACGAAGACCACCCAAATCTTCTTTGCCATCTGTGAAAACATGGCCTAAATGGGAATCGCCATGGGCACTGCGCACTTCTACACGAGGACGACCCGGAATCGAAAGATCTTCTTTATATACTACCGAATTTGCCGTAATAGGCCGCGAGAATGCCGGCCAACCGCAACCGGAATTAAATTTAGCTGCGGATATAAAAAGCGGTTCCCCTGTTACAATATCCACATAAATGCCTTTTTCAAAAAAGTCATCATATTCACCGGTAAACGGATGTTCCGTCGCACTTTCCTGGGTAATGGCGTACGCATCATCACCGATACGAGCTCTTAAGGCGTCCTTATCTTCCTTCACATAAGCCGGCAAATCCACCAATGGTTCGGCCGCTTTATATAAAGCCACATGGCAATAGCCGTTCGGATTTTTATCTAAATAATCCTGATGATAGAGCTCCGCATCAAAGAATTGTTCCAGCGGCAATACTTCTACGGCAAATTTACCGTCCGGATCAACGGCCTTAAAAAGGCGTTCAACACGGGCTTTATCCGCTTCATCGGTATAATAGACGCCCGTACGGTACTGAGTGCCTACATCGCCGCCTTGCTTATTCACAGAATAAGGATCGATAATTCTGAGCAAATGAAGTAGAATTTCTTCCAAGGAAATAATGTGGCGATCATACTCGAGGCGCACCGTTTCCGCATGACCCGTATCATTATGACATACCTCTTCATACGTCGGGTTTTCCGTTTTACCGTTCGCATAACCTACGGCAGTCCCCAAAATGCCGGCTACACGTTTAAAATACGCTTCTACACCCCAGAAGCAGCCACCTGCCACATAGATTGTTCGTTTATCTGCATAAACACTTTGAATAGCCATAAATTGACCTCACTTTCTCTTTTAACTCTCTTTTATCTCTCATTTCATCTCATATAATGCTCTGATTAACATCATATTACATCATATTGATAACACTATACCATTAAATCGAAAATATTGAAAGTCTAAATGTATATTAGAAGGCATCAGCCGCTTTAACACGGCGTTGATACACTTGGTACGCCACGAACATCAAGAGCACGCCGGTTACTAAGAATACATACTGAATCCCAAAAAATGTGGTTACACCACTCGCAAATAGCGGTCCCACCATGCAACCGAACTGGTTGGCCGTCGTGGCCATACCGAATACACGACCGCGAAATGCCGGTTCTGTATAATGAGCTAACGCCGCACTCAACAACGGGTTGACCCCTACGATGAAACAGCCTACCAAAATCTGCAAGCTGCCGAACCAAGTAATGCCAAACGGCATACTTTGTAAAAACAAGAATATACCGGTACCGCAAAGGGCATAAAATACGGCTTTAAAATAGCCCTTACGCTGCCCGAAAGCGGCCCAAATATTGGTTGTTACCGCACCGGCCAAACCGCCGACACTCAAGATTGTACCGGCCAAGAGAGCGGCCCCTTCCATCGTACCTTGCAGCTGTCCTACATAGAGCGCCAAAATAGGCTGCAGCATTAAGATAGCGGCCTGCATAATGAAATACAACCATAATAAATCCGTCAATACTTTACGGTCTTTAACAAAATTCCAATCTTCTCGGAACGAAGTCGTTTCAACTGGCTGCGCATCGCCCATATGCGGTTCTTTTACAAAGAAGAATACCACTGCACTGGCCACGAATAAAACGCCACCGGCAATGAAAAATACAGGCCTCATGCCCACAACCGCTTCAATCAAACCGCCAAGAAGCGGCCCGATAACGTTACCTACGATTAAACCGGTCTGAAAAATCCCCAGCGCCGTACCGGTTTTTTCTTTCGGCACACTGAGGGATACCATGGTCATCGCCGCCGGCATAAAGCCGTTGGCAAAGCCCATCAAAGCTCGTGTCGCAAATAATTGCCACGCATCTTGTACAAAACCCGTTAAAATATAGGAAATACCGATTAAAATACCGGCACGAATGGCCATGAGCTTCTTACCCTTCGTATCCGCCATGCGCCCCCAAATCGGAGCCATGACGCCGGCTACAAAAAACGTAATGGAAAAGACAACGCCGGACCAAATAGCCACGCTATCGTGGCCCACACCTAATTCTAACAAATATACCGGCAAAAACGGTATCAACATCGTGTAACATATGGATAAACCCGTCATACAGCCGGTTAACAGCCATACATTGCGCATTCCGCCTCTCGCATCTGCCATATGATTCCTTCTTTCTTCAAAATTTGCCCTTCGGCAATTCATTTCACAATTTTAAGGCAACATTTGTTGTCACATACTTATAATTTGATTCAAACAAAGCAAAGCTCCTTGATCATACTCAAGGAGCTCACACTAAATAGCTACAATTATACTTTTTGTTCCCGTCCGGTTAGCTGCGCAATCAATTTGTACAACAGTTTATACATGGTAGTGAATTCTTCATCCGTCAGGTTTACCACCTGCGCCATCGCCTTCGGCACATGGGCTACCCGCTGTTGCAATTCGCGGCCTTCATCCGTAATGGAAATAATGACGGTTCGTTCATCTTCTTTGGAGCGCGTCCGTGTTAAAAAGCCTTTAGTTTCCATTTTACGCAGTAAGGGCGTAAGCGTTCCCGAATCGAGATATAAATACTCGCCCAAGGACTTTACATTCAAATGGCTGTGTTCCCACAAAACCATCATCACAATATATTGCGTATATGTTAAATTTAAAGGTTCCAATAACGGCTGATAAGCTCTTACAATCTCCTTCGCACAGGCGTACAAGGGAAAACACAACTGATTCTTTAGAGCCAGTTCCTCTATATTTGTATCTATCAAGGTTTTTCTCCTTATCTCAATTAATTAGTTCACAATATAATTCTATACAATGCGACTACCCCTGTCAAGGTGAGTGCCTCGGCTCAAGAGAGTAACCTGCTCATCTTCCAAACGTTTAGTGCCACGCCCCCATGCATCCGGCTGTGTCAAAAAGAAAAACACCTTTTAGCATCAGCCCGCACTTTTACCATAAAAAGTAAATGCAGATTGTACCACTCAAAGGTGTTCTATAACTTCAAACGTTCTTTTGGTATACTGTATCGCTATTTACTTTTTACTACAGTACCGTCCGTTACAATTGTCTTCAATTAGGCCGGTGTACTCTTACCGGTTACGTCAGCGGAAGTATCGTCAGTGGCTGTCTCATCAGCAGTTTTGCCTTCCGCCGAGTGAGCCTCTTCATCATCTTCGGAATCATCAGATACATCAAACTTTTTGTCCAACACATCCTGCAATGTTAATTTTTCCATATATTCTTTGAATTGAGCCTGCATATGTTCCCATAAAGGCAAGGTCATGCAAGTTTTGCTGCGTGGGCACTGGTTTACTTCATCTTCCAAGCAAGCTACGAGAGCAATAGAATCTTCCGCAGCGCGCAAAATATCATATACCGTGTAATCTTTCGGCTCCATCGACAAGCGATAACCGCCGTATTTGCCACGTACACTCTTTACATAACCGGCCGCACTCAAGCGTGCTACAATGCCTTCTAAATATTTATCGGAAATACGCTGACGTTCCGCAATTTCGCGGATAGACACGTTCTTCTTAGTACCATGTTCTGCAAGGTCAACTAATACGCGCAAAGCATAACGACCCTTAGTTGAAATTTTCATAGTTCATATACCTCTTTCACAGTAGGAATTACTAAATTCATTATATCACAAGATTTATCCCCTATCAAAGAGGGGAATTAAAATTCCTCGCCACATTTCTTTGATTTACTTCCTACTTTTTTGAATTACCTTGCTAATTATCGCTATTTATCTTGCTAATTACGTCTATTTACTTTGTGAATTTTCTCTATTTACCTCTCTACTTTTCTGATTTACCATGATACAATAGGGGTGAATTTATAATTCTAAAACATATAGGAGGTCACATATGTTAGAAAAACTGTTTGCGCTCAGCGAGCGTAAGACAACGGTGAAAGGTGAAATTATCGCCGGCTTAACCACCTTTATCACCATGGCGTATATTCTTTTCTTGGCGCCGAACCTACTCAGCATCGCCGGCATGGATAAAGACGCAGTCCTCATCGCCACAGCCTTAGGCGGCGGTATCGTAACGATTGCCATGGGGCTCCTCGTTAACTATCCAATCTGCTTGGCACCGGGCGTAGGCCTACTCGCCTTTTATACCTTTACCGTCGTACTCGGTATGGGCGTCGCTTGGCAAACCGCATTGGGGGCCGTATTTATTTCCGGTATTGTTTTCCTCATTTTGACCCTCACTACGGTGCGTCAACACATTGTTGAAGGCATTCCGGCGTCTATGAAAATTGCCATTACCGTCGGTATCGGTCTTTTCATCACCATTATCGGTTTGAAATTATCCGGTCTCATGGCCATTACCTTATCCTTGTCGCCGGACAGCTTGGCCCAAGTGATTGCCACCAAAGGCCATTCCACACCGGGTTCTTCGGAAACCATCCTCACCTTAGGTAACCTCATGGATCCACAAGTAGCGTTGGCCCTCTTCGGTCTCGTTTTCACAGCCCTCTTGATGGCCCGCAACGTACAAGGCTCCTTCATTATCGGCGCCGTTGTTACCAGTATCTTAGCGTATGCAACCGGTAATGCCCAGTTACCTGAAAACTTCTCCATTATCGCTGTGCCTGATTTCAGCAAAGCCGCTTTCTTCCAATTAGATATCGGCAGCGCCATGAGTATGGGCCTCGTAACCATTATCTTCTCGTTCACCTTCGTTGAATTATTCGACTCCATGGGTACCTTAATCGGGACAGCCACTAAAGCAGGCATCGCTAATCCTAAAGAAGGTAAATTCCCGGGACTTGGCAAAGCCATGACCGTCGATGCCGTCGGCGTAAGCTTCGGTGCTCTCTTAGGGGCCAGCACCATTACCGCTTTCGTAGAAAGTGCGGCCGGTGTCGGTGCCGGTGGTCGTACCGGTCTAACCGCCGTTACTTGCGGTATCTTGTTCCTCTTGGCATTGCTCTTTGCGCCATTAATCACCCTCGTGCCTAACTGTGCGACAGCGCCAATCTTAATCTTAGTTGGTGCCTTGATGATGGAACCGATTCGCGACATCGATTTCTCCGATTGGACAGAAGCCTTCCCGGCTTTCATGGTAATCGCTTTGATGCCGTTCACTTACAGCATCGCTAACGGCGTATCCGCCGGTCTTATCATGTACCCACTTCTTAAAATCGTTGCCGGCCGTACCAAAGAAGTTCACTGGATTATGTATCCGTTGGCCATCATCGTATTGATTCGTTACATTTGGTATTAATACGAGGATTATTGTGAAAAATCTGAAAAGATTTCACTTTAAGCCCTGAGCCCAAAAACTTAAATAAAGAAAAAAGACTTATCTCCGCTGTTTGCAATAATGCTTAATCACTAAGTTGCTTACAGCTTCGAGATAAGTCTTTTTTATTAGAGCAAATATCGTTAAATTCAAATGCTTACTTCAGGGTGGACAAAAAGTGTGGGTAAAAGTAATGATAAAACCAGATACTTACTGCACTAATTGAATATTAAAATTAACTTTCATTTATTCCTCTATCATCGTTACCTCTGAATACTTAATATCTTTAAATCCAACTATCAAAGTCAGCACAAAACTCAGCCCAAAGGCAATCCCTAAAGCTGTCAAATACCACATAAAAGATGGTCCCATGAATACCGGTAACGTAGTAACCGCCGGAATGGCAAAGGAAGGGGCACTTACTTTGAAAAAGCCTGCCAAGGCACCGCCTAAACCACCGGCCACACAGGCACAAACCATAGGTCGTTTCAAACGCAAAGTAACCCCGAATACAGCCGGTTCCGTAACCCCGAGCAAAGCAATAAGCCCCGCGGAAAAGGCTTCCGTCTTAAATACCTTATTTTTACTGCGCACCGCTACCGCCAGGGCAGCGCCCGCCTGAGCGAACATGGCCGTACCGAATAAAGGCATTAAGGTATCAAAACCGTATACGGCCACATTGTTAATAGCAATCGGGAAAAAGCCCCATTGGAGCCCCAACATGCCGATAAACGGTTGCACCGTGCCCACAATAAGGCCGGCTATCAACGGACTGAGGCCGTAAACTAATTCATAACCGCCGCCCAATAAAGCACCAAGCCAGGTACCGATAGGTCCTAAAATAACTAAGGTAAACGGTGTCATCACGATAATACAAAGGGGTGGCGTAAATAACCCGCGCACCGCTTCAGGGAAAATCTTTTTACCCAACTTTTCTACATATTGCAAACAATATACGGCCAATAAAATTGGAATCACCGACGAGGGATACATAACCTGCCCCATGGGCCAGCCAAATAAATCAGGACCTTGCCAACCACCGGCACCACCTACATGACCGAACATCGTTGCCACGGCACTACCATCGCCGGATTGTCCCATAGTCGCCGCCAAGCTTTGCACCAATGCTTCTACCGACTCCATACCGCCCGCTCCGGGTGCTTTCATGAGCTGTGTCACATCCGGATACACCAACACACACGCCAGTAACATGGCCGTAAAGGGATCTGTATTAAACCGCTTCGCCGCCGTGTAAGCAAGAAAAACCGGTATAAAGTAGAAGAACGCATCGCTCATAGCGTTCAAGATTACATACGTACTCGAACCTTCCGGTACCAAGTGATTTACAGTGAGAAGAATGAAGATACCTTTTAAAATACCAGTCGATACCAGTAAGGCAATAATCGGTAAAAACAGGGCTGATAGTAGATCTATCGCCCCGTCGGCAAAGCTTTTAAGTCGCATATATAGTGAAGTCGTGGCAGACATGAAATACTCCTTTAGATTGAATCTTTAAATATATTTATTGATTATGTATATCAATTTAAACCAATATAAGTATAACAAAAGAGAGCCCTCTCGACAATTTCGAGGGGGCTCTAAGGTCTACCTATTATTTTCTAAATACGAACAAATATTCATGGGCAATCAATAAGAAATTATATTTTACACTATTTGTTTTCCAATACCCCGTCGCCCTACAATTATGTTGCTCTTTAATGATTAATTCTTTTAAAGTAAAGCCGGCGTCTTGGAATATTTTCATAACGTCAAACGACATAGGCTGCATACAGCCTTTTTGTCGCGTATCTCCCATGAGGATTGCACAAAACTTATCTTTCTTTAAAACGCGGTAACATTCATTGACAACCGGTTTCATTGCTTCTAAAAAGTCTTTAATTTTAAGTTGTGATAAATCTTCCGGAATACCATCACTATACTTAATAATATTAGCGTATGGAGGATGCGTACAAATCAAATCAATACTTTCATCCGCAACAAAATCAAGATTTCTGGCATCGCCTTTACGCACCACAACTGTACCATCAGCGCCATCATGTTCAAAATCTATTTTTTCTTCACAACGTGCTAACGCTACATCATTACAATCAACCCCAATAATATTACGATTTAATAACTTAGCTTCAACTAAAGTTGTGCCCCCACCGGCAAATTGATCCAATACTAAATCACCGGGTTGAGAGTATCTTAACAAAATATTTCTCGGAATATATGGTGACCAATTGCCACGCCACTTCGCATCATGGGTAGCCCAATCCCCCCTTTTTGGAAAAGACCAATGAGTTGTCATCTCCAATTCAAAATCTTCAGGTTCCCATTTTTTAATTTTCTTTACAGCCATAACTTACAAATACACTTCCTCATTTTATAACTTTTGAAATAATATCATTTTCCAAATCTTTTATATTATAAATATGGTCCATTATGTCAAAAGTTTCTTCTAAATTATGTCTGGCACTGTTCCAGCCTTTACCATCAGTAAACCAAACAAAAGAAAATCCATCAATCGTATTCAACTCCATCGCCAATGTCTTATAGCTACGAGCTGTTTCATTCAACTTACTACCACCACCGGCATAGAAATTAGTTTCAATACCATATACCATAGCCTCGGTCTTTATAACAAAATCAAATCGTTTTTCACTGCGCCCTCTATCAGAAATCGCAGATAAATCAATTCCCCAATTTCGAGTGATATCACGAATATACATTTCCTTGAAGTAGCTTACATTACGCTCAAAACCAGCTTTTTTAATATATGATTCTACTAAATCCTCCATCAAATGACCACCACGATTTTTACGTCCGTTTGAGTCTAAGCCGGTTTCTACGCCGGTTGCATAATCAATGAGATTACTGATAATATGATTAGCCATTAAATCAAACAAGCCTGTTTTTCTCATGAACATTTTATACGCATCAGCTGAGTAGTTCATCTTTTTAAAATTGAATAAAAACTCCCCATCATCATCTATTGCATAGATTTCGTTTGCTCTAACAGCCAATAGAAGTGGGATGCATTTGAGAACTTCCGGGTATTTAGCTACTAGACCTTCAAACTCAGACTCGATATTTTTTGAGCCAATTAGAGAGTTTAAAATATTTAGTTCAATCCTAATTTTATCAATATTACCATATATTTTTTCAAAATTTATGTAGTACTGATAATTAGCAATACTGTCCTTAAATTCTGCTAGCCAATTAATAAAATCACGTTTCATGATACTATCCTCCCTATACACTATTCCTAATACAATAAATACCTAAAAATAAATTAACAGCAAATAGCTATTAATGAATGCCCCTAAATTTAATTTTGCTTTCAAAATTATTAATTACTAATCAACAATTCGGTAATCTTACCACGTTTTGAGCCCTTGCTATTTATAGCTCGGTTAGCAAAAATTCTTTCGATTTTAAATCCACTATAGATTTCGTCAAAAAACTCATCGTCCGGATTCGTATTTTTGGGATCAGAATTACTTAATAACACACGAACTCCCTTACCATCTAAATGATGTGCGAATTCCGCTAACTCTCGTTGTGAATCATCATTAAATTCATATTCGCTGTATGACGTAAAATTAGCTGTTTCCGAGAGAGGGCGATACGGCGGATCAATATAGACAAAAGTCTGCTTATCTGCAAAATCATCTACAGCTTTATAAGTATCACAAACAATGTGCACTTTAGCTAAAGCTTTAGCAACCTCGACAAGGTTTTCTGCATCACAAATTAATGGTCGCTTATACGCCCCCATAGGTACGTTATAAAAACCATTGCGATTAACCCGATATAAGCCATTAAAGCAGGTACGATTCAGGAAAATAAAGAGCGAAGCCAACTCAATATGTTTATCCGTCAAAGGAGCTGTATTAATATTTTCCAGAAATTTTAAACTTAGCAGCTCATTATATCTATCCCTATTTTTATAAAAAAGCACTTTTCTGCCCTCTTGTTCCATAGGCCAAAACTTTTCTTGATAAGCTTCTAATTGTGCTATAACATCACCAACATTCTGCTGAATGCTTTTATATGTATTTATTAAACTTTTATTTACATCACTGATATAAACATCATCTAAATCATATTTACTCAATATATCAAATAAAACAGCACCGCCGCCAATAAAAGGTTCCGCATATTTATTTATATTTTTATCTTCAAATGGATAATACGCCTCTATGTAAGGGAGCAACTGATTTTTGCCGCCAGCCCATTTTAAAAAAGGTTTCATCGTTCCAATTGCCTCCTTATGTATCACAAATTAAATCTACTAAAATACTGCAACGTCTATTGCGTTTTGATCTTTATTATATAAGTTTAACTACGATAAGTAAATTAAAATACACCAATAGTCAAGAATCCACTATTGGTGCGAGTCAACTACTATTAAAGTAAAACGACTCTAGATAAAACTAAAGCAAAAAGAGGCAAGGAATAAATCCTCACCTCTTATTACAGCACAACTAATTATTTAGCCCAAACTTTTAGTTTTTCAACGACCTCAATATCTGCCGGTAGCCAATCAACACTATCTAACGCATCAATTGTTAACCACTTAGCCGCCTCATGTTCCAACAAAGTAATTTTAGAGTCCACTAGCTCACAAATATAGCAATGCATCGTAAGATGGAATGTATCGTACTGATATTTCACCGTACACAGAAAGTTTTGAATTTCAATATCGACAGCTAATTCCTCTTTAATCTCACGTTTCAACGCTTCCTTAGGCTCTTCACCGGGCTCTATTTTACCACCGGGAAATTCCCAACCATCTTTAAATTCACCGTATCCACGTTGAGTCGCCAAAAACGTATCATCATGTCGGATAATTGCTGCGACTACTTCAATTTGCTTCATTTTATCTCCTATTCTACGTCTATATCCACAGTTGTAATATAGTCATAAATATCTTCACGCACTGGTTGGTCCAAAATATAATGAATTTCAACCGCATTCACAAGCTTATTACTTTGGACCTTAGCTTTTCCTTTTTCAGCCTTTACCGTATTATTAGTTGGTCTCTTAATCGCCTTAGTTTCTCCATTTGATTGCATTGTTCCCAAGTAATAAAACTCTTTAGACTGTTTAGACTTCTTAGACTTCTTAGATTTTTTAGACTTGTTATCATCCTTATTTTTACGCACAAATAGAGCAATTATAATATTATCTTCATTTTTATTTGCTAAACGGATAACCTCTTGCGATGATTCAGTCCGATTTACTCTAGAAAGACCTATTAAATGGCTTCGATGTACAAAGCGGTCCTCATACGCAAGGCTATGAGATATATTTTCTTTTACATAATTTATAAACACCGGCATCGTATTAGTAAGTACATTGTATACATATCCACCCATATTTTTTTCAACAATCTTCTCTGGCCATTCTAGTAAGCGGCACACATCTTCATAGGTATATTTAGCATATAACTGGAACGGTCTTTTTTTGAATAGTTTTCCATACTTTTTTTTGTAATTATGAATGCCATACTCGATATGTTTTTCAATAACATTGGCAAATTCCTCTTTATCCATTGCCTTTGCAAATATCGGCGATTTCTCTATTACGCCATTATTTTCAATAATAAACGGATGGTCTTTATAAAGCTTAACCGCAAAACCAGTATAAAAGTCGCCGGATAACACATTGAATACACTATCATGCAAAGACTTGGAATTCTCTAAATTATACATTGTCTCAAGTTTATTTACAAAATCGCTCCATTTAATAGCATCACTATTAACAATTGTTTCCAAGAGCAATAACTCATGAATACGCTTACCCGGCATATATTTCTGAGATAAAATTTTTATAAACGCCTCTTCATCAGCATTAAAAGCAACTGTATACTCAGGCTCATATTTTTTTAAAAATTCATGATATGACCCAGAATAATTAATGATCATGAACACATCTATAGCACCAAATTTATCAAAATCTTCAAGCGCCGGAATTTTTCCCAATTTATTTTTTAATTTAATATATTCATCTTTTAAAAATTTGACTGCATTAAGTTTAGCCTTATCAATAGCCTTATAAATTCGGTCCTTCGTAACTGCATCAAAGTGAATAGTAGAGCAACCCGGAATCTCACTCGTTCCCTCGCTTACATAACGGCGCATATTGTCTTTATTATAAGTACGGTCGCCAGACAACGCTACCGGAATCATAAAGTTATTATTGTAGTTGCCGATAAAATCTAGCACTACCACATATTCTTTATTGTTCGCCTTACGCAAACCACGACCTAATTGTTGCACAAATATAATCGGCGACTCCGTTGGACGAAGCATTATAACTTGATTAATATCAGGAATATCAACACCTTCGTTAAAAATATCAACCGTCAAAATATAATCTAGTCGTTCAGATTCAGGCACAGTGTCATCGCAAAGACGTTTAATAGCATCTTCTCGTTCTTGCTGCGTATTAGCCCCAGACAAAGCCAATGTACGCCAACCTTTTTTATTAAATGCCTCTGATAATTTCTCAGCCTCTTTTACAGTTGAGCAAAATATGAGGCCTTTAATTCTGTCGCCACTATGGCCATAATATTTAGCATAGTCCATTACGTATTCTACACGATCGTTGCTTACGAGTCGACTAAAGTCTTGAATCTTTACACTTTCATCATCAATTTTTAAATCAGCAATGCCAAAATAATGGAACGGGCATAAAAGTCTATCTTCTAATGCATGTTGCAAACGTATTTCATAAGCAATATTATAATCAAATAACTCATAAACATTAAAGTTATCCGACCGTTCGGGCGTAGCAGTCATCCCTAAATACAAAAAGTTAGGCTTAAAATAGTTCATAACCTTCTGATACGTCGCCCCACCAGTTCTATGTGCTTCATCAAAGATTACCACATCAAAGGCCTTTTTTGAAAAACTGTTTAATGTTGTATCCTTTGATATAGTTTGAATCGTCGCAAAAATAAAGTCACAATTCTTTACAGTTGCATTATTTGAGTTGCCCGATAAAATCCCCATATTACGATTATTACCAAAGACCTTCTTATACGTATCCATGGCTTGCTTTAAGATTTGTTCGCGATGGACAATAAATAGAATCCGTTTAGGTCGTAATCGTTGTATACCAAATGCCGAGGCGTAGGTTTTACCCGTACCGGTAGCCGAAATCAACAATGCTTTTTTCTTGTCCGCCTTGAATAAATTATACAATGAATCCATAAATGCTACCTGCATTGTATTTGGTTTTAACGTTGCTCCCTGTGCTATTAAAGCATTTTGTATAGCAGTCTGTTGTTTCTGAAATTGTAATTGCTTTTTCTTAGCCTCATATATCTTGGTATAGTCATCAATACAGTCCTTATACCATTGACTGGCCGGACTATTCCACATCTCATCAAATTCACCAACTATCGTTTGTGCGTATGCACCTTCAGTTGTAGTAACAACCTTCGTATTCCACTCTTTGTTAACGGATAAAGCATACTGTGTTAAATTAGCACTGCCAATAATAATATGGTACACTTCTTCATCCGAGAAAATATATCCCTTAGTATGAAATCCTTCAGCACCATCACTTTGAGTGCGATAAATTTTCAAGTCAATATTAGATAGCTGTGCAATCTTTGCCAACGCCTTTGGCTCAGTAAAACATAAATAATCTGATGTTAAAATTTGTCCCTTAATACCTTTTTGTTCTAGATCTTTTAAAGTACCAAGCAAGCCTTCAATACCACTATCAGTAATAAAAGCCACGCTAAACTTAAAGCTGTCACAACGATATAACTCACGTTGCAATGTAGCTATTACCTTCGACTTCTCTGTCGGATTATTAAGTACCAATTGAGGTTGGTACATAATATCCGACACTTCATGCTTACTAATAAAAGCTGTTTCAATCCCCTTACGAATCCGTTCAATTTGCTCTTCAAACATGATTTAGCTCCTAAAAAAACTCCCTCTAAGTTGACCAATAGATCAAGTTTAATAAGACATTGACACATCAGTAACTTCAGCACATTAACTACTGAAAGAATATCCAATTAAAGTTGAAAACTATTATACCTGTTGAGATTATTGTAGCAGCTTTTAAATCAAATTCATACAAATTATTTCCTACAAACGCAGAATAGCCCCTGCTCAACCGAGCAAGGGCTATTCTCCGGTAAACATTTATTTTTACCGCACTTCAATTCACTCTAATCAAAAGAGCACCTTCAATCCACTCCACACAAGGTTTCCACTGCTAAACGCCTCGCATGAAGACATTTACTACTTAAAACCTCTTACATCTTTTCAAACTGAGATTTTGGCACGCCGCAAGTAGGGCATTCCCAATCATCAGGCAAATCGGCAAATGCTACGCCTTCAGCTGCTTCATCATACACATAACCACAAACTGTGCAAACATATTTGTCTTTCATACGTCATTCCTCCTTAGGAATCAAACAACAGCCACTTGGCTTATATTCTTCAGCAACTTACAACTCACCCATGATTTCTTTAGCAATCACATAACCTTGGGTGTAGTTGTGGCCCAAGTTAAGACCGAATACATCCAACGGATAATCCGTACTGCCATAGAAATGACCGGCTAAATTGCCTGCCGCGTAAAGACCTTCAATCGGTTTATCGTCATCGTCAACGACTTGCAGCCGTTCGTTAACTACCATGCCGGAGCAAGAAACGGTAAAGCGAATATGACGATGAATACCGTAAAACGGTGGTTTGAGCACCGGGCAGAGATTTTCTTTCGCCACGCCGAATTCCACGTCGCGTCCGTCCGCCGCCATTTCATTATAACGTTTAACGGATGCCAAGAATGTCGGCACGTCTTTTATCTTTAATTTTGCAGCCAATTCTTCTAAGGTATCAGCCTTAAAGGTAGCAATGAGCCCCGGTACAACGCCGGTGTGTTCCACATCTTCTTCCGGCATCCATTTTTTAATGGACTCGAAATCTTCGTAGCCAAGCCCCAGTCGTTTGGCCTGTTCAATATAATCACTGTCAAAAATCTGGCAATAATGACCTTCGTCTTCCTTGCTCGTCAAGTAGCAGTTCATAAGATCCATGCCCAATGCTTCGTCGCAGAAGCGCTTACCGTTCATTTTAACACGCATATACGGCGAATCCATCATCGACGCCGGGCCCGCATCCATATCATGGGCCATCTTAGTATGTCCCACATTTTCCATGCGACCGCCTACCCAGGCAATCATCTTGTGACCGTCACCGTCATAACCGAAGCGTTTGCGTTTCAAATTATCCATATCCGGCATGTAATAATGCATCATTTCAGCATTATTTGCATAGTCACCGGTGGCAAGGACAACGCCCTTCGAGCCGTTCAATTGAATATAGCCGTCCGGCGATTTAGCGATAACGCCGATAACACGACCGGTTTCATCCTGTACGAGCTGTTCACCCGGCGTACCGTAGTAAATATCGATGCCCCGTTCTTCGGCCAGTTTACAAAGAGCCTTCATGCCCTGCCCCGTGTTATACGGTTTCGGTCCAAACACACAAGTAGTAAACTCAATCTTGAAGCCATGTTTTTTCAAAAGTGCCGTATGTACCGGTGTGCCCATGTCTTTTACTTGAGCACCGGCGAGTTTTGCCTGTTCAATCACCCAGCTTACTGCTTCCCCGGAATGGTTGGCCCACATTTCAATGAGGCCCCGTTTCGCCCGGTGATCGGCTGACGCCTCTAAGAGCGTCACCAAACGAGCTACATCATAGGGATCGCTCTTATCCAATAAGACCCCGGCTCCGAAGTTACCGCCCGCCATAGCGGATTTTAACTTCTGTACAATGGCAACTTTAGCGCCCAATTCAGCCGCCTTCAACGCACAAGGCACGCCCGGCGAGCCGGCGCCCACTACGACGATATCATACTGCTTGACATCCTTAATATCCGTAATCGGGTCCGGCTTTTTAAAGAAAGCTAACTGTTCGTTCATAAACATTACCTCTTTTCCACCTGAAAAAAATGTAATACTAAAACAAACGTCATTCAAGCTACTACGTTTACCTCTATTGTACGCCTTATATCTACAAATATCAACTTGAAAAGGACTTCAACTATTTTACAACACAAGTCTCCCTATTAAAACGTATGCCGTCTCACCTTGTGCCTTTATTCCACAGTATCGTAAGCAAGACCGGAATTCCAAATAATCGGCGGTTCCCAAATTTCAAGGGCCCGGTCTTGAATCTTCGTCGACATAATCATAGCTTTAGCCAGCACATCCGTAGGCATCGGCTTTTTATCTTCAAAAAGGCCTTTATCATTAAAAAAGTTCAGTAAGCCCACACTGACAGTCTCGGTCCATCGATCCGTGTGTTTACGCTCCAAAGCCGGTGGTCTGAGAATCGTTGTTTTTGCAAAATGAAGTCCCTTCACAGCCTCTTCCAACTCGCCTTTCATACGAGTATAGAAAAAGTGCGAATTCGGTGACGCCATTACCGTAGATAGCAACACATAATGTGGCACTTCATTCTTTTTAGCGGCTTTAGCAAACTCCATCTGATAATAAAAGTCCACCAACCACTGCTGTTCCTGACTGCCCGCATCCTTACGAGTCGTGCCGAGACACGCAAATAACACATCGCCGGTTACAGACTTTGCCCATAATTCCGGATTATCAAAATCTATAATATGGGTAATCAACTTTTCGTGGATAATTTCCGGATTACGCCGTACAAAAATCTCAACGGAATCAAACATCGGATTGGCCAATACCAACTCCAATAAATCGCGCCCCGTAGCCCCGGTCGCGCCCACTATAATTGCCTTCATAAAACCTCCCACATAGCTTCAAACTGAAGCTATCTTATATCAACTTCATGTATCATTTTACCGATTTTTGATATATATAATCATTTCATATATCAATTTATATCGATATTATGCTATAATAATTATAACGTATTTATGTTCAATAGTACATTTTATTAATCATTGAAATTTTGAATAAACGAAAGAAAAAAGGAGGATTCACAATGTTTCCGGACAAATTTTTTGAAGTATTAAAACACGAAGGTGTTGTTTCCATTACGACTTGGAGTGATAATGAAGCTCATGTAACCAACACGTGGAATTCCTATTTAAAGATTAAAGACGATACAATCTTAATTCCTGCAGCCGGCATGACTTCTACCGAAGCGGACATTAAAAAGAACGACCGCGTTATTGTAACCATGGGCGCTCGTGAAGTAGAAGGCTTCAACGGCTACCAAGGCACCGGCTTCCGTGTAGAGGGTACGGCAAGCTTCATCGGTGAAGGTCCTATTTACGATGAAATGTATGCGGACTTTCCATTCTTAAAACGCGTATTAGTTGTAAAAGCCGAATCGGCTAAACAGTTATTATAATCTGTTTTAAAACGCTATATACATAACTAAATACTATATCCGGTAGAACCGGTAAGCCCACTTCGGTGGGCTTTTTTTCATACAAAAAATATTGACACTTCTAATAAATTCGATGTATCATATATTAGTCCATAAATGGACTGTTAGATTTTCAGACTAACCATAATTTTACAATTAGAAGCTCAAATAGAAGATATATCTGTTTTATATAAATATACTTTTAGTCGATGGAGTGTTTAATGAAACCAACTATAAACGATCAAATTGCAATGTACTGCAATCTGTTAAACGAGTGGTATGTGGCTTATGAGGCCTATGCGAAATCCATGGGCTTATCAAATACGGCACTCGATATTTTGACAACAATTTATGAAAACCCAAATTTCACGCAAAAAGAAATTGCCGATAGCTGTCTTTTGCCAAAGCAAACGGTAAATGCCGTTGTGACTGCTTTTTTAAAAGACGGTTGGGTAACGCTTGAAGAGTTGCCGACGGATCGTCGCAATAAAACTGTCAACTTAACTGCTGAAGGTATGACGAAGGCCCAAGAAATCATGGACAAGATTCATAATTGCGAAGTAACGGCTATGAGTCAACTAAGTGAAAGCGAACGGGAAACCTTGCTAAAACTTACCAAACGATATATTCAAAATTGCAGTAAGGCTATGAGCGTTGAGTAATAGTACCATTTTACAAGCTTACGGCCATATAATTCGACCGATACAACGCATTGGAAAAGAGAGGAGTTCTTATAATGATGTGGTTAATACTATTTGGCAGCCTGTTCCTGTTGGGTGGCGCCAGTTTATTATTTCTTATATATAGCGTAGGCCGCTTGCCGTTTATCGAAATGCTGGCTAACGGCAGCAAACTAATGACCTGGCTCATCAGCGCCCTCATTATTATCGCGCCTACAGCCTTAATCTGGATGTCATATACCGTTACTAATGCCATAATTGTGCTACTTCACCTGACAGTCTTCTGGGGACTTGCCGAAATTCTGCGCATCTTGGCCATGAAATTTGATATCGTCACCGTCTCCCGTTCGATGAGTGCGGCCGCAGGTATTCTGATTACTGTTTTATACCTCGGACTCGGTTGGTATCAGGCTCACCATGTAGCCCAAACCGATTACACCGTTATGACCGATAAAAAAGTGGGCAATCTGCGCATCGCTCTCATCGGGGACTCTCACTTAGGATCCACCTTCGACGCCGACGGTTTTGCCAAACATTTAAAAACGATTGAAAAAGCAAAACCGGATTTGCTCGTCATTGCCGGTGACTTTGTAGACGAGCGCACCACTAAGGCGGAAATGATTAAGGCCACGCAAGCGCTCCAAGATGTTAACACGCAGTACGGCGTATATTATGTATTCGGCAACCACGATAAAGCCCTTTACAGACCGGATTCACGTGATTTCACGGGCAACGATTTAGTAGCCGAGCTTGAAAAAAACGGTGTCATCGTACTTCAAGATGAAAGCATCTTGTTAGATGACCGTTTCTATATCGTAGGCCGTCAGGATGCGTCCGAAGAATTCGATTTTGGTCGCTCCCGTGCAGCTATCGCCGATTTAATGGCTCCGCTCGATCACAGCAAATATATCATCGTGCTCGACCATCAACCGCGCGATTACGCGGCTGAAGCCAAAGCCGGTGCCGACCTCGTATTGTCCGGCCACACCCACGGCGGTCAGATGATTCCACTCAAGCAATTAATCAATTGGTTTAGTATCGGGCAAAACGACCGTATTTATGGCTTGGAACAACGTGACAACACCAACTTTGTCGTAACCTCCGGCATTTCCGACTGGGCCATCCAGTTTAAAACCGGCACCAAATCCGAGTTTGTCATCGTGGATGTAAAAGAGCCGTAAGCTATCAAGCATACACGTTAATGTAAATTAAACATAGAATTGAACGTCGAATTTAATATTGATTAATAAAAATGACTGCAACGAAAATGCTAATTAACATATTCGTTGCAGTCGTTAATTTTGGGAATATTTGAAGCCGTATCACGTAGTTTTGAGGTGACAATATGCAATGGCAATGTGATATTTTAGTTGACTTCAAAATTCATAGAGCTTAATTTTTCAACCTTTTACTTCAACATTCTTGACGTTTTGTCAAAAATCCGCTAAAATAACTAAATAGTCATGCCGGCATAGCTCAGTTGGTAGAGCGGCTCATTCGTAATGAGTAGGTCGTAGGTTCAAGTCCTATTGTCGGCTCCATTATTTTTAAAATTTAGAGGAATATTTCAAATTGCTGATAAATACAGTAATCATAAGCATTTGTGATTCTGTTCAGTGATTTGAAATATTTCTCTTTTTTTCTTATTCACAGGAAGCACTCCCATTTTTTCGCCCATTATTTTTGCCCATTAGAGTATTAAGCTCTAGTGGGCAAAATAACACTATGATTCAAACTTACGTTTTCTATAATTTTCCTTAACATCGCCCACAGAAAGCCAGCCATTGATTTCAAATAAGCCCTCTTCCATCTCGATTAATTTCATCAGTCGTTTTTTCTGTATTTCTTTATATTCTTCTGATTCTATCTGCTTCATAATCTAACCTTCTAATTAACGGACGCCATATATTCCTTACACAAACAATCGCAAGGAAGCATATGGCGTCTTTTCTATTCGTATTCTATTTGATACTTTCCTTTTCACAAAACTACTTTATAATTCTTACCAGCCTCGGCCGGCACCACCGCCACCGCCGGATCCGCCGCCAAAACCACCGCCGCGACCGCTGCCGCCGCCGAAGCCCCCACGACCTCCTCCGCCGCCACCGCCGCGGAAGATAAACATGGTAAGCAGCATCCGGGTAAGTTCCCCGCCAAAGAAAATGGCATCAACCATGAGGAACAAAATAATCCCTCCGCCGATGAGCAACACCTGCCACCATGACAGTTCAATGGTATTGTCAGGTTGTGCCTGTTGATTCACATTTTGGCTTTGTTTACTAATATCCGGATCTACGATTTGAGCCGTTTGCCAGACCGTTCTTACAATGCCCGGTCCAAATTGCCCCTGACGAAAACTCGGGATGGCATAGGTGTCCAATAGTTGCCCGATTTTAGCATCGTTTAAGACCCCTTCCAAACCGCAACCTACGGTGAGAAAGATTTTCTTATCTTCCATCGCCACGGCTAGCACGAATCCATCATCTTTGCCGCTGTGTCCGACGCCCCAACCACGCAATACGTTTAGCGCGTAATCAGCGGGAGCCACATCACCGAATGAAGGCACTACGACAACGGCCAGTTGCCCTTTACCAGAACGATCAAGCATGGTGCCGATGGCATTAATAGTTTGTACTTCTTTGCTCGACAGTACGTTTACCTGGTCGACCACATATTGACCGGCCGGTGGTTTAGCCGGAATATCTGCTGCGTGAACCGCCAGTGCTTGTAAGGCGATGATGGCGGTAAGCAGCAACATCACGACAACTTTCCAAAGGCTGTTTTTACGCATTATCCAAGCCATCAAGCCCTCCTAACCAATCTTTTTTTACAAAACAAAGTTCGTTGCCACAATCCTATGAAAATAAGTATATGGATTTACGGTTAGAACTCCACTTTAGGAGCGGATTGAGCCGCTTGGTCTGCCTGGAAATACGCTTTTGGTTGGAAGCCTAACATCCCCGCATAGATGGATGTAGGGAATGTACGTACTTTAGCATTATATGCATTAACTACATCATTATAATCTTTACGTGCTACGGCAATGCGGTTTTCAGTGCCTGCCAATTCATCCTGCAAAGCGCGGAAATTCTGGTCCGCTTTTAAGTTCGGATAGTTTTCCGTAATCATGAGTAAACGGCTCAAAGCGCTGGATAATTCACCGTCAGCCTGAGACATTTCTTCTACCGTACGGGCTCCGCCCAGTTTAGCACGGGCATCGGAAACGGCTTGAATGGCCGCCTGTTCATGAGACGCATAACCTTTAACAGTGCTTACCAAGTTCGGGATTAAATCGTTACGACGCTGTAACTGCGTTTGAACCTGTGCCAACTTGTTGTTTACACCTTCATCCATGCCTACCAAACCGTTATAGCCGCTTACTACCCAAGCACCGATAGCAATGACAACAGCAATTAAAATTAACCAAGTTTTTTTCATGAGTATCCTCCTTACAAAAAAAGTCTGCGTGAGCCCATGGTTGAGCCGCGCAGACATACATACATTAACTTATAAAAAGTCGTTTTTCCAAAGTAGCAGGCCTACAATGAACGTAACCACCGCGGCAATACCGATTACAAAAGGAAACCCTTCGGCACCCGATTCAGCCCATGGAACGGGTACGTTAACGCCCCACAAACTGAAAATCAAGGTCGGTACGGATAAGATAATCGTTACACCGGCCAAGAGTTTCATCACTAAGTTCAAGTTATTGGAAATAATGGAAGTAAAGGCGTTCATCATATTCATGAGAATATTTGAATACATCTCAACCATTTCAATAGCCTGCTTGTTTTCGATAATAACGTCTTCCAATAAATCTTCGTCTTCTTCATACATTTTAAGCAAATGACGGACATCTTCATGACTACGGAGGCGCAAAATACGCTCCATTACGGTGCCGTTTGTTTTCAAAGCGGACGTAAAATAGGTCATGGATTTCTGTAATTCCAACAGTTGGAAAAAGTCCTTATTTTTAGTCGTATGACGCAATTGAATTTCAATGTCGTCCGTACGGCGGTTAATTTGTTGCAAATAACGCAAGAACAAAGTCGCTGTGCGATACATTATCTGGAACAAGAAACGTGTTTTTTTAAAGGTATAAAACGTAGCAACTTGATTGTTTATAAACGGATATAACACATCCGATTCTTCAAGACACACGGTGATGAAGAAATCAGGTGTCAAAAATATACCGAGCGGCACTGTATCATAGCTGTCGCTACCGCGCAATGCCGGAATATTGATAACAACAAAAATGTAATTTTCTTCAATTTCCACGTGCGAACGTTCTTCCGTATCCAAAGCTGTTTTCAAAACGTCCGTAGGGATTTCCGTCATAATATTGACGAGCGATAGCTCATCGGGGTCCGGATTCACCAAATTAATCCACGAGCCCTTACCCGCATCGGCTACCGTTAAGTCCGATACAAGCTCGCCTTCGTCATGTGTATATACCGTGAGCATACGCCACCTCCCATTCATTAGCTTATACTTCATCATATCCAACAAAGAAGAGGTTCGTCAAGTGTTGAATCGGGTAATTTATAAGAAAAAATCGCTCTTGAAAGAACCTGACTGCTTTGTCTTTTCCCAAGAGCGATTTTACCGTATGAGGCGTTCATCAACGCATTCTAAACGTTTTTGAAAACCTTATTATTTTTTATATAAAATACGAATGGAGTTTAAAATGCAGAGAATGGAAACACCCGTATCGGCGAATACGGCCACCCACATATTGGCAAAGCCGAAGAGCCCCATAATCATAACGAGGATTTTAACCCCTAACGCTACGACTACGTTCTGCCATGCAATAGAAATCGTGTTTGAGGAAATGCGAATTGATTCAACTACAGCGCTGATGCTGGGACGCATATACACTACATCGGCTGCTTCAATGGCCGCATCGGCACCGCTGCCCATGGCACCGCCCACGTCGGCACCGGCCAATACAGGGGCGTCATTGATACCGTCACCTACGAACATGGTGGAACCGTATGTTTCACGAAGTTCTTTCATAACACTTAATTTATCTACCGGCAATAATTCGGCACGAACGTCATCAATACCGGCTTCTTTCGCCATGTACCGGGCACCCGCTTGAGTGTCACCGGTCAGCATAATCGTGCGTAAACCGCGTTTGGCAAGTTCTGCCACAGCTGATTTAGTATCTTCTTTCAAAGCATCGGCAATCAAGATTGTGCCTGCATATTGACCGTCAAGGGCTACCAATACTTCGCTACCGTAATCGGCAGGTTCACCGTAACCTGTAATTTGTAATTCGTTGAATAAACGACGATTACCAACGGCTACTTTAACACCATTTACCACACCGGTCATACCACGACCGGACAATTCTTCGAGATCAACAACTTCTGCTAACTGAACATTGCGTTTTTTAGCTTCATTGGCAATACTTACCGCTACCGGATGAGAGGAACGTACTTCTAAGGCCGCTGCCTTAGCCAATATGTCTGCTTCGTCAAAACCTTCAGCTGTTGTAATAGACTGTACCGCAAATTCGCCGGTAGTCAAGGTACCTGTTTTATCCATAGCAATCGCTTTAATATTACGCAATGCTTCCATGGACAAACCGCCTTTAAAAAGGATGCCCGTTCTGGACCCGCGACCGATGCCGGAGAAGAAAGCGAGCGGTACGCTGAGTACCAATGCACATGGACAACTGATAACCAAGAATGTTAAAGCGGTATATACCCAGTAATTCCAGTTACCGGTAATTAAGGATGGGATTACGGCTACCAAAGCGGCTAACAATACTACGATTGGGGTATACACGCGAGCAAAACGCGTAATAAAACGGTCGATACGAGGTTTGGTAGCGGCTGCATTTTCAACAGCATCAAGCACACGCGTAACCATAGAGTCTTTTAATTCTTTATCAACGCGCATCAAGATGCGGCCACTCTGATTGATACAGCCGGATAAAATTTCACTGCCCGGTTTAACTTGTACCGGAACCGGTTCACCCGTAACCGGCGCTGTATCGATACGTGTAGTCCCTTCAATTACGGTACCGTCGAGCGGAATACGTTCGCCGGCTATTACTTCGATAGTCTGACCGATGCGAACTTCTTCAGGGCTTACTACTTTGGACTGACCTGCTTCATCTACCAAGCGAACTTGTTCCGGACGCATATCGATAGCATCCATAATAGCGCTACGACTTCTGGCCGTTGCTTTTTCTTCAAAATAGGTACCGATACGATAGAAGAGCATAACCCCTACCGCTTCCGGCATTTCTCCGATAATTACGGCCCCCAAAGTGGCCACACTCATGAGAAAGTTTTCATCAAAAACTTGGCCGGAACCGATGTTTTTAATAGCATTCCATAAAACACCCCAACCAAGTAATAAGTAGGTCGCAAGAAGTACACCAAAGGCAATGTCTTCCGGAATGCCGTCTACAAAGGAGTATACGAGCATCACCACAACCCCGATAATAATGCTTACCAGACCGCCGCCGTGAGCATGGTCATGGTCGTGATGATCATGAGCCCCCTTAGTTTTACGTTCGTAGAGCTGTACTTCTACACCATCTTCAATAGAATCACAAACACCTTGAATTTCGGTAATCAAATCATTGGTGTCGGGAACTGTGGACGTAATTCGCAATTGTTGCGTCCCTACGGAAAACGATGCAGCACTTACTGTTTCCATTTTTTTAATCTTGTCTTCGATCTTGGCCGCACAATTCGCACATGTTAAATTTTTAAGTAATAAAATGCGTTCCATTGCTGTTTCTCACCTCTACTATATACGTATGCCACTTACACTAAATACTTACACTATTCCTGCGGTTAGCTTTTACGGCTAACACTACTCTAAATACCCGGATTTTTAACTGTAAAAATCTGTTCCGCAAACATATGAGCAACTATTCATATGTTTCTATAATTTAATTATAGATTCTTTCATCAGCCTTGTCAATATAAAAATACCGGCTATAACAATTAGATATATGTAGCAATCAGCATAAAGAAGAATATATGAGAGACTATTCCTACTATTTTTAGATAAAACAAAAAAACACAGCTATAAAAGCCGTGTTTTAACGTGTAACTACTTTTTTGTTGGAATGCAAGTATATGTTACATTATACAGCTGAGCGGATCCGCCCTTACGGTCGGGCGGTCCCTCAGTTATATATATCATTAGATTGGAACGGATACTACTATCCGTTTAGCTGACTAATACTAATTAGTCTTCTTGACGATAAGGTTCTTGACCGATTTTGTAGAAGTCGTTACCTTCGCTATCGATAACTACGATGCAAGGGAAATCTTCAACAGTCAATTCAGCCAAAGCTTCAGGACCTAAGTCACCGTAAGCAATAACTTTGTAGTCTTTAATGGATTTAGCAATTAAGGAAGCGGCGCCGCCAACTGCTGCGAAGTAAGTTACACCATTTTTCTTCATGGATTCAACAACTTCTTTGGAGCGGGAACCTTTACCTACCATGCCTTTGATACCCTGATCAAGCATTGTTGGGGTGTAAGCGTCCATACGACCGGAAGTTGTAGGGCCGGCTGCACCGATTGGGTCGCCTGGTTTTGCAGGGGATGGTCCAAGATAGTAAACGATTTTGTCGTGCCAATCGATAGGAAGTTCTTCGCCACGTGCCAATGCTTCAGTCATAACTTTATGAGCAGCATCACGAGCGCTGTAGATTTTACCGGTAATCAATACACTGTCGCCGGCTCTTAATGTTCTGGACACTTCTTCAGTTAAAGGTGTCGTAATATGGATTGTTTTTGATTCAGCCATTGTTATCTTCCTCCCCTTGAATTAAAGAATTTCTTCGGCATGACGGCTTGCATGGCAGCAAATTGTCACGGCTACAGGAAGACCGGCAATATGGGTAGCGGCCCATTCGATGTTAACTGCTAATGCTGTAGTGGTACCACCAAGCTGAGGTCCGATACCTGTTTTGTTGATCATTTCCAACAATTCTTCTTCTAATTTAGCATATTCAGGCATATCGTTGCGTTTTTTAGTGGAACGAAGCAATGCTTTTTTAGAAAGTAATGCTGCATAGTCCATAGTACCGCCGATACCAACACCAAGAACCATTGGAGGGCATGGGTTAGGGCCGGCTTTTTTAACGATTTCCATAACGGCATTTTTAACGCCTTCAACGCCATCAGCAGGTACCAACATTTTTACGCCGGATTTATTTTCGGAACCGAAACCTTTAAGTTCCATGTCGATTTTAACTTTGTCGCCAGGAACGATGCTTGTATAGATGATACAAGGAGTGTTGTTACCGGTGTTTTTACGGTTAAATAAAGGTTCTGCCACTACGGATTTACGTAAATAACCTTCTACATAACCTTTAGCAACGCCATCTTGAACAGCTTGCTGTAAGTCGCCACCTTCGAAGTGAACGTCCTGACCTACTTCCAAGAATACGATAGTGTAACCGGTATCCTGGCAGATAGGGCGATCTTCTTCACGAGCGATTTCGGCATTTTTAATGATTTGGTCTAATACAACACAACCAACCGGAGATTTTTCTGTTTCACGACCGGCTTTTAAACCTTCATATACGTCTTGTGGTAAATAGTAAGCCGCATTTTTACACATTTGGGCTACTGTTTCCGTCACTTTTGCTACGTCGATAGTACGCAAAGTAATCCCTCCTCAACTTAAAACGAGATTTTCTGATGACTTAATCATAGCACACATCAAGAGGGCTTTCAAACGCAGTCTATGCAGTTTAATCAAGTATTTATGTCTATTGAGAACTTTTCGCAAAATATCAATTATTGCGATTCTAATCGCACTTCGTTGACAATCGATATACTAAAAGTACACTTGTTTTGTCATATTCAGGTATTAATATGCATAGAATATACATTTAAAAGCGGTCAAAAAATCCCATCTGCATAAACATTAGTCTTTTATATACCCCCTCTTCTAAATCAATGCATAAACCTTTATATTTTTGTGTTAAGCACATTCGTTTTTTCTGTACACACTGCCAATTCATAAGATTACTTTTTGTGGTAAATACACATCTTGCCATTAATTTTTCTAAAAACTCAAGTCTCGCAATTTGAATCAAAGCTGTATTTTAATGATAATAATTACCAATTATATATTTTATTTTCTAATTTTTGACGCTCAACAAACAAAAAATCCGAACAATCCAACCCATTTTTTGACGTTTTACGGACACCTATTCACAATCGGTATAACCTATTCACTAAATTAATCATTAACTTAACCAAAAGAGGCCTCCACACACGGAGACCTCTTTTTGTGTTTTACTATATATAACTATATATGTAATATGCTATTACAAGCATCTACTAGCGGCGGCGATACACGATGGCGCTGCGCCACAAGTACAAGAACGGGAAGCTCAGGCAATGCACTAAACGGCTGAATGGGAAGATAAAGCAAACCGCCATCCAGGAGAACATGTGCACTTTAAACATCATCGGAATATTTAGCATCAATTCCGGTTTTGGTTGCATGATGAGCAAGCTACGGAACCATGGGCCGATATATTCACGATAGTTAAACGCACCATCGGCGTTGAGCATGGTCCCGGCGAAACCCGTCAAAATGGTGAGTCCCAAGAATAAGAAGAGCCATACGTCCATTGACGATGTATTGACTTTCATGTACACCGAGGTAAAACGGCGTTTCATAAGGAGTAAAAAACCTACTACCAATAAAATCCCGGCTACCCCACCGATGTAGAGCGCCCCCATGTGATAGAGATGCTCGTCAATACCAAACATTTCCGTCACTTCCTGCGGTACCAAAATGCCACCCACATGCCCCAAGAACACGAGGAGCAAGGCAAAATGGAATAAAGGACCGGCAATGCGGAGCTGCTTTTTCTCCAAAAATTCACTGGACTTCGTGGTCCACGTCCGTTCCGACACGGTGTAGCGAACGGCGGAACCGAATACTAAAAAGGTAAACGCAAGATAGGGCAAGGCGACCCAAACAAATTCACTCATCCTAAAGTTCCCTCCCAACGTTCTACAATCTGTAATACTACATCAAGCACAAAAGCATGAACCTGTTTACCGTCAATGAGTCGCTGACGAAGCGTTGCCAAGGCGTCTTTGCCGTGTTGTAAAATCTCCAACGCCGCCGCAGGTTCTAAGGTACTGCACAACTCGAGAATGGCCGGCACATAATCCGGCAACTCACGAGCAATGTCATAACCATGCTTTTGAAAAAACTCTTTATATTCCAATAGCTCCGACGCCTGTTCTTCCGCATTCGTCGCATCATAAGAGGTCAGATACATATTGGTGTTACTGCTAAAGTCAAAGACGCGTACATATTCGTCCTCGTATTCGCGTGGCTGTTCATTGAGGATATAATCAAGGACCGCACCGAGACTTTCTTTCAAGGGACTATCCGCCCAAGCACGCCACGCCGCCTGCACGTCCGGCAAAGCTTCACGCCACTCGGCCGAAGGATAGCTCAATAAATAAGCACTTAATTGTAACGCTTCTTTATCCAAGGCAGTCTGATCCGGCAGAACTTGACCCTCTGCCATTTGATTCAGCTTCGTTTGATTAGCTGTTTGTTTCGTTGTTTCCATAGAATTACTCATGGCCACCTCCGGCACATCCGTTACAGCCGGAAGCGCTCGGAGCAGAACCGCTACAACCGCCGAAGGCACAATCACTAAAACCACCTACACCTTGATGCAAACGTTTTTCTTCCTGCGTTGCATTGACGCCGGCCGGGATGCGATAACGATCGCGATATTTAGCAATACCAAGCAAGCGATACATATCATAGAGCGTATGCTCACCATATTTAGTATCAAATTCAGTCGTTGCTTCGCCGCGGGTGCGCTGTTGCATATAACGACGCAAATCAAGCAAAGTATTAAGCACACGGCGGATAACATCTTCATTACCGGCGGAGAAAATCTGTGCCAAATAAGCTACCGGAATGCGCATGGCTTCCGCTTCTGGGAAATGTACCGACGCCGAATCTTTATGTAAAATCGGGCTCATTGGCGGCACATACCATACCATCGGTACCGTACGATATTCTGCATGAAGTGGCAACGCAATTTGCCATTCTTTAATGAGACGGAATACGGGCGATTCTTTAGCCGCTTTAATCCAGTTGTCAGGGATACCCTGTTCTTTAGCAGCTTTCGCAACGGCCGGATCATGCGGGTCGAGCAACACATCAAGCATATTGTCATAAATGTCTTGCGGATTTTCCGTGGAGGCCACCGCTTCCACTTTATCCATATCGTAGAGTAACACGCCTACATAGCGCATGCGACCGACGCAGGTATCGGCACAAATCTGTGGTAAACCGTTTTCCAAACGAGGGTAACAGAATACACATTTTTCAGCCTTATTGGTCTGCCAATTATAATAAATCTTTTTATACGGGCAGGCGGGCACACAATGACGCCAACCGCGACACACATCTTGCGAAATGAGAACAACGCCGTCTTCATCACGCTTGTAGATGGCACCGGACGGACAAGCCGCTACACAGGCCGGATTCAAGCAGTGATTGCAAAGGCGCGGCAAGTATTTCATAAAGATATCGTGGAAATCAAGGGCGATGTTCTGACCCATTTTTTGAAGGTTAATGTCGGCACGAGCCGTATTACCGCCGGCTAAATCATCTTCCCAGTTAGGGCCCCATTCAATTTCCATTTTTTCTTTCGTAATCAAAGAGCGGGGACGCGCCACCGGCTGATTGTTTTTACGTTTGGAGTGAATCAAGGTTTCATAATCATAGGTCCATGGCTCGAAATAATCTTTCAGCTCCGGCTGTTCCGGATGGAAAAAGAGTTTCATCAGACGGTTGCCCTTAGAGCCCGTAGCGAGCTGCAGTTTACCATCTTTTAGAGTCCAGCCGCCCTTCCAACGGTTCTGGTCTTCCCAATGTTTCGGATAGCCGATGCCCGGTTTCGTTTCTACATTGTTAAAATACATGTACTCCGCACCTTCGCGGTTGGTCCACGTGTTTTTACAAGTAATCGAGCAAGTATGACAACCGATACATTTATCTAAATTCATGACCATCGAAATTTGTGCTTTAATCTTCAAGCCAATCAACCTCCTTCATCTTACGCACTACCACAAGCATGTCGCGCTGATTACCGGTAGGTCCGTAATAGTTAAACCCATAACTCAATTGACCGTAGCCCCCAATCATATGGGTCGGTTTCATGTGAATACGTGTCGGCGTATTGTGGGTGCCGCCACGACCGCCCGTAAGCGATGTGCCCGGCACGTTGATGTGACGATCCTGTGCATGGTGCATGTAGACGAGGCCGCGTGGAATACGCGGTGTTACTACGGCACGGGAGGCCACAACACCATTGCTGTTATATAGTTCAATCCAATCATTGTCGGCTACACCGATTTCGTTGGCATCATCTTCGTTGAGCCATACGGATTGACCGCCGCGGAACAAGGTCAACATATGTGGCGTATCAAAGTACATACTGTGGATACTCCACTTGTTGTGCGGCGTTAAGTATTTAAGTGTGATTTCACGAACACCGTCATTCGGCAAGCTTTCACGCATCGGTGCATAGGCCAAAATCGGTTTGAACGTCGCCATCTGTTCACCCCATTCTGCCATGATGTCATGGTCGAGGAAGTAGGACTGACGGCCCGTAATCGTGCGGAACGGCATGAGGAGTTCCACATTATTAGTAAACGGCGTATAACGGCGATTATCTTTGCCGTTGCCCGTGAAAATCGGCGTGCTGATAACGAGGCGCGGTTGTGCTACGATATCTTCAAAAGTAATCTGTTCACCGCTGCGACCGCCCGTCATCTTGGTTAAGTCTTTAAGACCGGTTAATTCTTCCGCCTTCGCCCAGCTCTTATGCGCTACGGCGCCGTTCGTGGCGGAGGACATAGTCAAAACAGCCTGACAAGCTTGGTACGCATCTTCAATAGAAGGACAACCGGCACCTACGTCATCAGTTGTAGAAATCACATGACCGGCACCATCGGTAGCTCCTTCAGGAGCGGTGGAGCCTTGGGCACGACTGCGAATCACACCGTTACGCGCTTTCAGCTCTTCGTATTGTTCAGCGATGTTAACGGCAATACCGTGAGCCCCTACTGTGCCGTTAGCTAAGTTCGGCCCTAAAGCACGTTGTTTTTCAAAAATACGGGTATAATCGCGTTCCACTTCTACGAGCTGCGGCATTGTTTTGCCCGGAATCGGTTCACATTCACCGCGGCTCCAGTCTTTCACAAGGCCGCCCGGCTGAGCGAGTTCCGCTTCCGAATCGTGTCCTAACGGCGTAGCTACGATGTCGCGATATACCGGCATATTCACTTCTTTAGCCAGCTTAGAAACAGCCTGACCCAAAGTGAGGAAAATATCCCAGTCCGTTTTGGCTTCCCAGCCCGGATCAACGGCCGGTTGGAACGGATGCACGAACGGGTGCATATCGGTAGACGATAAGTCGGTTTTTTCATACCAAGTAGCGGTCGGAAGCACGATATCCGAATAGAGGGCGGAACCGGCCATACGGAAATCGAGGTCAATGAGCAAGTCAAGTTTGCCCTTGCCCGCTTCTTCACGCCATTTAATTTCAGTCGGTTTAACAGCCGGCGTATCCGATTCGAGAAGGCCGTCTTTCGTGCCGAGTAAATGTTTCATAAAGTATTCGTGGCCCTTAGAGGACGACGTAATGAGGTTGGCACGCCATACAATGAGGTTGCGCGGGAAGTTTTCCGGTGCATCCGGATCCTGTACAGCAAATTCCAACTCTTTATTTTTAAGCTGCTGCGCTACGAAGCTTTTCACATCGCCAAATTCGGTATAACCCGCCTTAGCAGCATTTTTATAAATATCGGCACTGCTTGTTTTAAACGTCGGATAGGACGGCAACCAACCCAAGCGAGCTGCCAATACATTGTAGTCGCCTACATGACGATAACGCGGTTCTACGAGGGCGGACGTCAAGTCGTTAGTATCCATTTCGTCGCTACGCCATTGGTCGGTAGCGAAGTAGAAGAAGGATGTACCGTTTTGCAAACGAGGTACCGGCTGCCAATCTTTAGCCGTCATAATGGCGCCCCAACCTTCGGCAGGACGTAGTTTTTCCTGACCTACATAGTGAGCCCAACCGCCGCCGTTTTTACCTTCGCAAGCGCAGAAGAGCACAAGATTCAATACGGCACGATAAATAATGTCCGCATGGAACCAGTGGTTGATACCGCCGCCCATGATGATGAGGGAACGACCTTTGGTAGCAATGGCATTATCCGCAAATTCACGCGCCGTGTGAATCACCATTTCCGGTTTAATACCTGTATATTTTTCCTGCCAAGCCGGCGTGAATGGTGTATCGCTTTCATAATTAGCATTCACTTCACCGCCGAGACCACGGTCAACACCGTAGTTGGCTAAGAGTAAGTCGTAAACAGTGGTCACATATACTTCACCGTCAGCCGTTTTCATGCGTTTAACCGGCACACGACGAGATAAGGTGTCCGTATTATCCAAATGACCGAAGAACGGTAAGCTTACAGTTTTTAAATCATCCTTTTCATCGATGAAGGATAATTTAGGACTGATAGGTTCGCCGGTTTCACTATTTTCGAGTTTTAAATTCCATTTCGTTTTGTCAGCCCAACGATGGCCCATCTGGCCGTTAGGGATAACTAATTTATCACTCTTTTCATCGAGCACATAATATTTAAACTCGCTATGTTTCGACAAATCACCCATGTCTTTGGCCGTCAAGAAATGACCGGCCGTGAACTTACCGTCTTTTTCATCCAAACGAACGAGGAACGGGAAGTCGGTATAACGTTTGGCGTAGTCGAGGAACATCGGCGTCTGATTATCAACGTAGTATTCTTTTAAAATAACATGACCCATGGCCATGGCGAGGGCCGCATCAGAGCCGGCTTTTACATTGAGCCATGTATCGGCGGCCGTGGTAGATTCGGCGTAGTCCGGAGAAACGGAAATAACTTTGGTACCTTTGTAGCGAACTTCGGTGAGGAAGTGAGCATCCGGCGTACGGGTTTGCGGTACGTTGGAACCCCATGTAATAATGTAACCGGCATTGTACCAGTCACTACTTTCCGGCACGTCTGTCTGTTCGCCCCATACCTGCGGGCTGGCCGGCGGCAAATCGGCATACCAGTCATAGAAGCTGAGGCAGGCACCGCCCATAAGGTTCATGAAACGGGCACCGGCGGCGTAGCTTAGCATGGACATGGCCGGAATCGGCGAAAAGCCGAAGTTGCGGTCCGGACCGTAGGTCTGCACCGTGTAAAGCATGGAAGCGGCCGCAATTTCAGATGCTTCATCCCAGGTAGAACGGACAAAACCACCCATACCACGGGCGGACTTATACCGTTTCGTTTTCTCAGGATCCGTCACGATAGATTTCCACGCTTCTAACGCGTTCGGATGTTCTTTTTTGGCTTCGCGCCACATATCCGCCAATTCACCGCGAACGTACGGATATTTTACGCGCAACGGGCTGTACATATACCAGGAGAACGAAGCACCACGCGGACAACCACGCGGTTCGAAATCAGGCATATCGGGACTTGTTTCAGGATAATCATGATTCTGATTTTCCCACGTCACGATACCGTTTTTGACAAAAACATTCCAACTGCAGGAACCGGTGCAGTTTACGCCATGCGTGGAGCGCACCACTTTGTCATACGACCAACGGTTACGATACATGGATTCCCAGTCACGGCCGCCTTGGTACACGGCTTGATGGCCTGATTCACTTTTATTTTTAGGTATTAGATAGGAAAATTTTTTAAAAAACGTATTCATGCGTTGTCCCTCCTTGTTATCTTCAGAATACCAAAGGAACGTTTTTGGGTGTGTGATTTATATCACATATATCGATAAAATTAATCCAAAGGGACATTTAGTTAAGGTATATATCAAACTTTTTGATTGTCGATTTTACGTATTAGAGTTTCGGCACAATTTACCTATGAGTAATTTTCATGTAGGATCACAAAACCTTGAAAGCTATTCTTTAGAGGACTAAAATGGCAAAGAAAGGAGTCTTTTTATGAATACGTCAACCATGTATAAACTACACAAGTATCTTAGTATATTTTCATTTCTATTTTTCTTCCTACTCTGCATCACCGGGTTAATTCTCTTATTCAGAGCAGAAATTCAAGGTTCGCATACTATGGGCGCAGCACCTATGAATATTAATACCCTCTGGGACGGCGCCGACCAAGGAGCTGCTCAGTTTACTCAGAAATATCCGACTAAAGAAATCTTAAACATCTCACCGGCTATGGGCTCGCATCTATTGCGCTACCGCATCATCGATAAGAATAACACCCATGAGCCACGTGCCCGTATGGGGATGGGTGGCGATTATATCATTTATAATCCACACAACCAGCAATTGATGCAGCCGCAAAGCGGCAAAGTCACCGTTACACCACTTCGCACCGTGATGCATACGCTCCATGAATTACATACCCGTTTAGCTTTGGATCGATTAGGCTTATATCTCATCGGTATTATTTCCTTAATCTGTGGCTTGGCCGTTGCCAGCGGTGCCTTTTTATACGGACCGTTTTCCAAAACAGCCAAATTACGTAAAACTATGTTGCAAAACCAACGAGTTACTCCGGCTACCGCTAATAACACCCGTACAAACACCGACTCTACCATAATAGCAAGCGATAATGCCAATGCGCATTCTTTCAAAGAGTCATTGCGCAGTCGTTTCGCCAATTTGCATCGTGAATTAATGATGTTAACCGTCATTTTCGGCTTTATTCTCAGCATTTCCGGTACCGGTATTGCCGCCTTCTTTATTTTAAACGACAACTACAATAAAAATGTGGCTTACAATGCCAAAGTCGAATTGAGTGCTCAAAAATCCGATATTTTAACACCATCCGGAGCTATTGCCCGAGTACACGCCAAATATCCGGGGCAACTTCTAATTTCCATGGATTATCCATCCCGTTTTAACGAACAGCATTACGCCTTCTATTTAGGTCGTGAAAACGATGAAGATCCGGCTTTATTCTTGGGACAACCGGTATACGCCAACTTATCCAAAGACGGTCAGCAAGACCATTTTTATTCACAGCCGATTCCCTGGTATTTCACCGGCTTAACAACTCTCATCAATCTACATATTCATAATCACAATACAATAGCCCTTAAAATTGTTTGGGGACTTTGGATGGTTGTGTTAAGTTTGGCTTCCCTATTTGGTGCGTTTTTAACCTTCCAACGTTGGGGCAAATGGGCGTCTTGGCTCAAGGCTCAATCGGTTCCGTCCAACACTGATAAAGCTTCCGTGGCTACAACTACTATTAACACCCAATCAAACATATGGATTCGTCCGATTGCCTGGTCCGTTTTAACCATTATCGGTATGTGGGTTCCATTGACAGCCATGCCGTATCACAATGAAATTGCTTTAATCGCAATGATTTTGCCACTATTGGATATGATTTATATCTTGATAAAAAAGTAAAAGTAAAATTAGATGCATAAAAAATGCCAATAAAAAGAGCAACGAAAACTTCGTTGCTCTTTTTAAATCTTTTTCAAGTTATCAGATAAAAACTAATTGATTATGTCAATGAATCGGCCGGTGCCAAAATTTTAAAGTGATTTTTTTCAAACTCGATTAAGCCGTCGTCCTGCATGCGCGATAATTCCCGAGTCAACGCACTGCGATCCACACAGAGATACTCGCTGAGCGCCACACGACCTAGGGGTACATCAAACTCCATACTACCCCAAACTTTTGCCATATAGGAAAAATATGCCATCAGCTTGTCGCGTAAATTACGCTTCGACACAATTTCCAGTTTTTGCAAAATACGCACATTTTTATCGGCAACAAGGGTCATAATATTCTGCACCAATTGGCGATAGGCCCCCAAATCATTGGCGGACAGAGATAATAATTTATCAAACGGAATGTACAGAGCGGTCACATCGGAGGCGGCATAAAAATTAACCAGCGAAACCTGGTTTGAACTACACGCAAAAGATTCGCCGAATAAATCGCCGCGATTCATAAAGACCAAAATCGACCGATTGCCCCAAATATCTTCACTCATCATGTGAACCGTACCTTTAAGAATTACGCTCACACAAGGCACCTCTTCATCGGCAAGTGTTATATAACCGCCTTTTTTAATTTTCTTCGTAAAAGCGCCCACCGTTTGCAGCAATGTTTTGAAATCTGCTTCATCAATATCACGAAACGCACGCAGGTCTTTTACCATATCAAACGTATACTTCATACGTAGCACCTCAGTTATAATCTATTGTTAAAACGCCCTTTCCCTAAAGCATCATTTATTCTATTATAGCATACTATATATCTAAAGTTATATATTTAGTGCCACATATAGGCTTAAATGCAAGGATTCTTCAAATTGCACAATTTTCATCTTGAATTCCACCCGACAAAGACACAATGAATTTAATTTGAGTTTTTCAAAAAACATCCTTTTACACAGAATCTTACTTTTCAGTGATATTTGTCACATACAAAATCGAATATTTTTCCTATACTCCAATTAGACACGCTTTATGCTCATGACTGTACCTCGAAATAAATCAGCTTGCTACAGCCTTGTATAAAGCCAGAATCGTCATGTTGATAATAGCCGTTATCTATATCGAGAGACCGGATGGCGGCTGATTTTCGCATTACTGTAACAAAGGAGTGTACGCATGTCAGCAACAACTGCCACCCAAAAACTGAGTCGTCGTGAAATCTTGGCACAGTGGAATCCGGACAACGAACAGTTTTGGAATCAATATGGTAAAAAAATCGCGAATCAAAATTTAATTGTATCCACTATCGCCTTGACCATTTCCTTCTGTGTATGGACATTATGGTCAACGATTGCCGTAAAACTCAACGCCATCGGCTTTCACTTCACCGATGAGCAGCTCTTCACCTTGGCCGCTATGCCTGGACTCGTTGGGGCAACGGGACGTCTCATTTATACCTATATGCCAGGCATTCTGGGCGGGCGCAACTGGACATTCGTCGCAACAGCCTTCCTCTTAATTCCGCTTTGGGGGCTCGCCGAGGCATTACAAGATCCGACAACATCGTATGAAACATTTTTCATCTATGTGGCCTTACTCGGTATTGCGGGTGCCAACTTCTCCTCGTCCATGGCCAACATCGGTCACTTTTTCCCCCGTTACAAACGCGGCACAGCCTTAGGCATTAACGCCGGTATCGGTAACCTGGGCGTTTCCATTATCTTCCTGATGGCGCCGATTGTTATGGGCATGACAGTTTTTGCCCCACTCGTAGGGTCGCCGCAAACCTTGAACGATGGCACTATCATCTTTTTACAAAATACCTGCTATGTAGGTATTATTCAAATTCTTATCACCTTGGGTCTAATCGTAAAATACATGGACAACTTGCCATTACCAAAACAGAGCCCTGCTTCCATGATGAGTATTTTCACTAATAAACACACCTGGCTCATGACCTGGATTTATACCTGCGGCTTCGGTTCCTTCATCGGATTTTCCGTTGCTTTGAGCCTGTTAGTAAATAAAGAATTCCCGGAAGTTCCATTCGCTTACGGCGCCTTCTTAGGACCGTTCATCGGTGCCGGTATTCGCCCGGTCGGCGGCTGGTTGGCCGATAAAATTAACAGTGGTACCAAAATCACCATGATGTCGCTCATTGGCATGTTCTTTGCCGCCATCGTTATCATGTTTGGCATTACTACTCACAACTTCCTTATTTTCTTCGCTGCCTTCCTCTTCCTGTTCTTCATGACGGGATTTGAAACGGGCGCATCCTTCCGCATGATTCCGTACATTTTTACGGATGGCATGCAATCTTCGTTAGTAACGGGGTTTACCGCCGCCATGGGCGCTTACGGGGCCTTCTTCATTCCGAAAGTTTTCGGTTGGGCCTACAGCACTTATGAATCGGTAATGCCTGCGTTCTATATAATTTTAGCCTTCATCGCCGTGACCATAGTCATCACCTATTGGTTCTACGCCCGCAAGGGTTCCGGCATGAAGTGTTAATCTCCTATACCTTTAAACTTTGCACTTCCAAAAAAAGAGTAGCCTGACGACAGATGTAATCTGAAGTTACGGCTACTCTTTTTATTTGCAATTAACCCTTTTCGTTGATGTCAATATTCACAATTTAACAGACGACTTAAAGTCCCAATTTTTCACAAATTGAATAAAAACATCAAAGATATTATTTTCTTTTAAATCCGTATCATATTGAATATAAGTTTTTCTGGTCAATTCCTTACCGTCCTCCAATAAAAGAGGTCTGCGAAACAATTCCGGGCACTCCTGTTTTATAATCAACTCGGATAGAAAACTATATCCCAATCCCTTTTGTACCATAACTCGGCAAGCATCAACGTTTAACACCGACATGCCAATGTTAGGGCGTTCTCTATAATTATTAAACCACCAATGATTAAGTTTAAACTCAAGCATTTCATCGTTGCGATAGGCCACTTGTTGCATCTTAGGTAAATCTTCATACTCAAAATATTCACACGCTGCTGCAAACATAGTTTCTTCAAACAATTCATCCCGCTCTCCGATGCTACTATATTCGCCACGAATAAAAGCCATCCAGATTTCCTTACGTTCCAACATATGAACCAAGTCACGGCTCCACGCCGTCACTACCTTCACTTCTATATTGGGATATAATTTTTTAAATGCCACTAAAATATCCGGTAATAAATATTTAGTAAATGTATTAGATGCGCCGATACGCAAAACGCCAGTCTTATCTGTTCGTGCTCGAGCTACATCATATTCAGCTGCCATAGTGGCTTTAATTAATCGTTCAGCCCAGTCACAAAGCACGGTCCCTTCCGGCGATAAAACAAGACCTTTCTTAGTCCGTACACCTAACGAACAATTAAATCGTGCTTCAATTTGTTGTACCCGTTTTGAAATGGCCGGCTGTGAAAGCATCAAATTCATTGCTGTTTTACTAAGATTATGTGTTTGTTTTAAATCTTCAAGAATTTGCCAATCCAACTCTTCCATAAAACGCTCCTTATCAATGAATCTACTCACAACCTAAAACTAACAATTACGCGTCCAGCAAGAAATTCAAAAAGCCACCGGCTAAAAGTATTTCTTTTTGACGTTCAGTTAACGAACTTACCGCTTTAATATAACGATTCTTAGTTTTATTAAAAATCGTAACTTTGCCGCTTTTAATACCCTGGTGCAAATTATCCAAGACCAAAGTATCTCCATCTTCTATACTATCATAATCTTGGGAATCAACAAATGTTAATTGCAGAATCCCAAAATTTACTAAGTTAGAGCTATGTATACGTTCTACCGATTTAGCCAATACAACTTTGACTCCCAAAAACATAGGGCAAAGCGCTGCATGTTCTCGCGAAGAACCTTGTCCGTAACTTTCACCGGCTACAATCACTGAGGCTATCCCCGCGTCGCGATTAGACATACAGGTTTTTGCGAAATCCGGTTTTATAAACGAAAATACGTATTCTGAATATTTAGGCACATTGGAACGATATTTCAACAAAGACCCTGCCGGCGTAATATCATCCGTTGTAATCTTATCGCCAAGTTTAATACCAACCTTAGCTTCCAAGGTATCAGGGTACGGTTGATTTTTAGGCGGTGCTCCAATATTCGGTCCAATAACAACTTCCGTATCCGGATTACAGGTTGGTTTAATAAAAAGCGTGTCATTAATTATATATTCGGCCGGCAACTCAATCGTTGGGTACGCTAAATTATATTTTGCCGCAAATTTACGCGGATCTGTAATTACACCTGTAATAGCACTCGCTATGGCTGTTTCAGGACTAACCAGATATACATCTGCATCTTGTGTTCCTGAACGGCCTTTATAGTTTCTATTATTTGTACGTAACGATACACCACGACTTTTCGGCGATTGGCCGGCTCCGCAACAAAATCCGCAAGCACTTTCGAAAAGTCGTGCACCGCCATCCATAAATGTCGTCATTAAACCATTTTGCATCGCCATTTCTTGAACTTGTCTACTGCCCGGTGCAATCCCAAAACTTACACGGTCAAAGGCTTTATGCCCCTGCATCATATAAGCGGCTATGAGTAAATCTTTATATGAAGAATTGGTGCAACTACCAAGTAACACTTGATCTACAGGTAGGCCTTCTATGGATTCAACCGTCACAACTTGATCCGGAGAATGCGGACACGCAATATTCGGTACGATAGCACTCACATCAATTGTAATCTCGTCTGCATATACAGCATCTTCATCAGCCGCTAAAGGGCTCCAGTCTTCTAAACGTTGTTGAGCTTTTAAAAAGGTTTGTGTCACTTCATCGCTTGGAAAAATTGAGGTTGTAATGCCCATTTCAGCCCCCATGTTAGTGATGGTGGCACGTTCCGGAACAGTCAAATAAGGTAATCCTGATCCGCCATACTCAATAGCCGTTCCAACATTTCCCTTCGTAGTAAAATGTTTTAAAACTTCTAAAATAATATCTTTTGCACTACACCAAGGCTGTAAACGTCCCTCTAAATTCACCCGAATAATTTTTGGCATAGTAAAATAAAACTTACCACTGGCCATAGCTCCCGCAATTTCAAGACCGCCGACGCCAATAGACAATTGGCCGGCACCGCCTCCGGTCGGCGTATGACTGTCACCGCCAATCAAGAAATCACCGGGTTTGGAGAATCGTTCCAGATGCAATTGATGGCAAATCCCATTGCCCGGTTTAGAAAATGTAATCCCATATTTATCTGCCACCGTTTGTAAGTATATATGGTCATCAGCGTTTTCAAAGCCTGACTGCAATGTATTATGATCTACGTACGAAACCGATCTGGTTTTCACCTTATCAGCTCCCAATGCTTGGAACTGTAAATATGCCATAGTTCCCAGCACATCCTGTGTTAAGGTTTGATCGACACTAACCTGAATTTCATTGCCTGATTTCATTTCACCACTTAATAAATGTTTTTGTACAATCTTTTCTATAATCGTAAGACCCATATTAATCAGCTCCATTCCTATAATTCTTTTGGCACATACACTTCACCGCTCATAATTAAACGTGCCGTTCGTTCAACACTCACACTAACAGGGGTACCGCTTTCTTCATCTATATCAACAAACACCTCTGTGATACCACCGGGATGACCAATACGAACCAGGCGACGCCCCCCTGTTTTATCACCGATAATCTCATTAATTAAAGTACCTTTAATTGCCGACGAAACGGCTATATTATACATGCAGCTCGCCGGACTGGAATTATGCAATTTTCCCATGGATATTACCTTAATAGCAATATCTATATCCTCAGCATTCACAACGGTGCCTTGATTCGTTGTATAGGTAATCGGTTCGGACACTATCGCTATTTTGGGTATATTCTGAACCACTGTTTTAGCTTCTTGAACATCGCGAGCTAACCCCGTTTTTACTGCCATATCCGCACGTATATCATCTAATACATCAAATACTTTCTGATTTTTCAGTAATTCTGCTTTTGATTCAGCTCCGGTCAAGCCCACGCTACTTGCTCGGATAAATACAAACGGATTCAATACATCTGAAAAAGTCACATCACTATGATTTTGATTATTAAATACTATTTCAGATTTAACTCCAAGAGGGTTCACAGCCCCTGTATTCTCGCCGCCCGGATTCATTATTGATATATAAATTTTGGCACCCGGTTTCTTCACACCTGCTATATAAAAATCCCCTGTCGTTTGCGACATGTTCTCATATACCGGAACTTCTATGCGAATCATCTTTTTAAGGTTTGTATGATATACATTAACAGCTACTTGTTTAGACTGTGGCGGAATTTTAATTAAACCCTTATCTACGGCAAAAGCTCCTACAGCAGTCATTAAATTGCCACAAGTTCCTTTCTCATCAACTATGGGATTCTCCAAACCTATTTGAAAAAACGTCCATTCCACATCGGCACCATCAATATCAGAGGGTCCCACTACACAAACTTTACTCGTTGAGGAAGTCATCCCGCCAAGACCGTCTACCTGCGTACCGTTCCACGCATCAATAGCCGTCATAAACAATAAATCCCGTTTCTCTTTATTTTGGGGAACATCTTTAGCTAAAAAGAATATTCCTCGGCTCGTCCCCCCACGATATACCGAGCACGGTACTGACCACTGATCCATAAAATCATCTCCTTAATAATTTAAAACCTATATAATCTTTCAGGATTGTCCGCTAAAATTTTATTAAGAGTCTTTTCATCCCCTGCCTGCTCCAATAATAAATCCAACATATATGCATCATTCGGATATGCTCTGGTAGAATTAAAAACTGAAGGATGTGGCCAATCTGTGCCCCAAAGCATCCTATCAGGATTAATCGCTACGTAAGCTTTACCTACCGATACGGTATCTTGATAGTCAGGATATGCATCATCATGATCTATATACAGTCCGGATAATTTGACCCAAGCTTTGCCTGACTCCAATAAGGCCTTAATAACTTTAAATGCGGGGTGAGTTATACCAACACTTTTAGGTAAATGGCCTCTATGATCAAACACTATTTCATTTTTTAATGATTTAAGAAAATCAGATAATTCAAGAGTTGTATCGGCGGTCATCCAAAATTGAAGATGCCATCCGAAATCATAAATCCTGTCAGCAACCTCTTTAATAACGTCCAGATTACTTGTACCACCGGTAGCAATATTAAAGCGTACACCTCTGACACCTAACTCATTCCATCGACTCAGAGTTTCTTCTTCAATCGTATTATCAACAACCACAACAGCCTTAGCTTGTCCTCCCATTTGTTTTAATGCATCTAAAGTACATGAATTATCTAGTCCATAAGCTGATGGTTGCACAATCACACTTCTTCGAAATTGATATTTTTCTTGCAAGATCTTATATTCTTCTACCCTTGCCGGTGGTTGATTGCGAACATCACTTAATACATAAGGATACCTAGTAGGGTCATATATATGGTGATGACAATCACATGCATTCTGCAGAACCTGAATAATTGGTAAATCTCGAGAGCTCGAATATGTAACTTGTAATTGCTCCCTATTTATCGCTTTCATAATAATCACCTCATATTAATCCAAGAAACTTAATCCAAAGGCTTCCGATACCAATCCAAATAATCAGATTTATAATCGATAAAATAAAACCATTTCGCCACCACTGACTTTGACTAATATAGCCACTTTCAAAGAATATCGGTGATGGACCAGCTGCATAATGTGTTAATTCTTGAGAAATCGGCATACAAAACATTGTATCCCAAGCACCTTTTTCACCAGTTACGTCATTCCAGCTAATCACATTAGTAATAATCATGGCACCTACGGCTAATAATCCAATCAAAGTTGCATTCAAACCGGTAATTTGAGTAGTTGCCCACAATATAAGCGCACATAAAAAAATAATAACCAAAGAAATCTCAGATTTTTTAATGGGCCCTAAATTTTCTAATTCACTAATAGCTAATGATTTCGCATGAGGAGTTTTTTTAATTTCCGGCGGATTCATAAAATAAATAATTAAGGGTATCAAAAAAAAGCCAATAATTCCGGGAACTATTGTTACCAGTAACCATAATCCCCAACTTATCTCTATATTAGCCACATCTTTTGCTATAGATACCATCAATGGATTACCTGCCATGGCCGTCATAAACATAGCCGAAGTTGTTGTATTACCGTGATATGATGCTTGCATTAAGTAGTTTCCTAATCGTTTCGATGTTTCACCGGGATTTGAATCAAACGCACTACAAACACTCCGTACTACCGGATATATTATTCCTCCTGCACGAGCTGTATTCGATGGTGTAGCCGGTGCAATCAACAAGTCACTCAGTTGCAATACGTAAGCCAATTTTAATGTATTATCACCAAAGCACTTCATTAAATAATAAGCAACCCGTTTTCCCAATCCTGTTTTTATGAAGCCTCTTGAAAATAAAAAGGCAGATACAATCAACCAAACTGTAGGCTGCGAGAACGAACTTAAAATATCTTTTACCGATAAAACCCCTAATAATGCGGTGAGTCCCAAACTGATAAAAGCAATGGCACCAATTTGTAAAGGCTGTAAAATAAAAGCTAGTATAGTTCCCATAAAAATTGAAAATAAAGACCATGCCTGTACCGTAACACCATTCGGAATTGATATATTCCATAGGATTGCGCTAAGTAAAATTGGTCCTATCCATTTAAACTGCCGTTTCATTCCCATAACCACCCTTCTAAACACACTTACCATAAAGAGCTCTTATACATAGTCTAACAATACATTACACAAAAAGATATTTTCTATTCATTATGCTCAAACATAACGTTTTGTTATAGTAAAAACATCATCCTCATAACTTATAATTATTTTCATTTAAATAAAAAAAGACCCTAAGTAGGCAATAATAAAATTTGCTACTTAGAGTCTATAAAATTAATTTTTAATATATAAGCATACTATTTCATATGTTTAATATATTCCTGCAAATCTTTAGTCATGATAGAACTATAGGCGTTAAGATTTTTAGCATTCATATAGTCAAAATTTTCAGCCTTATTGCGCCGTTCCAAATCAACTTGCTCTTTTTCTTCAGAAGCAATAATCGCTTCTTCTAATATCTCTTGGGGGATAATTACAACGCCATCTTTATCCGCACAAATAATATCCCCGTTTTTGATTCCTACTTCACCAATCGTAATATCAACATTAATGCCCCCTACCTCTTTTTTATTAGGTCTATTAGGCACAATCCCTCTACAATAAACCGGTAAATCACTCTCTTCAAGAGTTGCCGCATCACGCACATAACCATCAATAATAATACCCTGACATTGTTTTTTTGAAGCAATCAAGGTTTGTATGTCTCCTAAATATGCAGATTCCTTATAATTATCAGTTGCTACTATCAGTATTCGCCCTTCAGAATGTGTGAACATTGCTAAATGTAGTGGTAAACTACTTCCTTCCGGCGCATATACCGTAGTTGCTAAACCGACCACGGTCTGTTCACTTTTGCCCAAATTCGAGAAAGTACCGGGAAGTGCATTACCGTTTACTAAACCTAACTTCTCTAAACCATCGCAAATTGCCGCTACTGACACCTTTGCCAACCGATCTTTCTGTTCCGGTAATAATTGGCCTTTATTGTCTTTAATAGTCAACATCACTATACCTCCCAACCATTATTCATTATCTGCTACATCAATAAGGTATTCTATACCACAACCAAAATTTGTTTCTATTATAGCAAAGTATTAGCAGTTATATGATACAAAAACATTATGTTTAATAATAATATCCCCTTATACTAAAAAAGCGATGGACCGAAATCCATCGCTTTGCTTGTTTATGTTATTGTGTGTTGAGCTATTTATGTTGTTATTATGTTGAGCAAGTATACTAACTACTTTGTAGTGCTTAAGCTAACTTCTTATGCTAAGCTTGCACGTAAGAACCAAAGCTGTTTAGTGTAGTACTCAATGTGCTCTTCCATCAAGTTGGACAATGCGAAGTTATCTTCTTCACCGGCTTCTTCACGGATTTTAAGAGCCAAGTCGGACATCAATTTGAAGTCAGCCTGTAAAATTTCGTATACTTCTTTAACGCTGAATGCGCGACCATCCAATTCTTCGATAGTAGCCAATTTCAAGTATTCGGAAACACGTACTACCGGTTCTTCGCCTGCCATTTTAAGAGCTTCAGCTACTGCATCATAGTATTCGAATGCATTATCGTATACACTTTCCAAGTATTCATGAGTTGGTACGAACTGGGAACCTACTACATTGAAATGAAGGTTGTGTAATTTTACGTTCCAAATTGCTAAGTTTGCTAAATACTTGTTTACTTCCTGTACGTTTTTCATAATTTTTTCCTCCTTGAATTGTAAACCTCTATTTACAATTCCTACGAATTTTAATAATTGACATTAAAAACATCATTTAATATTTCAACCGAATAGATTTCTTTATGATTCGGTTACTAGCACTTTTACTGCAATTTATAATCATTATTGTTTGCTATGGTTAGATTATAACATAGACAAAAATCGATGTCAATTACTTTTGGAAAATAATTATTATTTACTTTAAAACTTTTATTTATAGGATAAAACAATCAAACAAAACACCTTAAACCGCTATAAAACTAAGGATATTAAAATTACTTAGCAAATAATTTTAACAATTTACACTCATTTTACATTCATATTCAAGGCTTTTCAATTCATACTCCTTGATCAGCAATTTAGTAAAGCATGTCCTTTATCTATTATCATTCTCGATTATACTTATCAGCTTCCAGGTATTTGGCTACATCTTCGGTGACTATCTTTTTATAATCGTCTACGCTATGAATTGATTCAAAATCAAATGTGGCTACACGTCCCTTTCGCGCCATATCATAAGCCTCTTTCTCTTTGGCTGCCATGATGACAGCTTCTACTAATTCACGCGGCACGATTACAACGCCATCGGCATCCGCTACTACATAATCCTCCGGCTCTATAGCAACCGAACCTATTGTAATCGGTACATTGATGCCCCCGTTTTCAACTTTATTAGGTCGTCTTGGAGAAGTGCCGCTACAAAAGACAGGTAATGATGTCTCCAAAATCCCGGTCTTGTCTCGTACCAAACCATCGATAATAAGCCCACGACAATGATTACGATGCGCCAATAAAGCTTGTATATCCCCTATATATGACGTTGTTTTACAATGATTTGTAGCTACCACAACAATTCGATTACGTGCCTGTTTTAATAAAGCTAAGTGTAACGGCAAACTTGTACCATCCGGTGCCCAAACCGTACTCACTTGCCCCACCACGGTTTCTGTAATTTCGCCCAATGATTGTATATCGCTTGGCAAAACGCCGCCATGATTCATAGCGGTTACTGTATCTGAATTTTCCCTTGCTTCCTTCATACGATTACGCACTACATCCAACGCATCACTGATAACTGCCGCCGAAAATTTTCGCAAATCAGCCAAATATACATTAATTTCTTCTTCGTTGTTTACCGCAATATTCCGAATCTCAATCATGTGCCCCTCCTATTAATACATAAGGGGCACGCTCATACATGCCCCTTTGCCTAACATTATACTATTAAGTTATAAAGTAACCCGTAAACACCGGTAAAGGCCAACACGGCTAATACAACGAGTGTTATGCAAGACCAAATCAACAATTCAATAAAAATCTTACGACTTTTATGCTCACGCACATCTGTATTAGCGCTGGTTTCATCGGTCATAAGTGTTGCCAAAATAAGACCACCGGTTGTGGAGAACGGACTGACGCCTGTAAAAGTCCCACCAATAACAATGAGCGATGCCATTTCGATGGCATTTACATTGTCGCCGATAGCTTCTGCCAGACCGGCTACCGTTGGTAACAGCGTAGGAAATACAACGCCTAAGCCGGACGAAAACCACGACATAATCCCTGCAATAATCCCCATAATACCGGATGCAGTCGCCGAATTCATAAGGATTGCCAAAAAGTCGGAGATAATATCAATTCCGCCACTTTCAACGACAAGTTTCATCAACGTCCCGACACCACAAATCATAATCAGCACGCTCCAAGGGATACCTTTAATACTTTTTGATTCCTCAGCTGCCCCTAAGCACAATAAGGCGCCGCCTACAGTAAAAGATACTAAGCCCACATTGTGTTTAAAGAAAATAACCAATACAACCATCGTAAGTAACGCCACTAAGGATAACCACTGCTGACGGTTAAAGGGTGCTACTCTTTCCGTTATATGTACATTTTTAACTTTATATCCTTTGTAATATACAAAAGCAATGAGAGCGCAAACAATGCCGGTTAACGTTTGATTAGCAATAAGAATATTAACCAAGTCCGGCGAAACAATATTACCTTTAGCCAGTAATTCACGAACCAAAATACTTTCCGGCGTAATCGGTGACATTCGTCCGCCAAACACACCAAAATCGGCAATGAGCGCCATCATAATCGGATTATAACCTCGGGCAAGAGCTACCGGAATCGCAAAAGCAGGCATAATAGCCAACATCGGTATGGCACCGGGGCCAAGGCCCGTCATAATATAACCGGTCAAAAAGATAACAATCGGAATCAGCCAATTGTGTGAACCTACTAACGAAACGCTCCGGGTTGCCAACAACTGAATCGTTCCATTGGAATTTAGAATACTAAATAAAAACGTAACACCCATAAGGGTAACAAACAAATTACCGTTAAATCCTGATATAATCTGCTTATCATTAAGCCCCATCATATGACCTACTACAAAGGCGCCCATGATGGCTAAAATACCTACATTTAATTGCCTGAAAAAGCCAATCGCAATGGCGACGATGAGGCATATAATAGTAATCACGGCCATACTCATAATGACTCCCCCTATTTAAAGACTACACTTGTAGGGCTGCCTGTTTCAATCGTAATCCCGGCAAATGTCAACTGACCGTGCTCCGCATCAACATCAAAAAGTTGTAGCGTATCAGAGTCTTCATTAGCAATCAACAACTGCTTTTCATCAGGCATGAAGGTGAAAAAGCGTGGCGTTTTGCCCAAAACAGAGGTAAAGCCGAGATTAGTTAGAAATCCGGTGTCTCTGTTTACCCGATATATAGCTACGCTTTCATGAATACGATTTGTTTCATATAAGAAATCTTCACTCGGGCTAAGTAGCACAGCACTGGCCTGCCCTTGGCCGGTATAGGTTTCCGGTAGTGACGGAATAATCTGCAAAGCCGTCAACTTACCGGTTTTATCATCAAAATCATAGTACGTAACCGAGTTGCCCTTTTCATTCACCACATATACACGGCGATTATCTTTACTAATCGTCAAATGGCGCGGTTCCGCATAGGTTCTGGCATCGATATGAGAGTGTTCCGTAAGTTCGCCTGTTTCGGCATTTACTTTAAACACATAAATTCGTTCGTAGCCGATATGGCGACCCTGGGTAGGCACTAAAAGCCACTGACCCGTTTTATCCAACACACACTGATGAGCCAAGGAGACTGTATCATCACTAAGCCCTTTAATATGTGCTACCGATGTAGCTTTACCTAAACTACCGTCAGGAAGCCGCGGTATCGTAGTAACAGTACCACCTTGCAATGTGGCCACATATAAGAATCGATTATCCGGAGATACTTCAATGTATACCGGGTTTTTACCTTCACAGCCGGTTGTATTTAAAAACGTAAGACTTCCATCCGCTTCAACTTTAAAAGCACTTACTTCTTCATAATCACCATGAACGGTATACAAAAAATCCTTATTATTGTCAAAAGCTAAATATGAAGGGTTTTCCAAAATAGGTGTAATCCCCAATAAACGCCACCCCTGCTCCGTAACTTCATACGCAGAAATTCCTTTACCGCGTGCATTGCGATGCTCCGTTGTACGACAACCTACATAAGCAAACATGTGTATTCCTCCTCTACCTACTACCTTTACCAAAATCTAATTTTACACCAATTTAATTTCCACTGTTTACAATCAATTACACGGCTACTAAGAGTCATTCAATACCTACTGATTTTTTGATTGCACCAAACGCAATTGACCGCCATGAATCAGAATATTCACTTCTCTATCCGTCAAATCAGCTTTAGTATCAAAAGAAAATCCCTTAGTAACATTCGTAACCGTTACGATTCTTGATTCTAATTGACTTGGGAAATTTTCAATTCGTAATACATCATCTTGAGCAATACGGTCATAATCGGTAGCATCTACAAAATTCAATGGCACAACACCATGATTAATAAGATTATTTTTATGAATACGAGCCAAAGACTTAGTAATGATTGCCTTAACGCCCAAATACATTGGCGCAATGGCTGCATATTCGCGACTGGATCCTTGGCCGTAATTTTCACCACCCACAATAAATGATTTGCCATACGATTCGGCCCGTTTTACAAAATCCGGATCAATACGGCTAAACGTAATTTGGCTAATCGCCGGAATATTGGATCGTAAAGCAGAAAACTGTGCATTTGCCGGAATAATATCATCGGTTGTAATATTATCACCTCTATATGCTGAAACATGGGCTTCAATTATCTGAGGCAACGGTTCATTAATCGGCATCGGCTTAATATTTGGACCTCGAATAATCTCAACCGGTTCCGACGAAGTTTGTGGCGGGATAATCATATTATCTTCCACAATATATGTGGCCGGCTCAGTTACCGTACTAAGCACATCCGTTACGCCTTCACGAATCGGATCGGTAATGTACCCTTTTATCGCACTGATAGCCGCTACTTCCGGACTGCCTAAATAAATAGATGCAGCCAATGTGCCACTGCGTCCTTTAAAATTACGATTTGAAGTACGCAGCGAAACTCCGTTGGTGCGCGGTGCTTGACCAATCCCTACACAAGGTCCGCAACCACATTCCAAAATACGAGCACCTGCATCAACTAAAGTAGATATAATCCCGTCGCGCAAGGCCATGGCAAAAATTTGGCGACTGCCTGCGGCTACTACGAGACTTACATCGGGATGAACGGTGTGACCTTTTAAAATGGCCGCCGCTTTTGCTAAATCGCTATAAGAGGCATTGGTACAACTGCCGATAAAGACTTGATCCAATTTTACCGTTCCATTTAAATCACTGACTTTGCAAACATTATCCGGCATATCAGGCTGCGCTACCAGCGGTTCCAACTCAGCTAAATCAATGTCGATAACTTCATCATAGTCGGCATCTTCATCCGGTAACAACGGGCGCCACTGTTCTTCCCGCTGCTGATGAATAAAGAATTCATGTACTACTTCGTCACTTGGGAAGACCGATGTGGTAGCCCCCATTTCTGCGCCCATATTAGTGATGGTTGAGCGGTCATAAATACTCAAACAATCTAACCCATCCCCGGTGTATTCATATATTTTACCTACGCCGCCTTTAACCGTTTCACGTCGTAGCATTTCTAAAATAATATCCTTAGCACTCACACCCGGGCGCAAACGACCATGTAATCGTACATTGACTACTTTAGGCATTTTTAAATACATCGGTTCACCGGCCATAGCCAAGGCAACATCAAGGCCGCCTGCACCAATCGCTAACGCACCGATGGCACTACCGGTAGGGGTATGGCTGTCGGATCCCAACAAAATTTTTCCCGGTTGTCCGAATCGTTCAAAATGAACGGTATGACAAATACCTTTGCCGGCACGTGATAAATAAAGCCCATATTTTTTGGCAATGCTTTGCAAATACACATGATCATCTGCATTCTTATTATCTGCATATAATAAGTTGTGATCCACATAACTAACTGACAACTCTGTTTTTACTCTTGGCACATTCATCGTTTCAAATGCTAAATATGCCTGGGTTCCGGTCACATCATGAGTTAAAGTTTGATCAACCTTTACCGCGATTTCTTCGCCCACGGTCATGGTACCAGTTACCAAATGCGCCGCTATTATTTTCCGAGTTAAATTCTGTTTCATTCTGCTCGCCTCCAAGCTAACCGCTTTTTAATTTCAGCTTATTTCTCATAAACTAAAACGCTCAGTTAAAATACCTATTAAACATATTTCATATTCTTTAAACTCATCATACTATTTTTAATCATTTTATGATAATATTTAATTATGATAGATATATAACATTTTATTATGCAATGTACAATCTTATATTCAAAAGGAGAGGCCTATGGATATTAAGGATTTAAAAAACATAAAAACCATTGCCGATACCGAATCTTTTTCAAAAGCGGCAGACGCCCTATTCATTTCACACCCGGCCTTAAGCCAGGCTATCAAACGGTTAGAATCAGAATTAGGTCTCACTTTATTCTTTAGGGACCGTTCACGTGTTATCCCTACCGAAGCCGGCGAGCATCTTATAAAAAAAGCAATTCCTATTTTAAGTGCTTTTGAAGAATTGCAACGAGAACTTACACAATTTAATCACTTGGAGCACAGCACAATTTCTTTGGGCATCTCACAATTTTACGGACATCATATGTTATCCAATGCATTAGCAGCGTTTAAAGATTATCATGATGATTTACACGTAAATATTGTAGAAGGGGAATCTCACTTTCTGGAACGCCAAATCATCCTCGGTCATCTTGATCTGGGCATATTCCCCACGCCTATTTACTCATCGCAACTCGTAGCAACCCCAATTGTCAAAGAGGAAATACTCTTGGCTATTAATGAAAAAAACACCAAAGCTTTGGAATTAGCTCAATCGTTGAGTCAACAAAATGACCCAATTTCCCTTGAAGGCTTTTCGGACTTTCCTTTTATACTCTTAAAGCCGCATTTAAAATTGCGGACCCTTGTAAATGCTATCTGCGAAGAACATCACTTTGCACCGAAAGCTATTTTAGAAACAGAAAACCTGGATACTTGTTATTCATTGACTAGGGAAAACTATGGACTCACTTTGCTCCCCAATACGATTCGTAAAAACAAATCTGACTCATCTATCCATTTTTTCCGTATTCAATCAAAACTCAATATGCGCGACTTAGTTATTGTTGCCTTGCCGGAAATGGCTTCCAGATTACAACTCAAAGAAATTGCCGGCGTTATGGCTAAAAAATATTAACCTACACTTACAACTTTTTGCCATTGATAGCAAAAACTTTTTATTTTTACAACTTTTTGCCATTGATAGCAAAAACTTTTTATTTTTACAACTTTTTGCTATTAATAGCAAAAACTCGTTAAATTTTACACTTTTTTGCTATTGTATTTTAAATAAACACTATTATTATTCAAAAAACAACAAGCCTCCGCACACTTTCACTATCGAAAATGCACGGAGGCTTGTTCTATTCAATTGTCAGTAATATAGGGGCTTCAAGAGGCTTAAGCACTGTAAGGCACTTTACCATTTTAAATCGCTTTAAACCTTTTTAGCCTTTAAAGTTCAGTCTTTCCTCAGTCAAACTTGCCCAACGCAGGGATGCTTTCCTGTTTCAAGTATTCAGCATATTCTTTAGCATGTTTAGCCAAATCTTCATCACTCATAGTGAGGGTGCCTTTTACTACAAACGGCGTCAAGTAAGTCATGCCGCAGAATTCAGCCATAGCTTGGAACGGACGGAGCAATTCGGTAGCAGTGTACATACCGGCTTCATGGGTATAGTTAGGTGCGCCGGTGGAAACAGCCAATAGCAACTCTTTACCATGCAAAGCTTTACCGGTGCTGCCGTAAGCCCAACCATAAAGAAGCACTGCATCCTGCCATTCTTTTAACAAGGAAGGAGAGCTGTACCAATACATCGGGAACTGCAATACGATGCGGTCAGCTTCAGTCAATACAGCCTGTTCTTTGGCCACATCAATTTTGTTGTCCGGATATAAATCATACATATGGCGAACAGTATAATCACCGCTGATAGCCTGTTCAAAGGCTTTATTAATGCGGGATGCTTCAAAATTAGGATGGAATAATAAAACTACGGTTTTCATAGGATACCTCCTGTTTTCTCAAGATAATAATATATAAATTTTAGAATATACAATGTAACTATATTGAACTTTCTATATCTATTATACATCAAGAAACTTTGAGAATCTATCTTAAAATCACATAAATTAATGTAATTTTATCACGTTAAAACAATTCTCTCCAAAAGCGTATATCCCCATCCGCAAGTCACAAGGCACAGTAAATTATGCGACCTTAATCGGCAACCTTAGTCGGCACTCACTGTTACTATTTGACCGGTCCGAAGTGACGTGAAAACCACGCGCCGCGCCCGTAATTCATAGGTTCTGCCGGCTCGTTCATTACCATACAAAGCATCGCCTACCAAAGGATGGCCCAAATGAGCCATAGCCACACGGATTTGATGTGTTTTCCCCGTATAGAGTCTGATATCTACGGTAGATACCAACTTAGCTTTGTCCGCTTCAGTCATGGTCGCCAATTCATCGGCATTTACTTCGCGATAAGAGGTAGCCAATATATCGTCAAGTTGACCCGTAGCACCACCGAGCTGAACACCCTCGACCTCTTCAAATACACCGGTGCCGTTATACACGGTGCGCGTTGGTTTGCCGTCTTCGCGCACTTCATAGTGAATTCCGTCTTCCCCACGTTTCATAGGCAGATCCACAATATTCGTATCCAAGAGTACCCCTTGCACAACTGTAGCATACCACTTCTCGAAGCGTTGATCTTCAATTTGCTGTTGGTAAAAACTCTGCGCCAAGGCACTTTTGGCAATCACAATGCAACCTGATGTATCTCTATCCAAACGATTCAAAAAGCGAACTTTGCGCTTAATGCCATTATCTTTAAAATACTGAGCTACACCATTAGCTAATGATACCTGCCCCTTAGAATTCACCGTAATCCCCACCGGTTTATCCAAGATGAGTAAATCTTCATCTTCATAGAGAATAACGAGCTCCATAGGCACCGGATCATGATCTATTTTTTCCTTCGACATCTGCAGTCTCAATTCATCATTAAGCGCCACCGATTCCTTTGGATTTGTTTTTTTACCATTTAAGAGAACCAGTTTTTCTTGAAACAGCGTTTTCATAACTGAACGGGCCATATGCTTGGCATCAAGCCAAGCGCCAACCGTTTCAATACCGGCCATTACATCGTCCGGACGCAATAAAAAGCACACATCATCGCTGCGATATGTTTTTCGTGACATAGGCACCTCCTTATTCTCTGATTACATCAGCCGGTAAGTATTTTAAAAACTCACTTGGCTTCACGCCGCGGCCGCGATTATCCGTCATGGCATACGATATAAAGAGCCGCTCTTTAGCCCTGGTAATCGCCACGTAAAAGAGTCGCTGTTCTTCCGACAGTTTTCCCTCTTTCAAAGATAACCAGCTCGGGAATAACCCTTCCCGAAGGCCCGCCAAAAACACATACTCAAACTCACTGCCCTTGGCCTGATGCACCGTAATAATCGGAATTCTATCATTATTTTTAAGCCGTTGGTCCGGCTCACCCGCCGTAAGCGCTGCCTGTTCCAGCATCTGTTGCAAGCAGGCTCGCCCTGACAAGTCGTTAGCCTGACCTTCCAAATCTACCATGAGTCGATACAAATCACGAATATACTCTACGCGGTCATTTTCTTTACGTTCCGCATAATAGGCAAGCACGCCCATATCATTCATGATATACGCCAAAAGGGCCGATGGCTTATCCGTCAAAATCTTGCGGCGCAAGGTTGCCATCTGTGAAGCCATGGTGGCAAAGGAGTTTTTAAAATTACTGATTAAAGCGCGGCGCTGATCTGCCGTTGATTTTATATTATGCTCAATCGCATAGAGCAGTAGCAGTGCCGTAGCACGAATATCATCCATCGCATTATGAGTCGGTTTGTGATTGATTGGGAAATATTCACTCAAAAAGCCCAACTTATGGTTCGGCAAACGGGGATAAAAACGACGGAAAATATCCAAGGTATCATACACATCGGCAAATTCCGGTGTTCCCAAATTATGACGAGCCAATTCGTTGGTAAAAATGCTGATATCATAGTTTACATTATGACCGACAATAACGGCCCCTTTAGCAAACTCCTTAAATTCAGCCAATACGGTAGCCGCATCTTCGCCGACTTCAGCCAGCTTTTCATCGGTAAACCCGTGTACGGCCGCTGAATCACCGACTGATTTCGACGGGCGAATAAAGCGTTCAAAAATCTCACCTTCCGAACCATCTGGATTGAGCTTGCACGCCGCGATTTGAATAATTTCATCACGGGTTGTGTCGGTCCCCGTACTTTCCACATCATAGACCACAATCTTACCGGCTGTAAGGCCTTGCAAAAGTCCGTCATACGGTTCTTTTTCAAAAATCTGCATATCCATAAAGTCGGTCAAGCGCAGCCCCATAGTCCGCACCGCTTCGCTTTCAATTTGCTGAATACGAGCCTCACCGATACCTTTCACATAGCGCATAATAATACGCTTGGCACTCACTGCATCGTGCGGGTTCAGTAACAGTTTGAAATAAGCCATTACATCTTTAATTTCTTGGCGACGGAAGAATTTATATTCATCAATAATCATAAATTGACGCTGTTCTTCAGGGGCTACATGCTCATTAAAACGCTCAAACAGAGCGCTCAAGTACTGAGCCTGTGAGTTCTGGCGCACCAAGATACCGATTTTGGCATCTTTTGGCAAAGTCTGAATGGTATCAAAGATATACGCCCCTTCTTTCCATTCCGTGGGCGCCTTGTGCACCACGATAGGCTCACCCGGCGTCTTACTGGCGGCAAACGGTTTTTCCTGATAAAATTCACCGATTAACCGCGGGAACATGCGCTCTAACACGGCAAACGATGCGTCAAACAGATACTTATTGGCTCGATAGTTTTCATAAAAGACAATCACGTCCGGTGAAAACTCCGCCTTATACTCAGACAGGAGCCGTTCCGGATTGGAGCCGCGCCATTCATAAATAGTCTGAAAATAGTCGCCGCAAAGAAGCACATGATTACCCTGCCACAGATATTTCATAACCATACATTCCAAATCGCTGGTGTCCTGCATTTCATCTACATTGATATAGCGATAGCGACTGCGCCAGCGCTCCCGTACGGTTTCAACTTGAAACAGGCGGTGTACCAAGGTAATCAAATCGGTAAAATCGACGCCGTGCACGCCCGCCAAAGCCTGCTCATAACCGACTAAAGCTTCATACCCTTTGGCACGAAAGTCCGCCAAATCCGAGGGATTGAGTTTTTCAAAAAAACGCTCCATCGTCAATCGTTGTTCTATAAAAAGGCGATCGATAGTCGTTCCATAATCGCGCGCCGCATTATCACTGTAATATCCCCATATAGACCGATATTCCTTCACATGACTGATAAGATTGAAGAACATGGTTTCCTTCATGCCCACCGGCAACCATGGGGCAAGTAATTCCTGACAATCTACTTCATCGTAAATGGCCATGTCAAAATACAGACTATCGTCACGTTTACTCTCCTCTTGCAGGACTTTATAACAAAAGCTGTGAAAGGTGCTTACCTCCACAGCTTTAGCTGCCGGTCCCGCCATGGCCAAAATGCGATCCTTCATTTCACGACATGCCTTATTGGTAAATGTCATGCAAAGAATTTCCTCGCCTTTAGCCGCGCCACTTTGAATAATATGCGCTACACGGTGAGCCAGCGTATTTGTTTTTCCCGTACCTGCCGAGGCCAGTAACAGTATGTTATTCGTCAACGTATTCACCACACGCTGCTGGGCTTCATTTAACTGAGCCATACTGACTGCCTCCTTTATATTACATGCCGTGCATCAAAGCCACGACGATTACCGGAATCGGGCCCAAGACAGCTGTCAAAAACCACATGAGTACGGTCATATCCACCGGAATATGCAAGAAATTTACACTCACATAATACGCTGCATAGCCCAAGATCAGGTTGAAACCGACCCTTTTAATTGTATAGAATGCTACTTTAAAAATTGTATAAATAACAACGACTGCTACAGCAGCAGTTACCACTAAATCCATTCGAAAAGCCTCACATTTCCCGGCGGTTCATAACCGCCCCGCCGATAGTCAATTCATCGGCATATTCAATATCACCGCCAACCGGCACACCGCGGGCAATACGCGTTACTTTAATACCGATCGGTTTTAATAAACGTGCCAAATAAAGAGCCGTTGCTTCCCCTTCCGGATCCGGATCGGTGGCGAGAATGACTTCCTTCACGGTTTCATCGCGCAAACGATTCAATAATTCCTTAATACGGATATCTTCCACACCGATGCCTTCCAGTGGTGATAAAGCCCCTTCCAGCACATGATATACACCTTTATAATCGCCGCTTCGTTCAATGGCTACCACATCGCGCGATGTTTCCACCACACAAATGATGCTGTGGTCGCGCATTTCATTGGCACAAAATTCGCAAGGATCCTGCGCCGACAGATTGAAACAAACGGAACAGCGTTTGGTAGCCGCTTTAGCCTGCTCAATTGTTTCAATCAACGTAGCCACTTCATCAGCCGGCAATTCTACCAAGTGATACGCCAAACGCCGAGCCGATTTAGCGCCGATGCCCGGCAAGCGGCGCAACTCTTCCACTAAGCGTTCTAAGGGATTTGCCATCTTAGAACATACCCGGTAATTTCATGCCGCCTGTTACTTTGCTCATTTCCTGAGCCATCATGTCGTCAACTTTTTGACCGGCTGCATTTACGGCAGATAATACTAAGTCTTCCAACATTTCCATATCGTCAGTATCGACTACGGAAGGGTCGATTTTAACGGATTGAACAATTTTTTCACCGTTCATCACGATAGTTACGGCACCGCCGCCTACGGAAGCATCAACTGTTTTAGTTTTTAATTCTTCCTGCATTTTCTGCATATCTGCCTGCATTTTCTGCACTTTTTTCATCATACCCTGCATATTGCCCATATTTGGCATACCTTTACCGAACATTATTGTTCCTCCTTTTAAAAACCATTATTTTAAAAAATTAATATATTTCTATAATAAAAGCTTGCTCGCTCATTATATGAAAGTCTTTATATCGTTCGCGCTTTACTTATCAGCATCTTTAGGCGGTTCTTCGTCGTTGATAATTTCTACATACACGTCATTGCCTTCAGCTTGTGCATTAATAAGCGCGCCCATCAAAACGGAATTGGACCGTTCTTCCGGCGTGGCCTTACTGGGATCCCATTTGGTCATGCCTTTTAACTCATCGGGAACTTCCGTTTTTTTTTGCGCTATAGAGCCCTCGGCAGACGGCATCATCTCACCATCACCGAATTCGTCGTCAGGTGGCGGCGCCGCTTCAAAATCGGCTGCACCAAAGTCATCCACGACCGGCGCTCCTGCTGAAACAGTACCGGATGCACCAAAATCATCAACAGGTGCAGAATTACCCGCAGTTGATGCACCGAGGTCATCAACTGTCAGCTTAGCATCGCCAACATTTGAGGCACCAAAATCATCCACGGTCGGCTTAGTGCCACCGCCATTGGAAGCGCCAAAGTCATCTACTACCGATGGCGATACGCTTGGCTGTGACACAGTAGGTTGTACCGTTGACTGTGCAGTTGGCTGCGCAACCGGTGATACGCCGCTTGGTCCGGCCATCGGTTGCGGCTGAGGTTGTTGTCTTGCCGATTGTGGCGGTGTATTTACATGCGCTGCTCCCGCAGTCGCTGCTTTACCACCACCGCCGTTAATTACGGCCTTGGCGGCATCTAAATATCCTTTAGCGGCACTGTCGTCTTGACACAGCACTTGCACCATCACTTCGCGCCCCAGAGCCTGATATAAACTCTGCTCCAATTCGAAAATTCGATCTTCCGTGTTACACATATTAACTAGCATCGGATTGCCGAATACGAAAACAACGCGCGATTCATCAATATAGGTCAAGAAAGCTTGGTTAAAAAAGTTAGCCGTAAAATTCCAAGACCTGCTGTTGGCATACCGTAAGGTATCCTTCTTTATTTTATCATAATTCCTAGGATTTTCGATGTGCTGACCTAAAATAAGTGCTGTATCACCTATAATTGAGCGAATTCGAGACTCTTTTTTAGCCGCTTGACCATGGCCCATGCCGGCGTTCTTTGCCGGTGCTTTGCGCTTAGACGGCGCCTTGCTTCTACTTTGCGTAGGCGGTGCCATTGAAGTTGGCGGCGCCATACCTACCGAAGTTGTCATATCGGCGCCGGGCGGCATCGCCCCCGGTGGCATCGTACCCGGCGCCGCAGATGATATGCCGCTTGGCGATACTGTACCGGGAACTGCTGAACCCGGCATCACGGCACTTTGCGCACCTGACACTGCCTGATTCATTGCGCCCGCGTCAGACATCATACCTTGATGCATCATATTCGGGCTCATCATCGGTGGATGCTGTTCTAATTGAGCCAGTCTGGCACCAAACTGATTATCTGATTCATCCAAACGATGTTCAACGGCAGCCAACCGTTGTAATACATCTTCTTCGCTGACTTGCGCTCGCGCACAAATTCCCAACAAGCCCATTTCAATAACGATGCGCGGATTATCCACCCGTTTGGCATCATTCAAAATTTGCTGTAATTCTTTGACAAAATAATTGAGCTCATCTACCGACAAAGACTGTGCTTGGGTCGCAAAAGTTTCCTTAAACGGCGCATATAAAGCCAATTCTTCCGCAGTAGGCAATACTTTTTCAATCAGTAAGGCCCTTACATGTTGAATGAGAACTTCAATAATCTGTTTACTGTCACGCCCTTCGCTAAGTGCCTTTTTAGAAGCAACCAAAACGGCCGCGCCATCACCTTTGCGCAAATAATCGAGGAAGGTCATAATCCACTCTTTACCGACAAGACCGATCATGGATTCCACAGTCTGCGCCGTAATCACGTCTGTCGTCATGCCGGAGCATTGATCCAAAATACTGAGGGCGTCACGCAAACCGCCGTCCGCATGAATGGCAATGAGTTGCGCCGCATCAGGGGCCAATTTAATATCGCTTTCTTCGGCCACATGCATCAAGTGTTCCGCAATATCTTCCGCCGTAATCCGTCGGAAGGTATAACGCTGACAACGGGATAAAATCGTTACCGGCAATTTGTCCACTTCCGTGGTGGCAAAAATAAACATGATATGAGGCGGTGGTTCTTCAATCGTCTTCAAAAGGGCATTCCACGCTTCATTCGTCAGCATGTGGGCTTCGTCGATGATGAAGATTTTTTTACGACCTTCAACGGGTAAAAACTTCACACTTTCGCGCAAAGAGCGAATTTCATCTATACCGCGGTTCGACGCCGCATCTATTTCCAAAACGTCCATGGATTGGCCGTTCAAAATTTGTTTACAAGAGGTACATTCGTTACAAGGGTGATCAGTGGGTCCTTTTTCACAGTTAATGGCTCTGGCAAAAATCTTGGCTACACTCGTTTTGCCCGTCCCACGCGGTCCGGAAAACAAGTACGCATGCGCCACTTTATCTTCGCGAATGGCACGCATCAACGTCTCGCTCACTTGCTTTTGCCCTACCACATCGGTGAAGGTCTGCGGCCGCCATTTCCGATACAACGCTACATAACTCATAGGGTTCCCTCCTTTCTTATAAACAAAAAAGCCGTCACAACACTCGATTATGACAGCCTTATAGGTTCCCTCGTGGCACATGAAAGTAACCGCTTAGTGCTGCTATCTCTCGATCCTGACACGATTCACAGGCTTCCATTGCACGAGCCCCACAAGACTGCCATAATCCAGTCCTGCATTACGGCTAGCTATATTATTATATACTACTAAAGGCAAAAAAACAAGTCGCCCCCAACCAATCAATTTATACAAAATACACTATACATTTTGCATAAAATTGCCAATAAAATGTATACGATAAAGATTGCCTGTAGTATAATAATGCTAGATATATTCTATAGCGTATCTAACTTTTATCAAAAGCTAGGAAAGGATTTTTATTATGGACGCTTTTAACTCTTTCATCGGAACCATTACCGGCTTTTTATGGGACTACATTATCATTATTTATTTAGTACTCGCCGGCCTCTGGTTCTCCTTCAGCACCGGATTCATTCAGGTGCGCGAACTCAAGGAAATGATTCGTCTTCTAGGCGAAGGTGTTGGTAAAAAAACAGAAGGCAACCGCATTTCCTCCTTCCAGGCATTCTGCGTAAGCTCTGCCTCTCGCGTTGGTGTCGGCAACATCGCCGGTATCGCCATCGCCGTTGTACTCGGCGGCCCGGGTGCCATTTTCTGGATGTGGTTCATCGCCTTATTGGGCGCTGCCACCGGTTTTGTAGAAAGTACCTTGGCACAGATTTACAAAGTGCCTTCCAGTAAAGGCGGTTTCCACGGTGGTCCGGCTTACTACATCAAAATGGGTTTAAAAAATCCGGCCTTCGCATTTCTCTTTGCCGTGCTCATCAGTGTAACCTACGGTTTGATTTACAACTCCGTACAGGCCAACACATTAGCCAACGCCTTGCTTATCGTAAACCTTGATCCACAAGTAACCGCCATCGGCGTTGCTATTTTAACAGCCCTCGTTATCTTCGGCGGTATCGCTCGTGTAGCTCGTTTGAGCGAATGGCTCGTACCGGTTATGGCCGGTTTATACATTTTAACCGCTATTTATGTTGTATTGGTGAACATCACCGAATTACCGAACGTAATCTATGCTATTTTCTCCAATGCCTTCAACTTTGATGCAGCTGCCGGCGGTTTCTTCGGCGCCGCTGTCATGAACGGTATTAAACGCGGCTTGTTCTCCAACGAAGCCGGTGAAGGTTCCGTACCAAACGCCGCTGCTACGGCTGACGTAAGCCATCCGGTAAAACAAGGTCTCATCCAAAGCTTCGGCGTATTCGTGGATACTTTCCTTGTATGTTCCGCTTCCGCCTTCATCGTATTGATTTCCGGCAACTATGCCAGCGCCGGTCTCACCGGTATTGCTCTTATCCAGCATGACTTGGCTATGCAACTCGGCAGCTGGGCTGCACCTGTAATGGCCATCTTCATTTTCATGTTTGCCTTCTCTTCCATCGTGGGCAACTACTACTATGGCGAAATCAACATCGCTCATTTAACTAAAAACCCTATTTACCTAAATATTTTCCGCGTGTTCGTTGTTATCATGGTATACTTCGGTTCCGTGGCTTCCCTTAACCTCGTATGGAACTTGGCCGACTTATTCATGGCCTTCATGGTACTTACGAACTTAACCGCCATTCTCCTCTTGTGGAAACAGTGTAAAGCTGCGATGCTCGACTATTTCAAACAGAAAAAAGCCGGCATTGTGGAACCTACATTTGATAGAAGCGTACTGCCTAATCAAGAAGGAATAGTATGGTGGCATAAGGACGCACAGCATAAAGACTAGTAAAGGTATGCGTACAATAAGCGTGTTATAAAAAAGATAGTAGGTGCTGTTTCCTCCCGACGAAACAAGTTCTGAGGGTCGTTCAACAGCACCTACTATCTTTTTCTTTCATATTCACGGCTTAGCACGTATATCTTTACTAACGTCTTATGTTGTGCGTCTTACGTCGGGGAGAGGAGAGTAGGACATATAAAATAAAGCATATTAATTGCCTCGTGCGTATTTCAGAAAGCATGATGATCCTATCTCCTCCCTGCGAGTCAAGCTAGAAAGGTCGTTCAACAGGACTGTCACTCTTTTTCTTTCAATTTCACGGCATAGCACGTATATCTTTACTAACGTCTTATGTTGTGCGTCTTATGCTGGAGAGAGGGGAGAAGGAGATAAGAAATATATTTATCGTAGCTCAAAAGCAAAAAATTTTTACCCTAAAGCTCAGTAAATAGGCAATCAAAATCATTTTCTCTTCTCTCCACTGATGTGCAGAATTGGATTGGGTATAAGGCGTTAAGTACTCTGCGAAGAAAAAGGAAAGGCAGGCCTATTGAACGAACCTCAGAACTTGTTTCGTTGGGAGGAAATAGGCCTGCCTTTCCTTTTTTACCAGCATAAACAGCCTATACCTAATCTAATACTGCCCTTTTCTCCCACCGTAAATATTCGAGGCGCGCCTAGAGGCTTCTAGGAAAACCATACGTGCTATGGAGATATGTGAAAGAAAAAGAAGTCATGTCCTATTGAACGAACCTCAGAACTTGTCTCGCTGAGAGGAAATAGGCCTTCCCTCCCCCCGTAAATATTCGGAGGCGCAACATTAGGCTTGAAGTGAAACCATATGTGCTCTGCACCTATGTGAGTAGAGAAAGGCACTAAGGGCCTGTTGAACGACCCTCAGAACTTGTTTCGTCGGGAGGAAATAGGCCCTTAGTGCCTCTCTCTTATACAGCCTCAGAACACATGGTTTCACTTCGCCTATGTCGCCCTGCGAATATTTATAATTTCATTATTGATATTTATGCAGAAAAGGTCTATAATATGCATATAATTGATTTTGAGTTTTTAAGAGTCCTTGAAGTTTTAATGTAGGGGGAAGTAATTATGTTTAGTTCACTTAAAAAATTCGCGAGCAAAAAGATTGTGCTCACTTTGACAGCGGCTTTATTGACAGCCGGTTTAATTGCAGGTTGCGGCAGCACCGGCGGCGACAATCAGGAAAAAGTTATTAAAGTAGGGGCCGAAACTACGTTTCCTCCATTTGAATTTACCGAAGGCGACAAATATGTAGGTTTCGATATTGACCTTGCTGATGCAGTTGCCAAGAAAATGGGTTACAAAATGCAGTTCAAGAGCATGGGCTTCGACGCTTTGATTCCTGCTTTGCAGAGTAAAGATATCGATATGATCGCATCCGGTCTCAGTGCTACACCTGAACGTGAAAAAGCTGTTCTTTTCAGTAATCCATACTTTGAAAAAGGCGGTTTCGTAGCGATTGTTAAAAAAGATGACACTGCTACAAGCATGAACGATTTAGCCGGCAAACGTATCGTTGTTCAAATCGGTAGCGTAGCCTTAGACGTAGCTGAAAAGATTCCTAACGCACAGGTTAAATCCGTTGACAGCAACTCTCAGTTATTCAATGAATTAAAAGCCGGCACTGCTGACGCCATCGTATTGGACAACGCCGTTGCTCTTTACTACTTGAAACAGGGTGCTGATGCTGATACCAAAATTATCGGCGAACCTGTAGATCCGGAACCATTCGTATGGGCATTCCGTAAAGATGACAAACAGTTGAAAGAACAAGCTGACAAAGCTTTGGCTGATTTGAAAGCTGACGGCACTTACGACAAAATCTATGAAAAATGGTTTGGTCCTGCTAAAAAATAAGCTTAAAATAAGCTAGTTTTTAACAAGTGAATCATAGCTCCTCATTCACTTTGAATGACGGAAGCTGAAAATATCATATACCGTTACCAAAAGGAAGGCGTTATCCCTTGAGCAAAAGCTGAGGGGATAACGCCTTTTCTTTCATTATAAAGTTGAATGATTGATAACCCGGAACTATAACATTTAACTAGTCCCTTATGGCAAAACAACTAGATACCACTTAATCTACAGGTACTGTCCTAGATACAACTTACTCTACAGGTACGGTACCAGGTACAACTTACTCTGCAGGTACGGCAATCGCATCATGTAAGCGGAACGAATAGATATAACGTTCTTTAACCGGTTTACCGGTTAAGCGCTCTAATGCTTTGCTGTAGATGCGCAACTGAATGCCGTATCGACGAATCAATTCTTCACCGGTTTTAACGCGGTCCGTTTTATAGTCTACCAAAACCCACTGGCCATTTTCTAAAAATGCCGTATCAACTATCCCTTGAAGGAATAATTTTTCACCCGGTTCTACTTCCGGATATACATCATGGGCTTCAATAAGCATGCTGAACGGCCATTCTTTGGCGACTTGTGAATAGAGCCTACTTGGCGCTGACGTGTCTACAGATTCCGCCAAAACATTCGCGGCTTTTAATAATCGCTTACCCAAATCGGAAACAAAGAAGCGATACAAGGCTCTATCACTCAATACTTGTCGTTCTTCCAGCGTAAAATAGCCTTCCAAAACCAATTGATCAAGTTTGGCACTTAAGCTTTTTTGCGTATATTTTTCCAGCGGCAACCACTGCATAGCTTCATGCATCAAAGTACCCCAGCGGGCGCCGGTGCTCACTTCTTCAGCAGCCTCCAAAGCTCTCGGTTTAACATCAAACGGACCCAGATCCGAAGGTAATAGGCCTGCTGAAGTCGCTTGAATAGATGTAGCCTCAGTTGCTACTGATGCAGTTGCTACTGATACAGTTGCTACTGATGCAGTTGCTACTGATGCATTGGCTACAGATACAGCAGCGGTCTGTTCAGGTATTGCTGAATCAATTGCTTTAGCTTCATTCGCCTCAGTCTCATTTCCGCCGGCCGGCTCTACCAAAGTTTCGGCTTCTTCCTCGGTCTCGGCAAAGCGTCGTTTTAATTCACTGACTGAGATTTTAGCGGCACGGCTCACAGCCCCCATATATGGATAGGTGAAGTTAAAACGAGCTGCTAAGCTATCTTCAAGGGGTTCAGCCTCGATTGGTGCCAGTTTTTCTACGGCCGCCAAAATAGCAGATTTTTCTATCTTACTACGCTGCAAATCCGTGTATAAACTACCGTCGTGAAGTTCAACTTGTATACGACATTGTTTGTCCTTAAGATCCATAGAGGCTACGTCTTCTACGCCACTGAATTGGCGTATCAAATTCCCCCCGTTTAAATGGCGGCTTAAGCCCATGATAAACCAATCCAAATAAGATTTTGCGCCTGTAATCAGATTTTTACTGAGCATCTGCGTATCGGTCAAGAGGGCCGGGGCGCCCTGCTTGCTGCAAAGATCTTCAAAATTTTTTACAAAACCGGTAATAAACAATTTATCGCGAGCACGAGTTAACGCAACATATAAAATACGCTCTTCTTCAGCTTTCGTAGCCAGTTCAATCTTGTCGCGTACATAAAGCCATGGCAGTGAGCCATATAAGACCCGATAGTTTTCATAATAGCCTTTAATACCCACGCCGCTATCACCGTGAAGTAACATGGATTTTTTCAAATCCATCAGATTAAACTCTTTTTGCACGGAGCTTAAAAATACAACTGGGAACTCAAGGCCCTTACTTTTGTGAATACTCATGATGCGCACCACATTATCCGCTTCGCTTACTGTTTTGCCGATGCCCAAGTCTTGGCCGGCGGCCTGCAAACTTTCCAAGAAGCGTAAAAAGCGGAAAATACCGCGGAAACTACCTGCTTCGTACTGCTTGGCTCGTTCGTAAAGTGCCATTACATTGGCGCGGCGTACGAGTCCGTTCGGCATGGCGCTGACGTATTCCAAATAATTCATATCCTCGTAGATGGTCCACAGCAGATCGCTCACACTGTGATGACGTGAGTAGGTGCGCCATTTTTCAAAACGACTTACAAAAGCCTGAACAGCTTCATTTTGTGTATTTTTACCATATTCGGCCAGCAATGACCAAATCGAACCTTGGCCACTCATGCGCAATCGTCCCAATTCGTTCGCATCGAGACCGACAAACGGCGAATTTAACACCACTGCCATCGGCAAATCCTGTTCCGGATTGTCAATAACCTGCAGTAGTGACAGCAATAGCTTTACTTCAATGGCACTGAAGTAGCCCGTGTTCTCTTCCGCATAAGCCGGAATACCGGCCTGACGCATAGCTTCTACCATACGGCCCGCTTTGACTTTGGGCGAACGCAAGAGAATCACTATATCGCGCCATTCCAAAGGTCGGAAACTGCCATCCATATTCTGTACAACCTTGTCGGTGTTTTTTAACTCTTTAATTTTTTCAATGATAAAAGCCGTCTCTTTTTCGTCATTTTCTAAATCTGCTTCATCATCGTCATCATCAGCTGCACTCTTAGTAAACGTCGATGTTTTTTCATTCCCCACGTCGATGAGATGGAGTTCTACGGGGCCACCGACCCAGTTTTCCGGCGCATCATCGGTGTTGCGGCCCGGGTTCAGGGCTTCCGCATCACCGTAGTCGAGTTCCGCTCCGTCAGCCGTCATGATTTGACGGAAAAGGAAGTTGGTAAACTCCAAAATATTCGCATCGGAACGGAAATTTTGGGATAAGTCGATACGACGCTCTACGGCATCGACAGACTGCTGAAATCTATGATATTTTTCCATGAAAAGCATAGGATTCGCCATACGGAAGCGATAAATACTCTGCTTCACGTCGCCTACGTAGAATCGATTATCGGTACGCGACACGAGGTTCACGATGGCTTCTTGTACGCCATTCGTATCCTGATATTCATCCACCATGACTTCTTTGAAGGTGTTTTGAAGCTCAATGGCCACTTCGGACGGTGCCCAACTGCCATCATCCTGTTTGTCACGCAAGAGGGCCAGGCATAAATGTTCCAAGTCTGAAAAATCGAGCATGCCCAGTTCTTGTTTGGCTTTCGCAAACTCATCCTTAAAGGCCAAAGTTAAATCTATGAGACCCGTCACATAGGGCAAACTTTGCTCAATCTGTGCTTTAAACTCCGCCTCGGTAATGGCAAAAGGACCACTTGAAAGTTCTTTCAAACTCTCACGAACACCCTTTATCAGCTCCTTAGCCTGGGATAACAAACCGGCATCAACCTTATCCACATCTTTTTTCAAAGGGTTCATATTGAGACGCTTGAACGAATGATTACCAATCAGAGCGACGGCCGCCACCATCTCATCCCATGTTTGCGCCTCCGTCAAAGCGGACATCATATAGAACAACTCATCAATAAATTCGGCGCCTTTAGTAGGCCCACCCGGTTGGTTGAGGATGTCTGCAAATTTTGTCAGACGATTAGCAATATCATCAATCAGAAGATGTTGCTCTTCCATAAAATATTTACCCCAAACGGTCTCCATTATGGGCTGGGTGAGCGCATTTTCATAACGTGCCTTAGCCTCTGACAGCCATTTTTCAGGATCAGACTGGGCCAAAGCAAACTCATGAAGGCTCAAAATTTGCTCCATAATACCTTGATCGGAGCGTTCACTGCCAAACATGTCGGCAATTTCAAAAATGTGAAATTGATTTTCCTCATAGGCTTTTATCAATAACTTTTCCAACACATCGGTTTTCAAAAGCATCAATTCCCCTTCATTGCCGATGCGATAGGACGGATCGATATCGAGGCGGTAAAAATAACTGCTGATAACCCACTGACAGAAGGAATGGAGCGTCGAAATATGAGCAGACGGCAACAAGCTGAGCTGCTCTTCCAAATAAGAATCTCCGGTTTTATTGAATTCTTCCGCCAATTTAGCGCCGATACGAGCGCTCATTTCAGCAGCCGCCGCCTTGGTAAAGGTTACTACCATAAGTTCCTGAATGGACAAGGGATTATCTTTAGATTTCAAACGCTGAATAATGCGTTCCACCAAAACGGCGGTTTTCCCGGAGCCGGCCGCCGCCGCTACGAGCAAGGTTTGTGAAGCGAGCGAACCCGGCTTCGGTGCATCAATCGCTGCTTGTTGAGCGTCGGTCCACTTCATATACATCGTCTCCTTTCGCCATTTTAGCCAACACTACATCTTCGTCTATTTTGTTGATATAACGATACTTATTACGGGTATTTTCAAAACGGCATAACGCCTTATATTGACAATAGGAGCAAGGAATGTACTTATTATCCAAGTTGTACGGACTCACCGGGAAATGCCCCGCCAAAATATGCTGCCCGGCCTTACCTATCACGCGTGCCGCATAATCGGTAAGCGTCTTAAAGTCTTGTGCCGACTTGGTCTTTCTTTTATCTTGGCCATGAATAGAAGCGCCATTACCGGTAATACGAATCGGTACATATGGCGTTGATTTACCGGCAACCACTGTTTCGTCGATATTCGCCAATAACTCCACATTATCTGTGAAATAACCATCATTTTTAAGGCCTGTATCGGTTTTCACCAATTCAGACGCCATTTCTTCGGTTAGGACACTACTCTTACTGATTCGTGGATTTTTTACATATGTATATACCAAGGCTGCCGGTTCAATTTGATCGCTTCGCTGTGCCCGTTCAAGGGCTAAAAGATAGGTTACGAGCTGCAATTTGAGGCCATAATACACATCCGATGCCGTTACTTCCGCATAGCCCGACTTATAGTCCACTACGAGGCCGTAGGTTTTACCGGCTTCATCCTGCCACTCATCGACGCGGTCAAGCTGACCGATCAGTTGAATATACGACTCGTCACCCAACGATATTTGTACCGCCGGCCAGTGACCGGCACCGCCGTAACTGCTGAAACTTTTTTCCAAATAACGCGTATTAAACTTACTCTTTTGTGACCAATCGGTGAGTCGATTTACCGTTCGTTTAAGGGTCGATTCCAAACGCTGTTGGAGTACGGTTTCATACACGTCGCCTTCTTCGCCGAGCTGCAATTCCTTACTGATTTCAGCTACTACCGCTTCGCAAAGCGCTTCTTCTTCATCCGGTTTTATATCACGCCATTGACGGTTTTCTTGCAAAAGTGTCATCCCCAAGGAGCGCAAGCTTTCATGGAGAAAAATCCCGATTTCCGGGGCACCGAACTGCTTAATCGGCCGTTCTTCCAAACTTAAACCGTAACGGGCATAAAAAGCGAACGGACATTGCTGGTATTTTTCCAAGCGGGTGACGGATCCGCTTAAAGCTTCATTTTGGAATAATAAGGCCTGCACCACCTCGCGGTCCACTACAGGCACATCGTTAGAATCCATAACACCACGGGTAGCCATCCGTAAGGCTTCGCGATACTGACCATTGAGGCTCCAATCGTAAACGCTGCGCCAAATCGGCGCTAAATCGCCATCTTGAGCAACGTTCCCCATCTGGCCGGCCAATAAAGATAAACTCTGTAACGGTCGCCAAATATAATCCGGTTCTTTGCCTTCCGGGAGGGTAAGCGGAGCTCCCTTCGAACCGGCGGTATAACCCAACTGTTGCCAACGTTTGATAGCAAGACTGCTTTCCAAGGCGGCCCCTTCTTCATCGGAACCGGCATAGGAAATATGAAGTTCCTCACGACCGCGCGTACAAGCCAGGTAAAGTAAGAAGTTTTCATTAAAAGCCCGCACTAAGGCCCCTTCCGCCAAGGTGACCCCAGCGGCCTTCAAGGCTTCACGTTCCGTATCTTTCAAAAGGCCTTCATCGCCCATACGTTGCGGGAAGACGCCGTCATTGAGGCCCATTAAGAATACAACATCGCATTCATGAGTATAACCACGTTCAACGGTGGTCACCATAACGTGGTCGAGGCTTGGCGGAACTAAGGAGTAGGATACTTCTTCTAACCCTTCTTCCAGAAGAAGGGCGATTTCCGCTGTTGTCATCGTATCGGGTAATTCCAAAGACATTATTTCATCAAATAGGGCAATGACCCGTTTATACATCTGCTCATGAGCGGCTGCACTTTCCGCATCACCTGCCGCTTCAGCATCAGCGGCCCACTGTGCCAAACGAGCGGGCACCCCCACATTACTCATCAACAAGAAAAGCTCTTCGCACCATTCATAACCGGTGTGTTCTTCTTTGGCAAATTCCCAGAAAGGACGGAGCTCGGCCATGATTAAATCATGGGCCGCATTAACACGCATACGCCGCGCAGATTCCGTATTACCTTGCATGAGTTCATCAGAAATTGTGCTATTGGCTGCCGCATCATTTGGCGTAGTATCAGCAAAGGTACCATCTTCTACCTTCGCTGTGATTTCCTCGGCGATTTTTTCATCATACGTATCGTCATCGTCACTACTGTCAAAACGATTCTTCCGTTCATACGGCCAGCTGTCTTTGAGCCACATGAAGTCGCGAATGCCGAATTCGAGGCAATAGTTTTCCAATTCATCCACAGCAGATCTGCTTAACGGCCAAAAGTCGGTTTTTAACAATCGAAACACCGCATCATGATCGAAATTACGACGTACCACTTCCAATAATCCCTGTAAAAACTCACCTAGAGGGTGGCTCACCATAGGTCGGCGGCGGTCTGAGAAGTAAGGAATTTCGTAACGTTTCAGTGTTTTTTCCAAAATATCGCCATAGGTCTCCGACTCACGAAGCATAATGGTAATATCCCGCCAGCGCCGATTCGGTTGTTCCATCGCTTCCAAAATCTGCCGACATACGGCATCGGCTTCACGAGCTCGATTGTACGCCACCGTAACAGGCAAGACGGCCTCTTGATTATTATCTTTGATTGGTGAGTTAAAATAACGTGTTGCCAAGCTCTCTAAGACAGGCTTTTTAAAGCGATAATTTTTATCAAACGTCCGCACCACGAGCTCTAGCGCATCTTTTTGCGAAGCATGCCATTTCATCACATCGGTAAATACAGAATGAGGGCGCCCAAACAATCGCAATTTTTGTGGCGGTACCTGTAATTTTGCCAGGTCCGGCGGTAAGGTAATGGTTAAAATGCTGTCTTTTGCCAATGTAAACAGCTCATATAAAAGTTCCATTTGAATCGGTGTAAACCAATGAAAGCCGTCCACAATAACGTGAGAATTATGGATTAAAGGGCTTTTTGGCAATACCTCCATGAGCTCTTCCAAACGATTAGCCGTATTAACACCGGTCGTGGCCAATGTTTCCCGATACGCTTCCATGATATGAGCAAGTTCCTGAAGCTTGCGCTGCAATACCATGGATTCGACCTGTTCAGCCCCTTTTTTCAAATCGGCCGCGTCCACGCGGAATGAATCGCATTCGCTGATGAGTCCCTGCAATACATCGGCGAAATGAGGCTGCTTAGCCGACTGCCCTAATAATTCCAGTTTGCCCTGCTCTCGCTTCATGATTAAACGAAGCAATAACTTTTGTCCAATGTCCGACAGACCCGATTCGCGCACCATCCCTACCGATTGAAATATCTGGTACGCCAAACGGCTAAAGCCCACTACGCGAACGGTGGTAAAACCGCCTTGCGGCATGAATTCTGCCAAGCTTCGTTCTATCGTATAGGTCGCCGAATCCGGCACGATGTATAAAATAGGCTCGCCCGGATTTGACTCGATAACTTGCTTCACATGCTCAAAGCAGGCCTGTGTTTTGCCCGTGCCGGCCCGTCCTACATAGACCGAAAGTGCCATACTTTCACTCCTTCCTACAGCGGTATATTTCATCTAGATTGTCTACTGCTATAATTATACTCTTAATCATAAATATAACTCTATACTCTCATATATAAATATATCATAGCTGCCTTTGGTATAAGACAACCAAATTTTTTCAAACTACAAGTATCTATCGGCTCAGATAATAAAGCGGATTAAGAAAATGCTTTCAATTATACAGCAAATAATTAACACATAAAAACAGAAACTGCACGAATATGGGGCCCCAATGCCCATTCGTGCAGTTTCCTTGGAGGTTTTACTACATTCTATATAAATAAATTATATAGCCCTATTATGAGTGTCAAACCTTATTTAGATTATTAAGTCACCTCTTATTAGAATCAAACCTCATTTGATTTAAACCTAATACGATTCAAACCTATTTAGTCGGTGCCAAGCTTTCTTGCATACGTACGTAGGATAAACGACGTTCTTTGGCATCCTCTTCTGTTTTGGCAAAAAGTTCTTCCGCCACTTCAGGGAATGTCTGTTTAAGCGATGCATAACGCACTTCACCCATCAAGAAATCTCTAAAGTTTTCAGTCGGTTCTTTCGAATCGAGGCTGAACGGATTTTTATCAGTGCCGCGTAAAGCAGGGTTGTAGCGATACAAGTCCCAATAGCCGGCCGCTACGGCACGACGGGATTCTTCCTGCGTTGTGCCCATGCCGGATTTAATACCGTGGTTGATACATGGTGCATAGGCAATAATGAGGGATGGACCAGGATAAGCTTCCGCTTCCGTAATCGCTTTGAGAAGTTGATTCTTATCGGCGCCCATAGCCACCTGAGCCACATATACATAGCCGTAAGACATGGCAATCATGCCGAGGTCTTTTTTCTTCGTGCGCTTGCCGCTGGCCGCAAATTTAGCCACCGCTGCGGTATGCGTTGCTTTGGAGGATTGACCACCCGTATTGGAGTACACTTCCGTATCGAATACGAGAATATTTACATCATCGCCGGATGCGAGTACATGGTCGAGCCCGCCGAAGCCGATATCATAAGCCCAGCCGTCGCCGCCGAAGATCCATTGCGAACGTTTAGCAAGGTATTGTTTTTCTTCTAAAATCGCCGTCATAGCTTTAGTCGGCTGAGCCACTTTTTCAAGCAAAGCTACCAAACGTGCGGACCGTTCACGCGTTCCGGCCCCCTGTTCACGATGTTCATTCCAATCGCTAAGAGCGTCTTTTAATTCAGCCTGTTCAGCCGTGCATTCATCGATAGCGGTTGCTACATATTCACCGATTTGTTCACGAATCTTGGTGGTACCTACACGCATGCCGTAGCCGAATTCCGCATTATCTTCAAAGAGGGAGTTGGCCCAAGTAGGACCTTGGCCTGCCTGGTTAACGGTATAGGAAGATGTCGGCATGGAACCGCCCCAGATGGAGGAACAACCGGCCGCATTGGCAATCATCATGCGGTCACCGAAAAGTTGCGTAACAAGACGGGCATACGGTGTTTCACCGCAACCGGCACAGGCACCGGAGAATTCGAGAAGCGGTACTTCGAACTGACTGCCTTTCACCGTTTCTTTCTTCATCGGATTCGCTTTAGTCGGTAAGTTTACACCATAGTTCCAAGCATCAGCCAAGTGTAATTCGTCATCGATTGGACTCATGGTAATGGCTTTGCCCTTAGGAGCCGGACAAATCTGTACGCAGTTGCCGCAACCGAGGCAATCAAGCGGCGATACGGAGATGCGGAGCTGTAAGTCACCGGCACCCATGGCAGGAATTGTTTCAAAACCTGCCGGAGCAGCTGCCACTTCATCAGCCGTAGCCAATACAGGACGAATTGTTGCATGCGGACAAACGAAAGCACACTGGTTACATTGGATACAATTTTCTTTATGCCAATGCGGAACGAATAAGGCGACGCCGCGTTTTTCATAAGCAGCCGAACCGGCCGGTAAAGTACCGTCTTCGTAGCCCATGAAGGTGCTTACCGGTAAATCATAGCCTTTTTGGGCATTGATTGGACGGCAAATGTTTTGTACATATTCAGGAATTTCCTGAGTATCTTTTGTTTCAGCATCCACCGCATTCGCCCAGTCAGCCGGTACCGTAACCGGTACAATGGCGTTAACACCTTTATCTACGGCCATCATATTCATATCGATAACAGACTGACCTTTTTTACCGTAAGTGGCCACTATGGAATCTTTCAAATGTTGCACCGCTTCTTCAATCGGAATAATATTGGCCAATTTGAAGAACGCGGACTGACAAATCATGTTGATGCGCCCGCCGAGCCCGATGTCTTGGGCAATCTGCGCCGCATTGATGATATAGAATTTAAGATGTTTATTAGCAATAGTCCGCTTCATAGCAGCCGGTAATTTTTCAGAAAGTTCTTCCGGCGTCCAGGTGCAGTTCAACAAGAAGGTACCCCCTTCTTCGATGCCTTGTAAAATATCGTATTCGTTTACATAAGCCTGACGATGACAGGCTACAAACGTAGGACGTGTTACGAGATATGGTTTATTGATCGGCTTTTTACCAAAACGCAAATGCGACATGGTCACGCCGCCGGATTTTTTAGAATCATAATCGAAGTAAGCCTGCGCGTACATATCCGTGTTATCGCCGATGATCTTGATGGCCGTCTTATTGGCGCCAACCGTACCGTCGGAACCGAAGCCCCAGAACTTGCACGCCGTAATGTGAGAGGCATCAATCCATACATTATCGGGACGCGGCAAGGATAGACCGGTCACATCATCGACGATACCAAGCGTAAATTCAGCTTTTGGTTCAGCGGCAGCTAAATTATCGAAAGCGGCTACAATATCGGCCGGAATCACGTCGCGAGAACCAAGGCCGTAACGACCGCCCACAACGGTAATATCCAGTTTAGCGCGGGCAATGGCAGCCTGCACATCGAGGAATAAAGGTTCGCCCATGGAGCCCGGTTCTTTCGTACGATCAAGGACGGCAATGCGTTTAACCGTCTTAGGCAAGGCTTCGATGAAACGGTCCATAGCAAATGGTCTGAAAAGATGGACATTAACGGCACCGACTTTGCGACCTTGTTCGAGCAAGTATTCCACTGTTTCATTGGCTACCTGAGCACCCGCACCCATCACAACCACTACATCGGTAGCATCCGGTGCCCCTTCGTAGTTGAACAGATGATATTCACGGCCCGTCAATTTGCTGATTTCAGCCATGTATTCTTCTACGATACCCGGAATATCCAAATAGAACGGATTGGACGCTTCACGATGCGTGAAATACACATCAGGGTTTTCTGCCGTACCGCGCGTTACCGGTGCATCCGGCGTGAGAGCCCGTTTACGGAAGGCTTTTAATGCATCCCAGTCGAGAAGCGGTGCCAATTCATCATAATCGAGCACTTCAATTTTTTGAATTTCATGAGACGTTCTAAACCCGTCAAAGAAGTTGATGAACGGCATACGGCCTTTAATCGCCGATAAATGAGCTACCGCACTCAAATCCATAACTTCCTGTACGGACGATTCGGCGAGCATGGCGCAACCTGTAGCGCGGCAAGCCATAACGTCTTGGTGGTCGCCGAAAATCGACAAAGCATGCGTCGCCAAGGCACGCGAAGCCACCTGGAATACTGCCGGTAACAATTCACCGGCCACTTTATATAAATTAGGAATCATCAAGAGCAAGCCTTGTGCCGACGTGTAGGTAGTGGTCAGTGCCCCGGCCTGTAACGAACCGTGTACGGCGCCGGCTGCACCGGCTTCCGATTGCATTTCTACTACCTTAACAGTGTGTCCGAACACATTTTTACGCCCGTTAGCCGCCCATTCATCCACATGTTCCGGCATCGGTGATGACGGAGTAATCGGATAAATTGCGGCCACCTCGGTGAACCCGTAGGAAATGTGTGCAGCGGCTTGGTTGCCGTCCATAGTCTTCATTTTACGCATAGTAAAGCCTCCCGGTATATACTTATATAGTTGCGTCTGCATTTCTCATATGCAGTTGTCGCTGTTGGAAACTGATTTCACGCTAAACAAAAGCTCTCTCTTGATTCGGTCCTGCAATTTACTGCTAATTTACTGCTATTTACTTCTGGTACTGCTAATGTGCTGCTTACTTTAATTGTTACGCATGTACAGATGATGCTCAATGTTGAATTTTTTAGAAAAATGGCGAAATACTGAGCAAGATACCGGCTGCTATGATAAACATTAGACTCGGACTTCTGAAACGAGCCAGGAAGTCTAATTTATACACCAAATAAGTCGGTATAAAGCAACCGATAATCCCCATAATCGGGCCCATCCACGTTAAGAGACGAAGCACGGGAATATTCAGAATAATGGCGCCCCAAGCGACCAATACACCAAATACCAAGGTACCCCACGCAATCGCTTTGTGATTAATGCAATCTTCGTCATACACGCGTTTTAACAAATTAATGGCAATCCCCTGACACGATTCTTTGAATGCCAGGAATACGCCGAAGAAGGCTGTCATAATTGAGAAAATATTAAGCAATAAGCTTAAAATTCTCACCGTATCGCCGTCCATTTCACTCGCTGCAATAGCCAAGGCGGAAATATTTTGACTGGCCGCCATAACGGCTTGCTCATGACTCATGGCCAAATTAAAGGAAATGGCAAAGAAAAAGATGGTCACGAAAAGAACGCCGAACGATATATTCATGGCTCGCAAGGATTTGTGCCAAGCCACATCCACCGATTTATTGTGGGAACGATACGAAATTACCATCGGACTCAACGTCTGAATAAAAAGAATCGACGTGAGCGTCAACGGCAACATAGTAAACGCCTGATAGAGCGCATCCGACAAGCTCGGTAAAGCCGGAACATTCGCCAAATTCCAATGGCTTACCATGATGAGCCCCAACACGATAATGGCTAATAACTTAGTAAGTACCAGCCCGGTGGATACTTTGAAAAGAATCTTCTCCCCTTGGGCCGCAATGGCCACCAATAAACAAATAACACCTAACCCGTAGAACGGATTACTCGATAGAATCGTGTCCGTTACCTCAAATGAGTATAAGAAGGACGCGCTGTCATTGGTAATCGCCGTGGAATACACGAAGATACTGATGACAATCATAACGAAATAAATCGCTCCTAAGAAGATACCCCAGTTTTTACCCAAATAATGGGAAATAACGGACGGATAATCCGTACATTCCGGCGATACCGCCAAGGTATTGACGAATAAGCGCTGGAACAGATAAAGCGCCGGATACCCCACGGCCGCTGCCAACAAGTACACCCACACCCCTACAATACCGACTTGAACGGGTAAGAACACGATACCGGCGCCTATAGCCATACCGATACTCATGATAATCCAACCCCAGTCAGTACTGTCAAAACGGGTGGCTTCACGCCACTCAGCGTCGCTCATACCGGCTCTGGCCGCTTTGCTCATCCCTATAGCAACCGGTTCACCGACAGCCGTAAGCGTCGCCTCAACTTGAATTTCCTTGTTCATGAAAACCTCCTCTAATTATACATTATGACATATAAGTACAATTTCTCATAGTATATATTCTGATAAAGCATGACTTTTTTTGCATTCCCTGTTACAATAAAATGGTCATATAATTCAATTTATTTATCAACTCAGTAATATACCTTAACAAAAGTCTTATATACCTATAATCCCGTGTTTTATACCTGTTATAGTTAACTATGTATGAGGGAAGTACCGTTACGTCTAGCGGTACTTAATATAGGTTCAGCATAACATGTTAAAAATACACTGTGAAATACTTAATTAAGTGTTGTTACTATAGTTTAAAGCTATGTCACTTGGGAGGCGTCCTTATGACCTTACAACAATTGCGTTACTTAGTCGAGATCTCCAAATGCCAGTCCATTACACTGGCGGCCCAGCGTTTATTCATTGCGCAACCGAGCCTTTCTAAATCCATTAAAGACCTGGAGAAGGAGTTCGACATTACCATACTGGAACGCACGCGTCACGGTGTTTCCTTCACCGTTGAAGGCCTTGAGTTTTTAGACTACGCCCATCGCATTCTCGAGCAGGTCAACGGCCTTAACAACTACTTCAATCAGGACAGTATCAACAATCGGCTCACCCTTACCGTGTCGGCCCAACACTACATGTTCTCCATCGAAGCGCTCACGAATTTTGTAAAACGCTTGAAAAAAGTCTCCGATTATACCATCGTTTTTAACGAATGTCGCACATCTAAGGTTATCGACAACGTCCTCTTAGGGAAAAGCCAACTGGGTATTCTCTATCTGTCACGGAGCAACAATAAATTTATGAAACGTCTTTTTGCACAAAAAGGTATTGAGTTTACACCACTTCGTCAATTCCCGCCTTGCGTCTATATCGGTCATAATCATCCGTTAAAAAACGCCGGTGCCCTCACCGTAGAGGATCTGCAGGACTATCCGTATATTAAATACTATCAGGGCAATGACTCCTATCAGTATGCCGAAGAGGTGAGCGTCCGCGGTCTTCAAGAGAATCGCTCCCTCGTCGTATCCGACCGCTCCACTATTTTGCGCCTTTTAGCCTGCACCGATGCCTTTACTATCGGCTGCGGCTGCCTATTGCCGGACATTACCAAAGACCGTATCTTATCCATTCCGCTGGAAGGCGCCCTGGACCTTATCAATATTGGCTGGATAAAACTAAAAAGCACCAATATGACGCCGGCTATGACAGATTATGTGGAGCTCCTGGAAGATTCCATCGATTCCTTAAGCCATCCCGTTTTTGCACCGCTAAAAAATGAGGCCTAAATGATTCGCCCCTCGCCTAAGCAATAACAATAGCACAAATTTCTTATATCAAAGAGCCTTCGGCCCATGCCGGTGGCTCTATTTACTTCCCATAAATCAATTAATTTAGATATAGTTTTAATGCATGGTAAATACACTCCAGGCGGTATTATACAGTATGAAATATCCATGTTACACTGACCTCAAAATAAACGGTGTTCCCAATAACTTGTCCGTTTTAAAAAGACTTACTTTTAGGAGGTATATAACATGGAAGATTTAAAAAACAAGGGATTCTCTACTAAAGCAATTCACGGCGGCGCAGCGCCTAATACATTTGGAGCTTTAACAGCACCTATTTACCAAACTTCTACATTCGTTTTCGACTCTGCCGAACAGGGTGGTCGTCGCTTTGCCCTCGAAGAAGGAGGTTATATCTACTCTCGTTTAGGTAATCCGACCAACACGCAGTTGGAAGAAAAATTAGCTCTTTTAGAAGGGGCCGAAGCTTGTATGTCCACCGCATCCGGCATGGGCGCCATTTCCGCCACCTTGTGGACGGCGCTGAAAGCGGGCGATCATGTTATCGCGTGTGACACCTTGTACGGCTGCACCTTCGCCCTTCTCAACCACGGATTAACCCGCATGGGCGTCGAAGTTACCTTCGTTGATATGAGCGATGTGGACGCTGTGAAAAAAGCCTTCAAACCAAATACTAAAGTGGTGTATTTAGAAACGCCGGCGAACCCGACGCTTAAAATCGTAGACATCAAAACGATTGCCGAAATCAGCCATAAAGAGGCCGATTGCCTCGTTGTTGTGGACAACACCTTCTGCACACCTTACATCCAACAGCCATTATCCTTGGGTGCCGATGTAGTGGTTCACTCCGCTACCAAATACTTAAACGGTCACGGCGACGTAATTGCCGGTTTTGTATGCGGCTCTGCCGACTTCTTAACGCAAGTTCGTTTATACGGTATCAAAGACATGACCGGCGCCGTACTCAGCCCGTTTGATGCCTTCCTCGTAGCCCGCGGTCTTAAAACTTTGGCCATCCGCATGGAACGCCATTGTGCTAACGCCATGAAAGTGGCTCAATTCTTGGAAACCCATCCGGCCGTTAAATCCGTAAACTATCCGGGCTTACCAAGCTTCCCGCAATATGACTTAGCTAAACAGCAAATGGCCTTACCGGGCGGCATGGTATCCTTTGAATTAAAAGGCGGCGTCAAAGAAGGGGCTGTTGTTATGAACAGTGTTAAACTCTGCCGCTTAGCCGTTTCCCTTGGCGATGCGGAAACCCTCATCGAACATGCCGCATCCATGACACACTCCACCTACACAAAAGAAGAATTGGCCGCTGCCAATATCAGTGAAGGTCTCGTACGTTTATCCGTAGGCCTCGAAGATGCGGACGATATCATTGCCGATCTAGCCCAGGCTTTGGATCAAATCGCCAAATAGTTCAACATTGGCACAATCAGCAATTAAGATTAGCATCCTAACGTAATTACTTCAAATTAACAGCAGCACTTCACGCCTCCTTTTACACTTGCCATAAGGCCGGTACCGGCAAATTGTCGGCCTTAACGATGCGTGAATTTTGATACTCCTATCCGCTCATTATATTTAAAAACTAATAAACTTATTTCATTAGACACTATGTAGTGGATAGGAACTCTCAATTACTACAATGCCCTTGCCTGTAACCCTCGTGTTTTCAGGTAGGGGCATTATTAATTATTTTTTATAATAACATAATAAAAATATTTTCATCTATTTATATTTTCTATATCTATTATTACATATTACAACCGCCAAATTGTTTGACTTTTCACATCTAAAGTTTTAGTATATAAAAACAAGCTAGTCAAAATTTTAATAAGGAGGTACCTTGAGATGTTAGGCAACTTAGGTGAAAAAATAGAGGAAAAGGCAATGATTAGTTTCTTAAAACGATTCGATGCCAATCCTTTTAAAGTAAAATTTAAAGATAATGAATATATAATTGGCGAAGGGGAACCTCTTTTTACAGTAGATATGAAGGAACCCATTCCCGCAAACAAGCTCATGGCGAGTACATCCATCGCTCTCGGCGAAGCATACATGGACGGCAATCTAGAAATTGAAGGCGATTTATACTTCGCGTTGAACCATTTTCTCGGCCAGATGGATCAGTTTTCCACGGCCGGCGACGTACTCACCAAATTAACCCACAATCCGCTTACCAAGAAACACCAGGCGGAAGAAGTGCAGAGCCACTACGATATCGGCAACGATTTCTACTCCCTTTGGCTCGATGAAACCATGCAGTATTCTTGTGCTTACTTCGAAGATGAGAATACGACTCTTTACGAAGCACAGATGAATAAAATCCACCGCATTTTGGACAAACTGTATTTAAAAGAAGGCATGCGCCTCTTAGATATCGGTTGCGGCTGGGGCTATTTGCTTCTCGAAGCGGCTAAAAAATACAAAATCAAGGGCACCGGCATTACGCTCAGCCATGAACAGTATGAAAAATTCCAGGAACGCATTAAGGAAAATCACTTGGAAGATTACCTCCAAGTCAAACTCATGGACTACCGTGATTTACCGAAATCGGGCCTAGAATTCGACCGCGTTGTGAGCGTTGGCATGGTAGAACATGTAGGCCGTGAAAACTATCAGCTATTCAACGACTGTGTAGACTCCGTGCTCGTTGACGGCGGTGTTTTCCTCCTTCACTTCATCAGCGGTATGGATGAAAAACCTGGCGACGCTTGGATGAGCAAATACATCTTCCCGGGCGGCATGTTACCAAGCCTGCGTGAAATGATTTCCGATATGACGGACGATAAATTCCACATCTTAGACGTAGAAAACCTCCGCATGCACTACAATAAAACCTTGTTGGAATGGGACAAAAACTTCCGTGCCCAGCTCCCAACCATTCGCCAAAAATTCGACGAACGCTTCATTCGCATGTGGGATTTATACCTTAACGGCTGTGCCGCCGCTTTTGCGAACGGCATGATGGACTTACATCAGATTCTAGCTACCAAGGGCATCAACAATGATTTACCGATGACGCGTTGGTATTAATCAAAAATATGGTGGTTATTGCCTGAACTGCAACAAACCGCTTTAAACAATCCATAATTTGTTTGAGCTAAACATGACATAACAAAACCCCGATTCATCAACCGATGAGTCGGGGTTTATTTAATATATTATAGTTTCGTACTATACGTTTTAGCTGTAATCATAGCTGTGATATTAGTTATGGCGGTGATGTTAGCCGTGTAAGAAAGCTCTTATTTATGAGCCTCAATCATGCCCATAACTTCTTTATACGTCGGATCGTTGTCGAAGTCGAACTCTACTTTTTCACCGACCTGCCAACGAATCCAAACGGCATCGTCTTCCATGATTTCAACACTCAACGGTTTAAAGAGAATCGGCTGATCTTTGGTGATACCCGGTTTTGCCATAAAAAGTGTCTGTGTTGCTGTACTGCCGTCTGCAGCCGGCGCAATCACCTGGCTTATTTCGTCAACAAGACCGGCTTGGAGGAAACTCCAGTTAAGCACGGCACCGCCACCGAGCATCATTTTTTCAACATGGAGCACGTCCTTAATCTTTTCACAAGCAAGAGCTAAATCAACGGAATCCTTGCCGCAGATCAAATAGCTGATGCCTTTTTGACGAAGAAAATCTTTATAACTATTCGGCGTGGCTTCCGTTAAGATAGACACCACATGCGGCTTCATATCACCATCTTCCGCCGTGTTATCAGGCCATGCCAATTTACCCTTACTGTCGATGGCAATCATGAACTGCCCCAAAGAAGCGCCTTCAGCAATAAAGTCGCCAGCTGGAACCTCAGGCGCCGCTTCATTTACCGGTGGTGTTTCATAATACGTAAAATTATCATCAATCGTCGTACGGCCTAAAATAAGCGCTTGGTACTCATACTTCTGATGTTGCACTATGTCAAAGGAATCGCCTTCATCGACAGCATTGGGGCGCCAAAGGTATTTTCCCATAATTTTACCGTCTAAACTCGTTTCCATATGGCAAAAAATATAAGGTCTCGTCATCACACTGTATCCTTTCCTTTAAGGTATACCCTAAGCTCAAGCTTACGGTATAACATAATCTCAGCCTACAATAGGGCTCAATAGTCGGAAATTATAAGCTGGCTTTTAAAACAGCTACGACTTCATCACGTGACAATACTTTGTAGCCGCCTTTAAGAATGAAGGTGGCATCGGCAATGCCTTCAATCATGTCAGGCGTAACGCCAAGATCGGTTAAGTTCATAACCACACCGATTTCACGCATGTAATCGGCCATAGCATCTAAACCGGCCAAGGCAATTTCTTCATCCGTTTTACCGGTTCCATCTACATTCCACACATTCAAGGCATAGCGTTTAAACTTAGGCAAGCCGGCCTGCAAAATATGTTTGTAGTATGGAATGGAAACCGCCGCCAAGGTCATGCCATGAGTGGCATCGGTATACGCACCTACCGCCTGGCCAAGCATATGAACCATCCAGTCGCCCGGTTTACCCATATGAGTAAATGTGTTCAGTGCCCAAGTGGCCGTCCACATAATATTACTGCGTGCTTCATAGTCCTTAGGATTTTTTACGGCAATGCGCGCACTGTGAATCACGGAACGTAAAAGCCCTTCAATTACATAATCCGATGTATTATCATCTTCACCGGAGAAGTATTGTTCCAGTAGGTGAGACATGATGTCAAAGAATCCCGCTACCATCTGATACGTAGGCAATGTATAGGTGTAAGTAGGATCTAAGATAGAGAATTTAGGGAATACATTAGCACCGAATACATGGCCGACTTTTAATTTTTTAGCGGGGTTCGTAATAACAGAGCCACCGTTCATTTCAGAACCTGTGCCTACCATTGTTAAAACAGTACCTACCGGTACGATTTCACAATCCACATCCTCCATGCGTTCAAAATATTTTTCCCATGGGTCTTCCTTACAATTAATCGATACCGACACAGCTTTCGCATAGTCAATAACGGAACCGCCGCCGACAGCCAAGATAAAATCTACATTGCCTGCTTTAGCCCGTTCGATGCCTTCATATAATTTATCTACCGTAGGATTAGACATAACACCGGCATCTTCGGTAATCGTCTTGCCGTTGGCTTTTAAAATTTCAACCACTTGATCATATAGTCCTGATTTTTTAATGGAGCCGCCACCATATACAAGAAGAACATTCTTACCAAACTTCGGCAGTTCCTGCTGCAATGATTCCAATGCATTTTGACCAAAATGAATTCGCGTCGGATTTTCAAAAGTAAATGTACCTAACATAACGTATCCTTTCCTTTCTTTACACAACTATTCAATACTGTAACCACGAATAATTCTGCCTTGGATTGCCAACTGATATTACGCCGGTCCATGAGCAAACAAAAGAAAATATAAAGTATTACACGGCCAAATAGCTTCTATATACATGCTAGCTATCAATGCCTATACTTTTATTTTAACCCTTGAAGTTGACTTTAAGTCAAGCAATAAAAAAACTCCGCCGTAAAATTACGACAGAGTTTTATTAAATTAACTTACAGCCACGCCCACAACGCTGCCACCACAAGGGTCGGCAACATATTAGCAATCCGAAAATGCTTACCCGTAAGTAAGCTCACACCGATTAAGAAAATCATAATCGAGCCGGTCAGCGATATATTACTGAGTGCCTGATTCGTCAGCCATGGGGAAATAAAAATAGCCAATAGGGTAACCAACCCTTGCACTATGCCCACGGGAATGGCGGAGTAGATACAGCCCTTGCCCAAAGTGGTGGTCATAATCATAACGACAATGCCGTCCATCATAGCCTTAGCAATCAAAATTGACGGATCGCCCGTGGCATCCTTAATAGAGCCGATAATCGCCATAGCACCAATACAGACGGTAAAAGATGCTGTTAAAAAAGCTTGGGTAAAACCGCCTTCCCCTTCGTTCTTAGTTCTCACACGGAGCCAGGCGCCAAAATCCTCTAATTTTTTATCCAAATCAATAAATTCCCCGATGACAGTACCGATAATAAAGGTTACTACCAGCATCATCAAGTTGGTAAGAGCGAATTTTTGACCGTCAAAGACGAGTGACTCTTGAACGGCTCCGGCAATACCGATAAAAATAATGCAAGCACTCATGGCCACCATCAACGTGTCCAATAGCTGTTGTTTCAAATAATTGCGTGCTGTTAATCCGATGAGTCCCCCAACTACGATGATTAACATATTAATTAAAGTACCTATCCCAGGCATACAATCCCTTCTTTCATAAGTCTCTCAAAAAGCTGATAATCTGATTATAACATATAATAAGGGCTGTAAAATTCTATATTTTAAAAGGCTTCACGGACACGCCGCAAAGCCTTTTAAGGGAAGGTATCATACTATTGTCATGCCGAAGCATTATTATGCTTTACGGATCTGTTTAATCACGCAAGCCTTACATACTATTTATGTTGTAATAACCCTTTAGCTTTCAAGTAGGCCACCGCCACTTCGTTAGCCGTCTTGCCGTCCACGTCTACTTCGTAGTTCATTTTAAGCATTTCATCCGTCGTAATCATACCGGCCAGCTTATTTAAAACAGGTGCCAATTCAGGGTATTTTTTTAGCGTATCGGCCCGTAATAACGGTGCCCCCTGATATGGTGGGAAAAGACCGCGGTCATCTTCAAGCATTACCAAATCGTGCGTGATAATCTCAGGGTCCGTGGAGAACACATCGATGACATCCACATTGCCCTGGTCAATGGCTTCATAGCGAAGACTCGGCTCCATGGTCACCACGTGGAAGTTAAGCCCGTAGAGGGACTGCAAGCCCTTGTTACCGTCGGAGCGGTCATTAAACTCTAAGGAGAAACCGGCTGTAGCCGTATTTACGACTTTTTGCAAATCGGAAATCGTTTTAAGCCCATGCGCTTCCGCGTAAGAACGTTTTACCGCCAAAGCGTAGGTATTCTGGTATGCCATTGGTTCCAACAATACCAAATTATCTTGTTTTAAAATCCCCTCTTTAGCCGCTTCATACACCGTCTTCGGATTATTCCCGATATTCGTCAGCGGTGGTTGTAACAAGGCGGATGTTACCGTACCGGTAAACTCAGGATACATATCGATGGAGCCTTTTTTAAGTGCTTCATACAAGAAGCTCTTCTTACCGAAGCTTGGCTTAACAACAACTTTAATATCCGTCTGATCTTCAATCAGTTCCTTATACATATTAATCAAAATTTCCGGCTCCGAGCCCAGCTTGCCGGCCGCTATCAGCGTCGGGTGACCGCCGATGCTGCCAACACCGCCAAGGCCGCCCACATTAATCGTAGAGAAGACCAATAATACTAAGGCAGCCAGGAAGGAAGACCCGATAACTTTTAAAGATTTTGTTTCTAAAAACTTAATAATCACGCTGAACAATACGGCCAGCAGTGCCGCCGAAATTGCCCCGATAAGAATCAAATCGGAGTTATTGCGGTCAATCCCGAGTAAGATGAAGGCTCCGAGACCGCCGGCCCCGATTAAAGCACCCAACGTAGCCGTACCGATTAACATAACCGACGACGTACGAATCCCACCGATAATGGACGGCATGGCGAGTACCAGTTCAAACTTTTTGAGCTTTTCCCAGCGATTCATACCGAAAGCATCAGCCGCCTCCTGAAGGAGTGGATCGATACTCTGCAAGCCGGTAATCGTGTTTTGCAAAATTGGGAACAAACCGTAAATAACGAGCGCTACGATGGCCGGTACCTTGCCGATGCCAAGGAGCGGAATAAAGAGGCCCAATAAGGCCAACGACGGAATCGTCTGTAAAATGCCGGCCACCTGCAAGGTGATTTCCGATGCTTTTTTGTATTTTACAACGAAGATAGCAAACGGTACAGATAATAAGATGGCAATAAACAGAGCAATCATGGAGATTTGCACATGTTCTACCAACAATTGTACCCATTCACCCTGTCGTTCAATGAATGTACTATATAATGTGTCCATGATTTACCCCTCGTAGAAAAAACGCTTAACCACTTCGTGCGCCGGCTGCTCTTTAATCACTTGCGGCGTATCGAGCTGCACAATTTCGCCCTTACTCATGACGCAAATACGCGTGCCCAACTTCACCGCTTCCGCCATGTCATGAGTTACAAATACAATCGTCATTTTAAACGTATCATGGAGTCGTTTAATGAGCTCCTGTAACTGATTGCGGCTAATCGGGTCGAGGGCGCTGAACGGTTCGTCCATGAGGAGAATCGAAGGCCGTGTTACGATGGCTCGCAGAATCCCCACACGTTGCTGTTCACCGCCGGAGAGCTCATGCGGATAGCGATTCATATATTGGTCCGGCGGCAAACCTACCATTTCCAAATAGGAATGAATTGTTTTAACCCGTTCTTCTTTAGGCCAACCCTTCATTTCCGGAATGATTTCGATGTTTTCACACACCGTTAAATTCGGAAATAAAGCACCGGCCTGTAATACATAACCGATGTTTAAGCGCAGTTCTCTCAGCTCTGACTGCTGTACATCAACACCATTAATCAAAACCGTGCCTTCCGTTGGTGTCAAAAGACGGTTAATCATCTTGAGTGTCGTCGTTTTACCGCTACCGCTCGTGCCAACGAGGACAAAAAATTCACCGCACTCAATGGTCATGTTGATATTACGGAGTGCCGCTTTCTCTTTATACAACTTACTTACATTCTTAAATTCAATCATTGTTTCACCTGCCGTTCCCGTAATTCATCAATGTTCTTGGCCAATGCCGTAGTAAACTTTTCACCGGCCCGGAGTAAGACATCCTGCTCCTCGGCCGTTAATTCCTTCATAGCCGCATTTTCCGCTGCTTCCAGTGCATCCAATATAGATGATGCATAGCTACGGCCGTCTTCGGTCAATTTAATCACTTTTGTCCGTTTATCTTCAGGATTTTCTTCAAAAAAGATATAGCCCTTGTCCTTGAAGTTCTTAATGGTCGCATTGACGACCTGTTTCGTGGAGTACGTCTTGCGCGTAATGCGTTGCTGCGTAATCCCCTCGGGATTATAGTAAATCCACATCAGAATCGTCAGCGCCTTGCTCTGCATGCCGTTCTTACGAGCATAATTTTCAAAAATCGACATCTGGTTGTCGCGAATTCTGGAATATTCTTTTGTTGCCGGTAAAATATCAGTCATTCACTACCACCACCTTCATATAATCCCTCTTTTCAGTCAAAACTTTTTACAATTTAATTATATATCTAAAAACCTCTATAAGTCAAATAATTTGACCTATAGAGGTTTATCAATGAATTAATTAAGCCATAAAACAAAAGGACTGAACACAGAATAAAAGAAGGCCGTTAAAGAAAAAAGACGTACATCTCGTCAGAGCCCGGGTTGCTTTGACAATGATGTACGTCCTTTTAAGTGAGTTTTTGATAAAAGTGTTTTAAAATGAATTTTTGGTTTTTGGGTGCTGTGATTGAGGGGAACTAACCTCACAATCGGTTACAGTACATGCATTATGAAATCTCTTAGCGATTGATTTGGCTTAAAATTTCCTGCATCTGTTTTTCTAACGCTTCGATACGTTTAGTTTTAGCTTCATTATCCGCTTTGATAGCTTCATTGTCGGCTTTAACTGCACTGATTTCCGCTTGCTGGCTAGAGATTACGGAGACTAAATCAGTTTTGGAGTAGTTAGAGTATTCACTACCCTTACCGAATTTAATGCTCACACCGGCGTTAAACATGTTTTCACCGCCGCCCATGCTGGTGCCTACGGAGAATAACAAATCATTCGTCGGACGATAGAATGCACCGATAGCTACTGCATTGGCCGATTTGTAGTTGCCATACCCGGCCGCAAAATCCCACTTAGCAGTCGGATCATAATCTTGCGGATGTAAAGCAGCTAATGCGGCGGCACCGGCACCGACACGATTAATTCGATTATCCAATTTATTAACTTGGCTGTTTAAGCTGGTTACGTTATTGGTAATGTTGCTTACTTCGTTGGAAATAGAAGTGATATTATTGGTGTTCTGGGTAATTTGAGTTGTATTGGCCGCTACTTGGCTATCCAAAGCAGTCAAGTTTTCTCCTGCAGATTTAGATTGTTTAACGTAAGTACCATCTTTGGCTACACGGGTTTCGTTGTAGACAGTACCGCCATTAACAACACCTTTATTATCTGCGGCTACCTTACCATCAGTGTTAACTTTGAGTTGGTATTTCACGCCATTAAATTCATTTACGCCTTCAGCTTTTTCAATCGTAATGGTATTGTCACCATCAAAGTTACCTACACTATTACGAGTATTAATAGAATTGGCTAAATCAGATATTTCTACATTGCCTGTAATAAAGTCATTACCATCCGAATCTTTAATAGCTAAGGATAATTTATTGTCTTCATAACTCAAAGCATTGTTACTTGCTTGTAAGCCTGTACCAGCTGCGTCTACAGCTGCTTTAAGTTGAGCCACGTTAACAGCATCAGTATCATTAGTACCTGCTGCTACATTAGTAATTTGACGAGTTATCCCGGCTTCACTGTCGCCAACGGAAACAGCTGCAGCATTGGACTTCCACGCAGAAGTAATCTGATTCTTTTCTGATACAGCGGCTGTGTAAGCTTTATTAGCGTCATTCATCGCAGTCTCAGCTTTATCCATATCTAACTTAGCAGACTCTTGAGCAGCTTTAAGAGATGGAATTTCAGCTCTAATATTTGCCGCTTCATCTGATGTTGGATCAAGATTATTAAGTCGTTGAACTTTTTGGGTTAAAGCAAGACTCTTTTCTACATACTCAGAGGACTTACTTTCATATTCAGTTTTTGCTACTGTATAGTCACCTTCTAATCCGGCCAAACTATTATTCAATTCACTTAATCGCTCACTCTTGCCAACAAAATCAGCAATAACTGCTTCATTTACAAAATTACTACCTGTTATTGGATTATACCCATAAACACCTTTATCAATAGATGCAATGGACTGACTACCAAGAGCCACGCCGCCATCTACCTGTACATCGGTATTGTAACCAAGCATAACGGCATTATTAACATTTTCCGTATGGGCCTTCACCGGAGTCTTTACTTCTACTACATAAGGCACTGTTTCTCCCACCCATTCTGTGCCAGTCCTCGGATCTAAAGCACGGGGTATAAAAGTTCTATCTTCAAAAGTATTTTTAGTTTCCATAAATCCAAGAATAACGTTGTTATCGCCACCGGATAACTTATGATAATCACCAATCACAATATCCGTCGTTGCATCACTTAGAGTATTGCCAGTTCCCATAACAGAAACATTATTTACATTAGTCCCTCTATTTTGATACCCTGAAATCGTATTATAAGTACTAGGTGCCGATTCTTTACCATTCAAAGTATTTGCTGTCCCAATAATCGAAGATAGTTTTGCATAATCTAATTTATTACTATTTCCCAGAGTCGAAACAGAACCTCCATTAAGTAGCGCAAAATCCCCCATTAAATCAGAAAGTCGATCCGTATATCCTACCGCATATTGACTGTTAAACATTATATCTGAAAAACGTGCATTACCAAAAAATCCATCTAACCCTTCACTACGATTACCTGTAGAATGTTTTACTTGGTTACCGGCTCCTAAAATCATTGAGTTTGTCGACATCTCGGCTTTATTCAAAGTACCAACAATCGTATTTGTCGCTGTACTGCTTATATCATAAGGGGAACGACCTATCACTTTATTGTCAACCCCATATATTGTCGAAAAATAAGTTCCTGCTTCGCCAATGGAATTATGTCCGGTAATTGTTCCCTCATAACCTAAAGACTTTGCGCCATAGCCAACTACAGTACCAAAATTAATAGTTTGAGCATGATATCCAATGACGACCGCTCTATCCGTAATCTGTCGGTCTGTCTTTTCAGAAGGATCCAAGGAGCCAATCACAACAGAGTCACGAATACTGCTAATATCATGATTATCACCAATAAGAATACCTGAGTCTGGACTAGTCGAAGTATTATTGTTACCAATAACAGTTAACGAATTCCACTTATTAGGCCAAGGTCCCCTACCACCAATAATATTGCCACTACCAATCGTTAAATCTGTAACATTAGCAAGAGCTTCATTATTCGTTCTATTTCTAATTTTATTATTATCACCTATTACTGTCTGACTCTTACTTTTGTCTACAATATTCCCATCGCCAATAACTTCAGCATCATTGCTTGTTGTAACTTTATTCCCGGTTCCCACTATACGGGCGGTCGTGTCATCGGTTACGGTATTAGTCGTACCTGTAGCCGTACTACTATCTACAACGATATTATCCGCCGCAAAAACTTGTCCCCCTAACAACAAACTTAATAAAACTGCACTCCCCAAAGATGCCTTCACTACGCGATGACCATTTTTCTTGATTTTCATACCCAATACTCCTCTCAAAATACGTCCACTAACTAACGTTTTGAAAACAGTGAATTGATTATTACCTATACCAATCAATTCATCACGACTTCATTTATATCTAAATACTATCATATTTGTACCCCCCCCCACAAGACATATAGCCATTATTTTATCACTGTTTCTCATAAAACATAAACCAGTGAATAAAAATTATTTTTCAAACTATCACATTATAATTTCATTCATTTTATATTTTTCTCAATATTAATCGAATAAAACACAAAAAGACCATAGCGTAATAACGCTATGGTCTTATCATAAATTTTATCAATAAATAAACAATCTAATATTTAGTTTATCCTTTAATTGCCTTGGTTTGAGCAATCATTTCACGAGCCACTTCCATGGCGTCGCCTACGATACCGTAGTCGCACACTTTGAAAATAGCTGCTTCCGGATCGTTATTAATAGCTACAATCATATCGGAGCCCGTAATGCCGGCCGTATGCTGAATAGCACCGGAGATACCGAAGGCCAAGTACAATTTAGGCGCTACCGTTTTACCGGTTTGGCCAACCTGACGGCTCAACGGATACCAGCCTTTTTCAACAATCGGACGGGTTACACCGAGTACGCCGCCGAGGGCATCAGCCAATTCTTCCAAGATTTTGAAGTTTTCAGGAGAACCCATACCGCGACCACCGGCCACAATAATTTCCGCTTCTTCGATGTTAACATCGTTCATGTCTACCTTAATCATTTCGACGAAACGATTGCGAATGTCTGCATCAGTGAGCTGAACATCAACTTGGTTGATATGACCTTGACGACCTTCCTGGCGTTCCGGCATTTTGAACACGTTCGGACGAACGGAGCCCATTTGCGGGCGATGTTCCGGACAGATGATTTCCGCTAAAATATTACCGCCCAACGCCGGACGAGTCCATTCTACAAGGCCGTCGGATGTACTTACGGATAGAATCGTACAGTCCGCTACAACGCCGTTTTTCATACGACCGGAGATACGCGGTGCCAAATCGCGACCGTCGTTAGTAGCACCGATGAGGATAACATTCGGTTTATTTTGAGCAAAGAAATCGGTAATAACTTTTGTGTAGCCGTCCGTCGTATAGCGAGCCAATAAAGGATGTTCAAATACATGAACGTAATCGCTGCCATACTCGATAAGGCTTTGTGCTTCGCCGGCCACTTTGGCGCCGAGAAGCAATGTATGTACATCTTCTTGCAACTGATCCGCTATGAGGCGGGCCTGACCAATTAATTCGTATGTGACTTTGCGCACCTGACCGTCAAAACAGTCAGCAATGACATAGACACCTTTGTATTCTTCAAACACCGTAATTCCTCCTTAGCTATCAGATAAGTTCTTTTTGTTTTAACACATCCATAACCGTGGCCACGGATTCCGAAACAGCACCGGTCAACATGGTACCGGCGGAGCGCATAGGTGGGCTGTATACTTTACGTACACGGGTTGGCGAACCTTGAAGGCCTAAACGCTTAGGATCCGTCGTCATGTCTTTAACGGTAATCGTCTTAACTTCGTACTGGGTAGCACGAATGGAATTATGGAGGGTCGGATAGCGTGGTTCATTGAGGGATTTAACGGCCGTTAGGAGCATCGGCATTGGCGTATCCAATACTTCAAAGCCTTCTTCATGTTCACGCTGGGTCCGTACAATATTATCGTTCACTTCGATACCGCACACATAGGTAACCTGAGGAATGCCGAGTTCTTCCGCAATTTGCGGACCTACTTGCGCCGTATCACCGTCAATGGCCTGTTTACCGCAGAAAATCATATCGAACGGTTTGCCCTGGTCTTCCTGCACTTTGGAGATGGCACAGGCGATAGTGTAACTGGTAGCCAAGGTATCGGCACCGGCAAAAGCACGGTCGGTAATGAGGTACGCATCATCGGCACCCATGGAGATACATTCTTTTAACGCCACGGACGCTTGCGGCGGTCCCATGGTAATGACGGAAACGCGTGTTCCCGGATATTTATCTTTAACGGCCAAAGCCGCTTCGAGCGCATTCATGTCAAACGGATTGACAATACTTGGCAGGCCGGTACGAATTAAAGTGTTCGTTTCCGGATCGAGCTTGATTTCAGACGTATCCGGCACTTGCTTGATACATACGAGTAATTCCATAGTCAGCCTCCCTATTAGCCTTGACGAAATTCAATACCCTTCGTGTCGTCCGGGTATTCCCATTTAGTTACAATCGTTTTGCCGCATAAAACTCGGCAGGTACCGCATTCTACGCAACCGGCGTAATCAAATGCAAGCGTACCGTCGTCGTTTAAGGTATATAAACCGGCCGGGCAGGCATTGACGAGTTTCATTTTTTCCTTCATATCCGGATAATCATGAATGATTTCAATGTGCGGATGACCTTCGTTTACGTAATATTTATTAACGCCTAATTTTTCTTCTAAGTTTGTCATAGGGCACGACCTCCTTTAAGGGCATCCATAGCCAAGTTAACAAGGCCTACACCGGTAGCCCGTTTCAATAATTTAGGAACAAGCGGTTTCGCGCCGTCGCCGTTAACGGTAAATACATCGGACATAATGCCGTTGACCATTCCCGGATATTTTTGGAAAATACGCGGATTGTTGAGGAATTCAGGGAAGTGACGATAGGTTTTCAAATCTTTACCTACGAAGCTGTCCTCAATCATAATATCGTAGTAACGCAACGCACCGGCGGAGTAATCGCCTAAGCGTTTGGCTTTAATAATAGCATCGGCTGCGTACATGCCGGACGCAATGGCAAAATCCATGCCGCGTACGGTGTAGCCCATGTTGATACAGAAGCCGGCCGCATCACCGACGATGATAAAGCCGTCACCGCTCAAGGTGGTTACCATTTTATAACCCGCTTCCGGAACCATGTGACCGCTGCGTTCAAGGAGTTTGCCACCTTTTAACAAACGAGCTACTGTCGGATAAGCCATGAATTCATTCATCATATCTTCGATGGTAGCGTCCGATTCGCCGATGTGTTCAAGACCTACTACGACACCAACGGAAAGGCTGTTTTTATTGGTATAGATAAAACCGCCACCCATGAGGCCGTGCGTAATATCGCCCATGAAAAGCCAAGACAAACCGTCATTACCTTCGAGGCCGAGGCGTTCTTCCAACACGCCTTTATTGAAGCTGTATACTTCTTTAGCACCAACAGCTACTTCGGCTTCGGTAATCGGCTTACGCAAACCGGCTCTTTCAGCCAATAAGGAGTTAACGCCGTCAGCCAATACGACTACATCGGCGCGCAAAGTATCTTTGCCGCAACGAATGCCTACCACTTTGCCGTGTTCCATGAGGAGTTCACTGACTTGAATCCGGTTAACTACAACGGCCCCGGCTTTTTCAGCCTGTTCAACCAACCATTTATCAAAAACGCCGCGCAATACCACATAGGATTCGTCTTTCGGCTGAGCCGGTTCCGCTTCATATTCAACGGTCGTCGCTCTGCCGCCTTCCAAAATAGAGATGCGCTCCTTCGTTACTTTGCGTTCCAACGGAGCCGTTTTTCTAAAATCAGGGATTAACTCTTCTAACGAATGGGTATAAATACGACCACCCGTCATGTTTTTAGCGCCCCCATAACTCCCTCGTTCAACCAATAGCACTTTCACGCCCGCTTTGGCCATTCGGTAAGCAGCTGCCGCACCTGCTAAGCCACCGCCTACAACAATTGCATCAAATTGTTCCATGCTGTTCTCCTTGTGTAATATACTGTATATTATATACATTTAAAAATAAAACAGTTACGTCCCACCTCGGCCTTTTGCGACCCACCGTGGGTAAACACAGCTTAGAAATTTGCAAAATACCATATCGATATTTTACTTTATACTCACTATTATATATATTCTAAGTGAATTTATAAAATACCTCTTTTGCATTGTAAAATATATTCTATATATTAAAATTAATCAAAACTGACCAAGGGTTCAAATTGAATAGATTATTTATCTCAACAGAGTTTTATTTTTAACATGTAGGTGATTAAAAAAGAAAATGGCCGTAGATTTTGACGGATATAGGACTATGCGAATAAAATATATGTCGCTCAAAATCAATCAATATTGCTCAAGGCATGAGTCGTATGAAGGCAATAAAAAAGCAGCCACACAGTAATGTACGGTATGACTGCTTAGTCTTATTCGCTTATAATCTTAAATCGACCAGAAGGAATCATGGAATATGATTTTACGGTACGTTTCAAAACGAAGCCATTTATCATGCCATGCACCATCGTGTTGCAACGCATCATCGGAAGATTCTTCGATGAATTGCTTTACATCATCGGCGGAGTTAACCTGTACGGCAAAACCGCGACCATTCACAACCGGTACGTCGTTGTATGTATAATCAGCCAACGGTACGATATTCGCCAATTTACCGTCGCGTACTTCGATGGCCACTTTATCACGGAGAACCAAGATATCAAAGTTAGCCGGATAGTTATAGCTGGCACCGGCGAGCGGTAAGCTGTCGCCTACGTTAAAGGTCGTGCGGTTAGGACGAATCTTATCTACTTTGAGGCCTTCCACATTGTAGTAGAATTCATCAAACACGTCACCGCGCGCTTTCAAGCCTTTGCCTTCAAAGCTGTGTTGCTCTGCTGTAGTCCCAACGGCTTCTACAACGCCGCAAGCGGAGGTCATGTTGCTAACACGGTTGATAAGGATTAACTCACCCAATGTCTTATGGCGACGGAATTCATCCATAACGACCGGCGTCTGGAAGTGCAGGGTGCAAAGGGCAATACTGTTTTTACCAAGTTCCGCAGCCGGCAAATGCTCGCCGCTGTTTACATCGATTTGATACTGAATATCCGTCACCGTAGCGGCCACCTGTTTGGTTCCGAGGCTTACGAGGTATTCATTACCTACTTCAAGCGGTTCGTCATCCATCCAAAGGAGTTTAACGCTGGCGGTCTGAGCGATTTCAATACCCGTCTGTTTTACGAGCACACTGCCGCGGGACACGTCGATTTCACGGTCAAGTTCAACGGTCAACGGCTGGCCGTTTTTCGCTTCCTGCACTTCGTCAAAACCAACCATCAAGGTTTTAACTTTCGCCGATTCACCGCTCGGCAATACGGTTAAGGTATCACCTACGGCTATCTTGCCTGCTTCCACCTGCCCTTGGAAGCCGCGGAAGGTGTGGTTCGGGCGGCAAACGCGCTGTACGGGCATGTAGAAACCGTCTTCGGCTGCCCCGGAGGCATCCACGGTTTCAAGGTATGGCAATAAGGCCGGTCCTTCGTACCAAGGCATGGTGGTTGCTTTAACGGTAATGTTATCCCCTTCGGTGGCCGAAACAGGAATCACCTGTACTTGCTTGAGGCCTACTTCTTTAGCAAGCGCCGCGATGTCCGCTTCAATGTTGCGGAACACATCTTCTTTATAGCCTACAAGGTCCATTTTGTTCACGGCAAACACGAACGACTCAATCCCCATGAGCGCACAAATACGTGCATGACGACGGGTCTGCACCAAAATGCCCTGCGAAGCATCCACCAGGATAATGGCTAAATCCGCAAACGACGCACCTACCGCCATGTTACGAGTGTATTCTTCGTGGCCCGGCGTGTCCGCTACGATAAAGCTACGGTTGTCGGTGGTAAAATAGCGGTATGCTACGTCAATGGTAATCCCCTGTTCGCGTTCCGCCATGAGGCCGTCGAGCAATAAGGAGTAGTCGATGGCGCCGCCGCGACTGCCCACTTTACTTTCCAATTCCAAGGCTTTCGCCTGGTCCGCATATAATAATTTTGCATCATATAAAATGTGGCCGATGAGTGTGGATTTACCGTCATCCACACTGCCACAGGTAATAAATTTTAAAAGTCCTTTCATCGTTGTATCCTCTCTGTCATCCCCAAGGCTTGTTCTTTTTCAAAAAGAACGGCCGTCATCGTTATGTATGTATTAGAAATAACCTTCACGTTTGCGACGTTCCATACTGCCCGCCGCTTCACTGTCGATAACACGGGTCGTGCGTTCAGACGATACAGCCGACAAGGTTTCTTCGATAATTTCATCTAAAGTGGTCGCATCGGATTCGGTACCACCGGTCAACGGATAGCAACCTAAAGTCCGGAAGCGAACTTTCTTCTGCTCGATTTTTTCACCCGGAAGAAGTTTGAAACGGTCGTCATCAACCATGATGATATTGCCGTCGCGGTATACGACCGGACGTTCCGCCGCGAAGTACAAGGATACAATGTCGATGTTTTCACGTTTAATATATTGCCAAATGTCTTTTTCAGTCCAGTTGGACAATGGGAAAACGCGGATACTTTCGCCTTTATTAATTTTGGCGTTGTAAAGTTTCCACATTTCCGGACGCTGGTTCTTCGGATCCCAGCCGTGCGACGCATTACGGAAGGAGAAGATACGTTCCTTCGCACGGGATTTTTCTTCGTCACGACGACCGCCCCCAAACGCTGCCGTGAAACCGTATTTGTTGAGTGCCTGTTTCAAGGCCTGTGTTTTCATAATATCCGTATACGCCGAACCGTGGTCAAACGGGTTGATTCCCTGGTCCACGCCGTCCTGATTGATGTATTCAATCATGTCGAGGCCGAATTTCTTGGCTGTTTCATCACGGAATTTAATCATTTCTTTGAATTTCCACGTTGTGTTTACATGTAAAAACGGAAACGGCGGTTTTTCCGGATAAAACGCTTTGCGCGCCAAGTGGAGCATTACCGAGCTGTCCTTCCCGATGGAGTACAACATAACCGGCTTTTCACACTGCGCCGCTACTTCGCGGATAATATATATGGCTTCCGCTTCCAATTCGTCTAAATGGCTGTATTCACTCATGCTAAACCTTCTCTCTTTAACTCTGTGATTTATTTGAAAAATATTAAAGCTTAATATTTATTGGATTCCTGGGCATTGACCACGATGGTCTGACTCTCACCGGTCGGCGAGGTGTATTCCCAATTCCAATACTGACCGTCGCGACGCGCTTTCATAGTACCGCCGAGGCCGCCCATATCAGGACCGAGGAAGTAGGCGATAGCGCCTACCGGGCACTCCTTAATGCAGGCCATACAGCCCCAACAATCCTTCGGATAAGCCATAAAGGCTTTCCCCGCTTCATTCATAGCCGGTAAGCTGCCGGGGCAAATATTAACGCACCGCTGACAACCTACGCATGTCTGTTGATCAATTTTGATGCTCATAGTGTGCCTCCTTTGCTAACGGCCGCGCCGTCTTGATGTTCATAGCTGTCCGTTGTTACCAATGGGCGCTTATGGATTTCAATACCCTTGTCCGTTGCCACGGAATTAACGTAGCAGAGCCATTCATCACTGGTTTCCGGATAATCCAGGTTTTCCGCAAAACTGTGCCAACGTGTTTCTTTACGGGCTCCCAAATGAGCAATCAAGGTTAAACATACTACCAAGCGCTCTTTGAGTTCGTAGATAAACAGCAAGTCATGGAGGTTTGCCGCTTTCAGCTGTTCCGCCATGCCAATGAGTTCTTCGATACGGGCTTTCGCTTTGGCCAATTGCTTACCGTTAAAACGATAGTAGGAGCCGATACCGCCGGCATAGCTGTCCATGGCGCGTTGCATCGCTTCTTTGATCTGTTCCGTCGTGTAAAGCGGAGCCTCACCGGTAAGGAATGTATCATACGCATCCAAATAGCTTTTGGCTTGTGTCGCTACAGTAGCGGAAATACCATTATTTACTACAGTTCCGGCTGCGTTTTCTTTGCCGCCTGTTGTGGCATTATCCGCAGCTCCTGCATTCGCTCGTTGTTCCTTTTGCCAACGTTCGGCAATGGCCAAGGCTGCAATTTCACCTTCGGCCAAGGCACCGGTTACATATTTCTGCGGACAACCACCGGCTACGTCACCGGCTGCAAATAGATTGCGAATTGTCGTTTCACGCTTCGTATCTACCCAGTAACCGCTCGCCGTATGACCGCCTACAATGTATGGCTCCGTTCCTTCGATTTCCACATTCTGCTGTTGCGGACCTTCACCGGATTCGAGCCATTTTAAAGTCTGGCCCGGTGCCATGTTAAGATACGCTTTTAAAAGGTCCATGTTCTGCTCGCTCGTGATGCCTTCGGTAGCCAAGTAACAAGGACCGTTGCCATCGAGTGTTTCTTTCACCGTGCCGTACACGCGTTGCGAAGTGGTAAGGCCGTACTTTGTTTCATACACTTCGCCGTCCGCATTGACCTGCTTAGCGCCCACGCCCTGGGCAATGGTACCGGTCGGAGCAATCGTATCTTTACAACGAAGAGCGATAAAACGCATTTCAAAAGTGGTCATTTCCGCGCCCGCTTTAATGCCCATGGCATATCCGGCGCCTGTGTTGAACGGTGAATACCACATTTTATGGCGTGAAAAACCCGGATTATTAGGGCGATACAGGCCGGCCGCCCCACCGGTAGCACAAATCACATAGGGTGCATAGATTTCATAGGCTACATTGTTGCGTAGTGAAAAACCAACGGCCCCTTTAATTTCGCCGTTTTCTACCAAATAATCGGTCATGATAACATGTTCCATAACCGTTGTATTCGGTAATTGAAGTACCGCATCAGCCAGAATCGGCTTAATGTTTTCACCGTTAATCTTAATGTTACGATTACCGCGGGCCATGTACTCGCCGTTTTCGTCTTTTAAAATAACGAGCCCCAAATCTTCCAGTACTTTTGTTACGCCGTTAAGGCGTTCGCTCATGGTGAGCAATAAATCGTGACGGACAATACCGGCCGCGTCCTTCGTGGCATAGTCCACATAATCCTGCGGCTTACGGCCTTTTACGATATACGCGTTCAGCGCATTCACGCCGGCCGCCAAACAACCGCTGCGTCGAATGGCCGCTTTTTCTACGATGAGAACCTTCGGGTTGCTTTCTTTTTGCAAAGTCAGCGCCGCGTAACAGCCCGCCGTGCCGCCCCCGATGATGAGGACATCCGTCTCAATTCGCTCTCGCTTCTCAAATTTCATAATCCCATTCCACCTAATTTCTATAATGCCTACTTAATGGCTGAATATTATTTGATTATAGGTGATAACATCCACTTCAGCATCAAATGCTATCTGCCTATGATTGCATATTACTGATACGTCGTTCATCTTTGCCGTTAACGACTGACTATCATTAAATATAGAACACTTGGCCCGGTTCGAGCGCTTTGTTCTTGGCAATATGAACGTCCGTGTTGCTGCATAAGAACAGTCGATAGATGAGTACATCCACTTCTTCGCCAACGGTAAACATGTTAGCCTCAATTGGCTGCTCCGCTTCAAGTGTATGCTCACCGATACGAATCTGCATGCTGAGCCTTGTTCCTTGAAAGGTCACGGCTTCTACCACACCATGTTCCACGGCACTCTTGTTGCCATGGTCGGCGTCTTTTTTATAAACTGCCACAAATTCCAGCCGAATAATAGCCCAGTCGAAATCTTCTTCTTTGTCAAAACCAACCAGCTTCTCGTAGTTCATAATGCCCTTGGCTTTACCCATGAAACCGGCTACAAACGGTGTTGCCGGCTGACCGTAAATTTCTTCCGGCGTCCCCATCTGCTCGATGCGACCATTGTTCGTTACGATAATTTCATCGGCCAATTCCACTGCTTCTTCCTGATCGTGTGTCACGAAGATGCTGGTAATGCCCGATTTCTTAATAGTCGCTTTAAGCCATTGTCGTAAATCATGTTTTACCTTCGCATCAATGGCTGCAAATGGTTCATCCAAAAGGAGTACATGCGGTCTCGGTGCCAACGCACGAGCAAACGCCACACGCTGCCGTTGACCGCCGGATAATTCCCCCGGATAGCGATCTCGCAAATTAGCAAGCCCCACCAAGTCCAGCAATTCGGTAACACGCTTTTCAATTTTACCTCTGTCCTCGTTTTGTACGTCCAAACCGAAAGCAATATTATCAAACACCGTCATATGACGGAATAAGGCGTAGTTTTGAAAAACAAACCCGATGCCACGTTTAGCCGGTACGATTTCATTCACCCGCTGACCGGCAATATGAATATCCCCTTCGTCAGGATGTTCAAGCCCTGCCAGCATGCGTAGAATCGTCGTCTTCCCGCTACCGCTGGGTCCCAATAAGGCCACAATACGACCTTCCGTGATCTCAAAGTTAACATCTTTCGATGCTTCATAATCGCCGTATTGCTTATATATTCCGGTCATCGCCACATAGCTTGATGACGCCGCCGACGTTACGCCCATTTAATCACCTCAAATTCTCTCTTATCTTCTTCAAGTTATATTCTTATACTATTTATGGTGTAAATAGATACTTATTTGCACTCATTGGCTAACTTTATTCAATCTTAAAAACTCTAATCGCCGGCATGACCGACGCGATGTTCCACATAGGCTCTTAATAAGAGCAATAATACGGACATCAACACCAATAAAGAGGATGCTGCAAAGGCTGCCGTTACGCCCGTCGCCGAACCTGACATGTATAATGCGTCAATTTCGAGCGGCAAGGTAAAGGTGCTGCCGCGAGCTTTTGACAAGGCTGCTACGGCCCCGAATTCCCCCAAAGCACGAGCCGCACATAATAAGACGCCGTATAAAAAAGCCCACTTAATTTGCGGAAAGGTTACTTTCCAAAAAACGGTCAATCCCGATGCCCCCATGAGGACCGCCGCTTCTTCCTCTTCACGTCCCCGCGTATGCATGATGGCAATCACTTCGCGGAACACGAACGGCAAGGTTACAAAAATCGTTGCCAAGAAAACACCCGGCAAGGCAAAGACAACGCGCCAATTCGTGCCGAGCCACTGGTTAATCGTATCTAAAATTCCATAGCCCCAACCGATGCGGCCGAATACCATGATAAAGGCAAGACCCGCAATAACCGGTGAAATGGAGAACGGCACATCGATTAAAGTCATGAGGAACTGTTTCCCCTTAAAATCGAATTTACCGATACAGTACGCCGCACAGAGGCCGAAAAAGCCACTGACTACAACGGCTACCAAGGCCGCTACGAGGGTCAAACCCAAAGCGGATAGTACATATGGAGTCGTAATCGCTTTTAAGTAAAAGCCCCAGCCTTGCGCTAAGGAACTGATGATTACCGTTACCAACGGAAAGACCAACATTAAGATTACAAAGATAAAGCCCAGTGTAATCAGTATATTTTTCACCCAATTTGACTGTTTCATATTATCGACCTCCTAACCGCCGTGCCTGACGCAGTTGCATTAGGTTCACGGAAAGCAAAATTAAAAAGGCCAATACGAGGAGCACTAACGCCATGGCAGTGGCCCCCTCATAATCCACATAATTGAGTTTTTGCATAATCACATAGGACACGACTTGCGTCTGCGCCTTAGCGCTGTTACCGGAAATATAGATAACGCTACCGTACTCACCGAGCCCTCTGGCAAAGGCCAAGGCAAAACCGGCAAGACCGGCCGGTAAGATTTCCGGTAAAATAATGCGTCTGAAAATCGTAAAGTTATTGGCGCCCAACACGGCACCCGCTTCTTCGTAGGATCCGTCCAATTTTGCCAACACGGGCTCCACAGAGCGAACTACAAAGGGAATGCCCACAAATACTAAAGCGATGATAATACCTATTTTGGTATAAACAATGGATACGCCCAGTTTGACCAATGCACTGCCCAAAAGACCTGTCTCAGAGTAGAGCTTGGATAAGGTAATCCCCGCTACCGCCGTCGGTAAGGCGAAGGGTAACTCAATAAGGCTATCGATAATGCGCCGTCCCGGGAAGGTGTAACGCACCAAAATCCACGCCAATAAGGTGCCGAACACGAGGTTAATGGCCGCCGCCACGAAAGCGGTGGTCAAACTCGTGGCAAAAGCATGCCATACGACTGGTTTTGAAATGGCCTGCCAAAAGGTAGCCGGCGGAATTTGCAAGGCAAAGCCCAATATGGTGCCAATTGGCAAAATAACTATAATAGATAATATGGTAAGCGTTACGCCTAAGGTTAAGCCGAAGCCGGGTAACAAACGCGGTGTTTTTGCTTTTTTACCACTCGTCTGACGCTTCGGACCTTCGATTCGTACCGGTGGAATACGTTTAATTTCATTTGTTTGATTCTGCTCGTTCATAGGCCCTCCTATTCATCGCGAATTGTATCGAATAGGGCGCCATCTACGAAAAAGCGCTCATAGGCAGCCGACCAACCGCCAAAATCTCGAATCGTGACCATACGGGCCGGTGACGGATACTCTGTGGCCACTTCCTTCATAACATTCGGATCCGTCGGTCTGAAACCGTATTTAGCAATGAGTCGTTGACTATCCGGCTCATAGAGATGAGCCAAGTACTCGTGAGCCACTTCGTAGGTACCATGTTTCTTGGCAATTTCCGCCACTACGGCCACACTCGGCTCCGCTACTATCGAAACGGACGGCATTACGATTTCATACTCGCCGGGATAATGTTCCATAATCTGTTTGGCTTCATTTTCCCAAGCCAATAGCACATCGCCCTGCTTGTTTTCAACAAAGGTCGTCGTCGAAGCACGAGCCCCGGCATCCATTACGGTCACATTGTTGTATAGTTTTTTAACAAAATCATTGCCTTTAGCCGTGTCATTGTTCGGACCTTCGCCATAGGCATAAGCGGAGAGGAAAATCCAACAAGCACCGCCGCTACTCTTAGGATCCGGTGCAATTAAACGCACACCCGGTTTTACCAAGTCCGCCCAATCTTTAATTTGCAGCGGATTGCCTTTACGAACCAGGAATACTACCGTGGACGTATAGGGTGCCGAATAGTTCGGTAACTGCGACTCCCAACTAGAGTCTAACAGATGAACCTTCTGCAGTAAATTCACGTCTTGAGCCAGCGCCAAGGTCACCACGTCGGCGTCAAAGCCTTCTACCACGGCCCGAGCCTGATTGCCCGATCCGCCGTGGGACTGATGAATTTCTACGTCCTTACCGGTTCGTTCTTTATAATATTTTGAAAAATCGGCATTATATGCCTCGTAAAACTCTCGAGTCGGGTCATAGGATACATTCGTCAAGGTTGTCACCTGACTGTTGCTTTGCGACGAAAACGAATGACCGGCTCCCCATAGCATAGCCCCCACTATGCCTACCGAAAGAAGTACATACCAACCTCTTCGTTTCATAATTATAACCTTCTATCTTTTAAACTCTCTCTTATGCGGTACACGTCGTACCATAACTCTCGCTTCTTTCCCAAATCATACTGTTTATTGTGAAAAAACCGAATTGCTATATTAATCTGTTCTCTCAGCATCTTTGACGGATTCATATATTTATTCAGTTTAATTTTTAATTCCTACAATTTTAACAGGTATTTAAGGCGCACTAAGTGCGTAAAATGTAAAGCTGTGTTTGATTGTACTTTTTAAATCATACATTGTCAATAGGATATGAAGCAATTAAAGACAATATAAATACTATAGTTTATTATATATGTTTTTAATTGAATATATTTCTTAAAATGGTTAAATTCTTTTTTATGATATATTAGGATTTGTGCCTATTTTTCGGGTTATACAAGGGATATAGCATATCCTTTGTATTTTAAATGATATTATTTATCAGTATATATAGGGTTATTCTATTATATATAATAGATAATATATATATGTATTTGGGTCATCTATTAATTTATTTTTCAAATGGTGGGGTTTGAAAGGCTATCATGTGGTGCAAAAGGTGTAGTGGAGTAATGTTCGGTTGGTTTAGGGCGGGGCCGCATTGCTTCGCTTTCGTGACTTTTTTAGTGATATAAAGGCTAGAGAGAGAAAGCTCTTTTGATTTAGAGGTTCTCCGCATTTCTTCGCTCGCTGCTTTATATATTAATTAGTAGACGCTGAGTACGTCCGGCCCTAATCAGCGACTACCTATCATTCTCGCCATCGCTTCGCTCGGCCCGAAAGAAAGTGATGCAATACGATTTGTTCGTCGCTTTGCTCCTTCAAATCGTTTGCCCTACTTTTCCCAGTGCCGCTTATCCTACCTTGAAGATACTGCACACCTCTACAATATTGGCTGGAATCTGGCCTGGTGAGGCACGTAGTGACTCATCAGTAAAATAAAAGACGGCCATACCTTTCGGTATGACCGTCTTTATTTTAGTCAATCAGCGACTACCTATCCTCCCAGGCCGCTTCCAGCCAAGTACTTTCGGCGTATACGAGCTTAACTACTGTGTTCGAGATGGAAACAGGTGGATCCTCGTAGCTATCGCCACTGAATTTGTCAGAGCTTGTACTCTGAAAACCACATAGAAGTGTAGATGTTTTATATGTTTTCGCGCATTAGGCTAATTCTTTGTTATAAATTAGACTACAGTATTTTAGTAAGTAAAGCCCTCGATCTATTAGTACCAGTCAGCTCCAAGCCTCACAGCTCTTCCACACCTGGCCTATCAACCA
>NZ_RQUX01000003.1 GCF_003992115.1 Veillonella ratti
ATTTGAAGGACAAAATAAAAAAATAATAATTTTTCTATAAAAAAAGGCGATGAAAATTCATCGCTTTTTTTAAATTAAATTTAGCACATAAACATAAGGAATTTAACTACTTATTAATAGAAGTGGTTAATTATTCATTTAAGATTTTTTTTGAATTAGTCCCCTATTGTACTCTTCTTTTTCCGTTCTGGTTCCGGATCGGCCACGATGGTATAAATGGCTATTGTTTTTGGAGCCGCTTTTTCTGCAACAGGTTCTGCTTTTACTAATTGCGGCATAGGTTCATGAGCTTACCCGTCAGTTGTTGGATGAGGGACATGATGTGTTGTTGTATCAGCAAAGCTCCCTAATCGTGTTAATACGGCGCTTAATAGTTGATAAAATCTCAATACTAAATGCCATTTAAATTTTAATGAAAATATAATGAGTAAGCAGTTATCTAGTTTATATTTTTTTATCTCCCACCCTTATGTCCGGGTGTTTTGCTACAGTAGGTATGCACCGATAATTATATGTTTAGGCGAAGGGGAGGATATTATGGAAAGAATCAAGCATTTATTTTTAATTATTGAGAATAAGCCTGAAGATGTAAAGTTTATGGAACGAGTCGATTCAAAGTTGTTTATGTTTATTACATTTTTCTTTTTATTTGCATTGCCAATCGGAGGAGTATTACATGGTACATTTCACATAACAATACCAATGGATGAAATATTTTTTTGTTAGCGCCTCATGGGTATTGAATACGATTTGGGCACTATTTAGTAATCGGGAAGATAGTCATAATGTGAGATTCGCCATAAATTGTATATTGTGTCTGGGTAGTATACAAATTTTAGGTTCTTTTATTTTTATTTATCCCATTTATTCGCTGGTTATTCTGGTAGCTACACTTTTTTTGTTACTATTTCTAAATACCTTAACCGATAGTTTGAAAAAGTATTGGGAGGATATTATTCAGTTGCGTTGGGGATTCTTTGGCTTAATGCTTTTATGCTATGGTTTTGTCATTTATAATGAGACAGCGTATACTAGTATTCCGTATAAAATAGCTGATCCTATAACATATGCACTTGAATTATATAGTGAGTATCTTTGTTGTATTGCAATTTATATATTTCAAAAAGATGTTAAAAGCTTTTACAACGAGCAAACGGTTTTAGCACATCCGGATAGTGAGTCTGTATATGATATTGGTGATGAACTGGGTGGGCTGAATTGTGTAATGAAATCTTTTGCTGAGAGTTTTATCCATTTTATTATGCTATTAATAGTTTGCACACAGATAGGTATTAATATCTTAGCTGAATTTATATGGAAGTAACATAAAAAATGTTAGGAAAGTAAAAACCGGCGATGAATTAACAACGTCGGTTTTACTTTACCTTAATTTTCTCTAATTCATTATATTTTTACGACCACAACACATCCCCGTCAAACAGCGTTTCACCAATCCGCAGTGAATCGGTATACTGCCACATATGGGCAGACGGTAGATCGCAGGTGGTATTATACTGGGCGCACCATTTAGGGCACATGAGCTGGGTACCGTCGATGTGATGGGTCCACCAATCTAAATTGGCATACACGCCGGCATAGGCGTAACCGGCTTGCCAGGCCGTATTGATGAAGGCGCTGCAACGGTTGGTGATTTGTTGTGTGTCCCAATAAGGGGCTTCTTCCGCATCATACCAAAGGCCCATGGTCAGTCTTGCAGGGACGAGGCCGCAGTCATTTAAGATATGGGTGGCAAAAGCGGCTTCTTCGATGGCATCATTGCAGTTTTGCGCATATGAATAATAGTATACGTCAATGCTTATGCCTGCATTTAAGGCTCCGTTTACATTACGATAAAATTGACTATCCAAATGCCCGCGCCCATAGCCAAGGCGTATGATGGCAAATTCGATGCCTGCGTCACGTACCTCTTGCCAATTTACAATGCCATTATGTTCGCTCACGTCAATCCCGTAGTGTCTATTTAATTGATTCATTTTCATAGTATCTTTCGTATCTCCTTAGTATCGTATTTATAATTTATATATATTTATATTTATTTGTAGAAATTCATTGTTATTCATAGTTATTTATTCTGTTCTTCGTTAAAAAGCACGGTCAATGCTGCTAATGCTCGATGTTTATGTTGCTGCATGGCCTGTCGGCTGATGCCGTGTTGTTTGGCCAGTTGAGCCAGGGGAATGTTCTCAATATAATAAGCATAGAGTAGTTTTTGTTGCTGTGGCATGAGTCGCTTGAAGGCTCGTGCTACGGCTTTTTTATTTGCATTAGCTAAAGCTATTGTTTCGGCACTGTCGGAAGGGGCTAAGATATCCTCAAACGTCATGGTTTTATTGTCCCCGTCAGTAGATTGATCCATAATAAAAGTTTCCCGCTGCCATTGTTTCCTAAGTTTTCGAAACGCATTGTATTGACCGTATTTAATCCGACTTTTGACAAAACCGGAGAAGGGGACGTCGCCGTTAATGTCGTATTCTTTGACGGCCCTAATGAACACTTCCCACAGTAAGCTTTCCATATCATTGGCTTCACATTGTACGGCGCTCACATGAGCGTACTTGTGAATAAGTCCTTCGTATTTGCGACATAATGCTTTAAGAGCGGCCTGATTATTTTGCTGAGCTGCGTTAATAGTCGCCATTAATTGATTATCGCTCCATGCTACATTAGGAGTCATAGTAAAAACCTCTTTTCCTTATACGTTTAAACTAAAGATTTCCTCGAGGATGTTTCATTTTTAAATTTTGCAGCCTGCTATTACAAACTAATTTGTTGAAACGTGTATTGCAATCACGAGTCTTAGTATAGTAAAGTGGCGGTTTTCAAGCAAATCCGGGGAAAACTCGAAAAAGTTTACCACTTATGAATCTTGATTTATTGCGTGCCAAGGTATAGAGTAGAGCATGTCGGTAATATGTCTGATTTTTTCATAATTACAGTTTTATAATGACTAATAAATGATGATATTAGTACGCTATTTTTTGCGAAAATATATCGGGTTTGAAGAATCGGTAGTTGGGGGCAAGTAAATCCATTAGAATAGCGTAGTAACGCAAGTATTAAGTGTAGCGCATTTTAAATGGATACGCTGATTAGGAATAAGGCGGCTAAGTATTTTGACAAAAAAGAGACCATTTGACAGATTCTATTCTTGTTTATTGCTAAGAGTATGTATTTTTTCGTTAATAAGGATTTTTCAAATTTAAATTAATTGACCACGGGGATTTATCGTTATAGGGGAGTGTTGTATATATGGCGGAAAATGACACGTATACTTCGATCGAGCGAACGTATTGTATTGATGCCGGTAAAGATTTTATAATTCCACAGTATCTTAATTTCTTTCTGTGTATTTTGGAGGAGCGGTTGCAGGAGTCGTTGCTCGATACCGCGCCCATAGATTCTGTAATGAAGCCTTTTAATGAAGGATACATGCTCTTGGTGGAGTATTTGAAATTAAATATATTTTCCAGGCGGCATGCAGATAAAATCGTGGATATGTTCAACGATGGTTATATGAAGGCCATGGATCCTGAATTGCTTTGGGAGGAAGAAGAATATGCGGATTATGTCGAAGATGCCCATATCATTATTTCTAAAATCTGCCATTTAGTACATTATGAGCAGCGTTATACCTGTCTTACTCATAATCGGTACTCCATGTTAGCCCCATTTTCCCTGCATGATTTGATCAATGCTACCAGACTTAGTAATAAAGAAATGACCTGCAAATCTAAAGAGAGGCGGGAGTTTACGTATGGTCGTATTTATCTCAAGGGATGTCGGCGTATCATACGCGATATCAATGTCGCTTTAGTGAATTTTGGCTATAAAGAATTGTCCTCGCCGTTCCAAATTTTATTATGCCGAACTATGGATTTGTATGACATAGTAGAGCGTTTGAAGAACATGGTAAGCTACATTGAAGTTTCGAAAAAGATTCCACGGCCTTACATACGTCGTGAAATGGAATCGGTGCATCAGTCTTTTCATGCCTTTGAAGCCGCCTTTTTGAATGCGTTTTCACAACAAGCGACCAAGAGCGATGTACCCGTGGGTATTAATAATCAGTCACATCAAGGCGGACCGACGTCTCTTAATTCACAACCTCATAAAGTAAAAGTGGCACGAGTTTTGAAAAGTTTAGCCGTCAACTTGGCTTCGCTCCGTTGGGGCCTGTATTTTCTCACACTTAATTACGGCAGCGGTTATATTAATCAATTTGGCGAACTGGCAATCAAAAAAGGAAATGTGAAAAATAGAGCTGCCGGTAGAATACAAAAACGGATAGTGCAAACCTCTTGCACTATCAGCTAAATGATAGTATAATCAACTATAGAAAAGATGCTCGATTTGATACTAATTAGATTCGGAAGAGTCATCTTAAATAATTATATATAGATAGTCTTTGAGGCAAGGTGCGGAATGTAAGCATTCCAATTCCTGACCGGCGGTCATAGTCCGCAAGCTCTGAAATGGGTTGACTCGGTGCGATTCCGAGACCGACAGTATAGTCTGGATGGGAAAAGACACGCTATACGTTTGCGTTTTAATTAAGCTGTTAGGATTCAAGGCGTTTGCCTTATGATTTGCTGTGAATCAATTAGAGGTAATTGAAGGCTTTCAGCAATTTTAAACAATAAACGATATATAACGTAAATAACTCAAGGACTATAGATACTATAGTCCTTTTTTGTTAGGAGTTGAGTTCATAATATGAGAGATGAACAATATACGGGGAAGCCGCAGACAGCTGAATATGAACAAGATAAGCAGTATATGTTGCGGGCATTAACGTTGGCCAAGCGGGCGACCGGTTTTACACATCCTAATCCTATGGTGGGCGCGGTGGTTGTGAAAAACGGTAAAATCATCGGCGAAGGGTATCATCAAAAAGCCGGCGAGGCTCATGCCGAGGTACATGCTCTAAAGGCAGCCGGTGAAAACGCCAATGGGGCGACACTTTATGTAACGCTCGAACCTTGTGCGCATTACGGCAAAACACCGCCTTGTGCGAAGCGTGTTATCGAAGCGGGCATTAAACGGGTTGTAGTTGGTTTAATTGATCCGAATCCGTTGGTTGCCGGTAAAGGTATTAAGATGATTCGCGAGGCGGGGATTGAAGTAACTACCGGAATCCTCGAAAAGGAATGCGCTAAACTGGTGGAAGGTTTTCTGACATTTATAAAGACGGGCAAGCCTTTTGTCACCTTGAAGTCGGCCATGTCGCTGGACGGTAAGATTGCCACGCGAACCGGTCATTCACAGTGGATTACGAATGAAACGGCACGCATGGACGGGCATAAACTTCGAGCCCTTCATGATGCGATTTTAACCGGTATCGGCACGGTATTGAGTGATAATCCGAGTCTTAATTGCCGTTGGCAACCGGAAGACGTCAATGAGTATGCAGTTCATCAGCCGGACGTAATTGTTCTCGACAGCATGGGCCGTACACCAACGGATGCCAATATATTTAAACAAATAAATCGTAAAGTATATATCTTCGTAAGCTCAAAGTGTGAAGCATCTCGTATTAATGAACTGGAAAAGGCCGGTGCACAAGTGGTTATCTTGGCTGATACGACTAATACGACTGACACGCTTGGCACGACTGACACGCATGACACTGATGATGCTTCGGCGATAAAACAATCCGGAGCAACAAAAGCGCAACTACCGATTGAAGAGATTTTAACAAAATTGGCTGAACTTGGTTTTACTTCGGTCCTCGTTGAGGGCGGCAGTCAGGTTATTGCCTCATTTGTGGAAGCACGAGCTTTTGACAAAATCGTAACTTATATCGGGAACACCATAATTGGTGGTCAGGCAGCTTTAGGTGCCATCAGCGGTACGGGCATTGATCAATTGGCCGACGGTGTTGATTTAGTCTTTGAATCGGTTGAAATTTTAGCTAATAATATACGAATTGAAACATATTTAGCAGGAAGGAGCGGTGCCTATGTTCACGGGGATTATTGAAGAAGTGGGTCATGTGGTCAGCGCTCAACGGAATGCGCAAGCCATGCGACTCACCATTGCGGGTGACGTGATTTTTTCAGATATGAAAATCGGTGATTCCATTGCGGTTAACGGTGTTTGCCTTACCGTAACATCCTTTGCGGGCAAGCAGTTCGTAGCCGATGTTATGCCGGAATCGGTGAATATGACGACGTTTTCTAAATTTACATCCGGCCAGCCGGTTAATTTGGAACGAGCCATGGCGTCAAACGGGCGCTTCGGTGGCCACATGGTAGCTGGTCACGTAGACGGCCAAGGGCGAATTCGTCAAATCCGTAACTTGGATAATTCGGTAGTGTTCACAATTGAGACGACACCCGATGTATTGGACTATATTATTTATAAGGGCTCTATCGCTGTTGACGGCGCCAGTCTTACCGTTTCCAAACGAGAGAGCACGTATTTTGAAATATCCATCATTCCTCACACCATAGCCAATACTGTATTGGCTAACGCCAAAGTGGGCACGGTAGTGAATTTAGAAACCGATATAGCCGGTCGTTACATTCGTCATTTTATGACGCTCGATAAAGAACCTAGTTCGGGTACCGGAGCAGCCAATGCTTCGAGGGCAACCGGTGAGGCCAAGCAGGAGTCAAAGAGTTTTTCAAAAGACTGGCTCATGAGCAAAGGCTTTATCTGATAAAAACAATATAATTAACAAGCAACAAAGAACTCATAACAGTTTATTTTTATAGATTTACAATTCATGTTTTAAGGAGATGCTAGTATGGCGAAAACAGTGAACACCATTGAAGAAGTATTAGAGGATATCAAGGTTGGCAAACCGGTTATTATCGTGGACGACGAAAAACGCGAAAACGAAGGGGACCTCATGATTGCCGCTGAATTTGCAACTATGGAAAATATCAATTTCATGGTTAAAGAAGCGCGCGGTATTGTTTGCACACCTATGAAAAAGGTTGATTTGGACGCCCTTCAAATCGGTCAAATGGTGACTAAAAATACAGATAATCACGAAACGGCTTTTACCGTAAGTGTTGACCATGTGGATACGACGACCGGTGTTTCGCCATACGAACGTGCTTTGACAATTCGTGCGTTGGTTGACGGTAAAGCTCGTCCGGAAGATTTCCGTCGCCCGGGCCACGTATTCCCATTGCAGTATAAAGAAGGTGGCGTGTTGGTTCGTCAGGGCCATACGGAAGCATCTATTGATTTATGCCGTTTGGCAGGCCTTAAGGAAGCATCCGTTATTTGCGAAATTACCAAAGATGACGGCAACATGGCCCGTCTTGATGATTTATTGGCATTTGCCGAAAAGCACGATTTAAAAATTGCGTCCGTTGCCGAACTTATCGAATACCGTAAATTGCACGAACCAATCATTACCTTGGCAGCTGAATCTAATTTGCCGACTGAATTTGGCGATTTCAAGATTTTTGTTTTCAAAAACTACTTGGATCACAAAGAACATTTAGCAATTGTTAAAGGTGATGTTAAAGATTTTGAAAATGTCCTCGTACGCGTTCACTCCGAATGTCTTACCGGCGATGTATTCGGTTCTAAACGTTGTGACTGCGGTGAGCAGCTTCACAATGCTTTACGCACCATTGAAAAAGAAGGTAAGGGCGTTGTTGTGTACATGCGCCAGGAAGGTCGCGGCATCGGCTTAACCAATAAGATTAAAGCGTACGCTTTGCAGGAAAAAGGCCTCGATACGGTGGAAGCCAATGTGGAATTAGGTTTCCCGCCTGATATGCGTGAATACTCGTTGGCGGCGCAAATTATTCGTTTCTTGGGCATTAAGAGTGTAAATCTTATCACCAATAATCCAATTAAGAAAAACAGCTTGGAACACTGGGGCATTAAAGTAAATAAACGCGTTCCGGTGATTGTAAAAGCCAATAATATCAATGCCGGCTATTTACAGACAAAAAAAGAAAAAATGGGTCATTTACTATAATTAAGATGAGCCTATTATTATAATTTAGAAGAAGTTGAAGCTTTAATTTTTAGAAAATCGCTTAGACTATTAGGAGGCTATTATGATGGTTACAGAAGGTAAATTATTAGGCACAGGAAAACGCTTTGCTATTATCGGTTCTCGTTTTAACGAATTCATTACATCCAAATTAATCGGTGGCGCTATGGATGCATTGTTACGTCACGACGTAGAGGAAGAAAATATTAACACAATTTGGGTGCCGGGCGCTTTCGAAATTCCGATTGTTGCCAAAAAAGCAGCTCTTAGCGGTAAATATGACGCTATCATCTGTGTTGGTGCCGTAATTCGCGGATCCACAACTCACTATGATTATGTATGTAGCGAAGTTTCCAAAGGTATCGCTCATATCAGCCTTGAAACAGGTGTTCCGGTTATGTTCGGTGTTCTTACGACTGAAAATATCGAACAAGCCATTGAACGTGCCGGCACTAAAGCAGGCAACAAAGGTTTCGATTGTGCTATGGGCGCTATTGAAATGGTTAATTTGTTGGAACAAATCTAAGAGTTTTATAGTAAGTGAGTATCAGTGCCAATTATTGGAAGTATAATTGGCACTGTTTAATTATTAACGTTAAGTGGCGTTTAATATTTTAGTTGAATTTTATGATTTAATTTTAAGTTGAATTTTTAAATTACACGTATCAGAAAGGAAAATAGATATGGATTTTATTCGTCGTTATACGACTAAAGAAGGTGTACGTATGGCCTTTGCCGTAACGACTGACACTGTAGAAGAAGCCAGAGTGCGTCACGATTTGAGCCCTGTAGCTACGGCGGCTCTCGGCCGTACCATGACGGGGGCCCTTTTAATGGCAGGAGATTTTAAAAACGAAGAAAATGTAAGCTTACGTTTGAACGGTAAAGGCCCGTTAGGTGTTGTTCACGTGGATGCTTTCAGTGACAACACAGTGCGTGGTTATGTGGATAACCCACATGTGGAAGTACCTTTAAAATATGCCGGCAAACTCGATGTAGGCGCTGCTGTCGGTCATGATGGTGAAGTACAGGTAACTCGTTTTACCAAACTTCGTCAAGATTACACGTCCCAAAGCCCTATGCAAACCGGTGAAGTAGCGGAAGACTTAGCCTACTATTTATATACCTCCGAACAGATTCCGGCCACTATCAGCTTAGGTGTTCTGGTAAATACGGACAGAACGACTAAGGCTGCAGGCGGTTTTCTCGTGCAGGCTCTGCCGGATGCAACTGATGAAGCATTGGCACAAGTAGAAGCTAATATTAATGAATTGGGACCAATTTCTCACTATTTAGAAGCGCATCCTAATGGCGAAGGTTTAGTAGAAAAAGTATTGGCCGGTTTGACGTGTGAACAAGTATATGAAGGGGATGTAGCCTTTAAATGTACTTGCAGCCGTGAACGGTTTGAACAAATTTTGGCTACCTTGCAGCCTGCCGATAAGGAAGAACTTCTAGAAGATGAAACGACTGAGCTTGTTTGTCATTATTGCAATGAAAAATATCAGTTCAGCCGTGATGAATTGAAACAGATTTTTGCAGAAGCGTCCCGTAACGATGGCGCAGCTCATTAATCAGATTTTTTGATAAACATGTTTTGACCTTCAAAAACAAATGATTAACGCAATCAGTTAGATTGTGGTACAATAGAATAGACGAGCCTTAGGGCAGTAACTAAGGTATGGAATCTCCGGGGCTCAGGCTCCGGAGGTTTATTTTTTAGTAAAAAAGATAATTGTAAAGAAAGATAAGACGAGGTGACTATAATGGGTGTAATCGCAGTTATTGGCGGTACCGGTGTGTACGATCCATCTATGTTTGAAAATATTGAAGAAAAGACTATGCAAACGCCGTATGGTGAAATTGCTTATACCAGTGGCAGCTATAAGGGTAAACAGCTTATATTCCTGGCCCGTCACGGTAAAAGTCATTCTATTCCGCCTCATTTGATTAACTATCGCGCCAATATTTGGGGTCTCAAAAAATTGGGCGTAACCATGATTGTATCCACTACGGCGGTAGGTTCTTTAAATACGGATTTTGCTCCGGGCCATTTCGTTTTGGTAGATCAATTCCTTGACTTTACAAAATCTCGTGTGTCTACGTTCTTTGACGGTAACGGTAAAAAAGTCGTTCATTTAGGCGTTGGTAATCCTTATTCACCGGCGCTTCGTAAGGTAATTATGGAAGCCGCATCGGAACTCAATATCGATGCTCATAACGGTGGTACTTACGTATGCACGGAAGGCCCTCGCTTTGAAACGCCGGCTGAAATTAAGATGTTCAAAATGCTTGGCGCCGATACGGTGGGCATGACGAATGTTCCGGAAGTGGTGTTAGCGGGCGAAGCTGAAATTGCTTATGCCACGATTTCTATGGTAACCAACTTTGCTGCCGGTATTTCGCCGACTGAACTAACGCATCAGGAAGTACTTGATATTATGGCTGAAATGTCCGATAAATTTAAAGCCTTAATTTTGCGTACGATTGAAAAACTTGATCCGGATCAGGATTTACCATGTCATCATCGTTTGGCTGAATACGGCGGTTTTAAAGCGGCCTTAGGTAAAGAGGGCGAATTACTATGAGTTTAGAAGAAGCAGTTCATACATTGGATACGTTAAAAAGCGAATCCATGAAGAGCATTACTTGGAACGGTAATTCTTTGATTTTATTAGACCAAACAAAATTACCGAACCGGGAAGAATATATCGATTGCACTGACTGGCGTCAGGTGGCAGAAGCCATTAAAAAATTACGTGTCCGCGGGGCGCCGGCCATCGGCGTGGCCGCCGGTTACGGTCTTATTTTGGCTGCCCGTGAGGCCATTGAATCGGCACCTGATGAAGTAACACAGCGGGCTAATTTCTTGACATTTGCCAATACTTTAAAAGAAACACGCCCTACCGCCATTAATTTGGCTTGGGCCATTGACCGTATTGTGACAAATATCGTATTTCCTTGCGACACCATGATTAACGCGTTGCCGTTAATCGAAGCGGAAGCAAAAGCTATTGATTTGGAAGACCAAGGTTTAAACGCAGCTATGGCTAAAGCGGGGGCTACTCTTTTCGAAGGAAAAAAAGGCATTCGCATTTTAACGCATTGTAATGCCGGTGCTTTGGCGACAGCCGGTTTGGGTACCGCTCTTGGCGTTGTTCGTGAACTTCACGCTAACGGTCAATTAGAACGGGTATACGCGGATGAAACGAGACCGCTTTTGCAGGGCGCTCGCTTAACGGCTTTTGAACTTCACCATGACGGTATTCCCGTTACGTTATTAACCGATAATATGGCCGCTTATGCTATGCAGCAAGGTCTTATCGATGCTGTTATCGTCGGGGCCGACCGCATTACTACGGAAGGGGATGTGGCCAATAAAATCGGTACTTACGGCGTAGCCTTAGCGGCAAAAGCTCATAATATTCCGTTTTATGTAGCCGCACCGTACAGCACTTTTGATTTTACCTTGGCTAAAGGCAGTGATATTCCAATCGAAATGCGAAGTGCCGATGAAGTTAAATGCTTTGCCGGTATCCCGACCGCACCGGACGGAGTCGACGTTTTGAATCCTGCTTTTGACGTAACACCGCATGAACTCGTAAGTGCTATTATCACGGAAGAAGGCGTTTTAAAAGCACCTTACAATAAAGCGATTGCCGATTTACAAAAGAAGCTTGTACGCTAACGCGTTCTATATGAATCAGTTGATGGATTTCAAATAATATAGTTCAGTCTAAATTAGGCGTACCTAGGTTTATATACTCATTACTACAAAATTTACTTATATCGGTATTATTATAGATGTTTTTCAAGAAAGAAGAGGTTATCATGGAATCATTAATCAGAGACATTAAGTTGGCACCGGAAGGACGCAAAAAGATTGAATGGGTGTCCAATTTTATGCCTGCCCTTAACAGCTTGCGCGAAGAATTCAAAGCCAGCCATAAATTTGAAGGCAAAACCGTCGTAGTAAGTGTTCATTTGGAAGCTAAAACGGCGTATTTGTCTACGATTTTAAAAGAAGCCGGCGCCGATGTTATCGTAACCGGCTCTAATCCATTATCCACTCAGGATGATGTAGCGGCAGCGCTCGTTGATATGGGCCTTACCGTATATGCTTGGCATGATTGCTCCGAAGAAGAATACTTCATGTTCTTAAATAAAGCCTTAGACCATAAACCGCATATTATCATTGATGACGGTGGTGACTTGGTAAACTTATTGCACACCACCCGTACCGATGCGAAAGAACGTCTTATCGGCGGTTCCGAAGAAACAACGACGGGCGTGCATCGTCTCCACGCGTTGGCTAACGAAAATAAATTGACGTTCCCAATGATTGCCGTTAACGATTCTTATTGTAAATACCTCTTCGACAATCGTTACGGTACGGGCCAATCCGTATGGGACGGTATCATGCGTACCACTAACTTAACCGTTACCGGTAAAAATGTAGTCGTAGCCGGCTACGGTTGGTGCGGTAAAGGCGTAGCTATGCGTGCCAAAGGACTTGGCGCTCATGTTATCGTTACCGAAGTGGATCCGATTAAAGCCATCGAAGCCGTATTTGACGGTTTTAAAGTAATGCCTATGATTGAAGCAGCTCCAATCGGTGATATTTTCATCACCGTAACCGGCTGTAAAGATGTAATCCGCAAACAACATTTTGAAGTAATGAAAGATAAAGCCATTATGTGTAATGCCGGTCATTTCGACTGCGAAGTAAACGGTGTCGAACTTGCCGAAGTAGCTGTTTCTCATAAAAATTTTCGTAAAAACATTGAAGGGTACAGCTTAGCTGATGGACGAACTCTCTACTTATTAGCCGGTGGGCGTCTTGTTAACCTCGCCGCTGGAGATGGTCATCCTGCGGAAATCATGGACTTGTCCTTTGCTATGCAGGCATTGGCTGCTGAATATTTGCTTGACCATGGTAAAGATATGGAAGCAACAGTTCATATTTTGCCGCATGAACTGGATGTACGTATTGCTAAAGTTAAATTACAGAACATGGGCTACGATTTAGATGCCTTGACTCAAGAACAATACGATTATTTGCATAAAGTTCAATAAGAGACTGCATCGAAGGATATAGGCACAAACGGTTGTGTCATGTATTCTGAATAGAGTACGTTGGTAGCGGTTCAACTAAAGGAGACATAAATGGCTGATATTGTAATTCGCAATATTGATTGCATTACCGGGGAAAGTGCCGAATCCGGCAAAGACATGTTGCGTAATGTAACTTTGATTATTAAAGATGGGTATATCGATAAAATTTTGACCGAAGAAGAAAGTCAGACACCTTTTGGTCAAGAGTTAATCACTAAAGAATGCGGTAATGCGGCATACATTTTAGACGGTCACGGTCGTGTAGCTGCACCGGGTCTTGTCAATACCCATACCCACATCGCTATGGGCTTATTCCGTAACTACGCGGATGATTTGGAGCTCATGGATTGGCTTGAAAACGCCATTTGGCCGGCCGAAGCTAAGTTAACCAGTGAATTGGTAGAAGTCGGTACACGCTTAGGTATTGCTGAAATGTTCCGTTCCGGCACCACTTGTTTCAGTGATATGTATTTCTTCATGAACGATACGGCCAAGGTGGTAAAAGAAACCGGTATTCGTGCCGTTTTATCGCGCGGTATGGCTGGTGTGGCACCTACAGCCGAACAAGCCTTGGTGGATAGCCGTCATTTATTCAATGATTGGCACGGTTTTGACAATGACCGCATCAAAGTAATGCTTGGGCCACATGCGCCATATACTTGTCCTGATGACTATATGAAAAAAGTCATGGATCTTAGCCATGAATTAGGCGCTCAAATTCACATTCACCTTTGTGAAACTAAAGGGGAAGTGGCGAACGTAATTAAAGCAACCGGCAAAACTCCGATTGCTCACTTCAATGATTTAGGCGTGTTTGATACGGGCTGTGTGGCGGCTCACGGCGTCCATTTAACGGATGAAGACCTTGATATCATGAAAGCCAAAAATGTGCGCGTTGCTCATAATCCGCAGTCCAATCTTAAATTAGCCAGCGGCATTGCCGATGTGCCGGCTATGCTCGCAAAAGGTATCACAGTAGGTCTCGGCACCGACGGATCCGCCAGCAACAATAATGCAGATATGCTTGAAGAAGTGCGCTTAGCGGCTACGCTCCATAAAGCAACTCACTTTGATCCGAAAGCCATCCCGGCGCATCAAGCCTTACAATTAGGCACCGTTGAAGGAGCTAAAGTGCTTGATTATAGCGATTTGGGGCTCATTAAGGAAGGCTATCGTGCCGATCTTTGTTTATACGATGTAACGGGCATGCATTGGTTACCACGTTACAATGATGTAGCCTCTTTGGTGTATGCGGCTAATTCTTCTGATGTTCAGACAACTATTGTAGCCGGCAAAGTAGTCATGAAAGACCGCGAATTACTCACCATCGACGAAGAAAAGTTACGTCATGACGTGATGAGTAAGACTGAAATATTTAAACAATAGAACATATATTGTGTAATATAGTCATAAAAGCGGTTGCTCATCCAATCAAAATGAGAGCTAAAAAAGAGGTTTCCTCATCCAACCAAAATGAGAGCTAAAAATTAAACTACGGCAATTTTTTGCCGTAGTTTTTTTGCGCTGTTTTGAATTAAAGACGAGGGAAATTAGGGGCATAGGACAAAAAAAGAGTGCCGAGCCAATGCTCGACACTCTATGTGAGTTAATCAAGTTAATCCTTAGATTAATTTTTTAACAGCATCAACAGCTGCATCAAAGTTAACGGAGCTTGTTACTTCCGGAACATATTCAACATAAGCCACTTTGTCGTCTTTACCGATAACAACGATACCGCGAGTTAACAAACGAAGTTCTTCAATCAAGAAACCGTATGCTTCACCGAAGCTTGCATCTTTGTGGTCGGAAAGGGTGATTACGTTATCAACACCGGCAGCACCGCACCAACGTTTCTGAGCGAATGGAAGGTCCATGGAGATAGTCAAGATAACTACGTCGTCGGAAAGTTCGGTAGCTTCTTTGTTGAACCAACGAGTCTGAGCGTCACAAACGCCGGTATCAAGGGAAGGAACTACGGAAATAATTTTTACTTTGCCTTCATAGTCTTTTAAAGTTTTAGCGCCTAAGCCGTTATCTAAAACAGTAAAGTTAGGAGCTGCGTCGCCAACTTTTACTTCTTTACCTAATAATGTCATTGGATTGCCTGCGAATGTAATTACACCGGTACGTTTTTCCATAATGAATAACCTCCTAAGATTAATTCAAAATTTAATGTTTAATTTATCTGACAGAGAACAATTTTCACTGCCTCGTAGAGTGGAGACGGTTATTTTTATAAATGCCGTACAACTCCGCTTACCATATTAAGTATAGCATGATAGAATTTATAAGTAAAATAAAAATTGATGATTTTCGATGTGATATAAACTATGTTACAATATAGAAGTAAAATATATCATTTTATTTTTATAGATAAAATAAAAAATCTAACTATTTTTGGAGACGATAATGAAAAAACTGACTATTTTTTCACAATTTTTTAAAGGCTATGGGCCCGTCTATTTGCTGGGCGTTTTGATTCTGATTACGATTAACATTCTGTTTTTATATGTTCCGCGCCTCATCGGGGAAGCCATTAACACCTTATATTACGGTAAGGAAGGCCTTACTACATATATAGGGTACTTTTTTATGTTAGCTATTGTTGTCACTGTGCTAAAATTTTCATCCCGACATTTGCTGTTGGGATCCATTCGTCGCTTTGAATTTTTACTGCGTCGTCGTTTATTTGATCATGCATTATATATTCCTACGGCCTATTATGAAAAAAATGGCCCCGGTAAGGTTATGGCCTTAATGACCAATGACGTAACATCCTTGCGCGTTTCCTTAGGCCTGGGGGTAATGATTTTAGTAGATGCCATCTTTTTCGGTATTTTTTCATTCTTCTTGATGGCTAAAGAAATCAGCGTTTCTTTGACGGCACTTACTTTATTACCGATGCCGTTTATTTTAATCGGTATGCTCACCGTGAGTCGCCGCATGCGTAAGCGTCAAAAAGAAGCACAGAATACGTATAGCGACATGACAGAGTTCGCTCAAGAATTATTCCTCGGCATGCCCGTCATTCGTGCCTTTAATCGTGAAATGCGCAGTTTATGGCGCTTTAATAACATTAACAAGGTAAATTACGATAAGAACATGCGCGTTGCCTTGCTCGATTCAATCTTGGCACCGCTCACGTTCGTGGCTCCTTTTATGTGTCACGCCATCGCCATTTTTATCTGCGGTCGCTTAATCATTGCTAATGAAATTACCGTAGGCGATTTCGTAGCTGTGAACGGCTATTTGAGCTTAATTATCGGCCCTATTATGGGGATTGGTTCCTTGTTATCGGTGCTTCAAAAAGGGTTGGCATCCTTGGATCGTATTTACGACTTCCTCATGATTGAAGAAGAAAAACCAACCGACGAGGAACGGGAGTTACCATTGACCACGATTACCGTGAAAGATTTAACCTTTACCTATCCGGAAACAAAAGTACCTATGCTGCACGATGTAAACTTAACGATTAAACCGGGTGAATTTATCGGTATCGTCGGTGGCCCGGGATCCGGTAAATCTACGCTATTTAAATTGTTATTGCGTTTACACGATACGCCGCAAGGCAGTATTTATGTGGGGGATGAAGACATTACGTCTATGCCGCTTCAAGTGTTGCGGCGCAGCATTGCCTATGTACCGCCGGAACCGTATTTGTTAGGCACTACTATCGGTGAAAACATCGCCTTTGGGGAAGCGTCAGATCATACGTTGGAACTTTCGCAAGCGGCGGAACGAGCGGCTTTGACACGTGATTTAAGCGAACGCCTGGCGCCGGCGGCTAAACGACTAAAAGAAGGGGGCACCGATTTATCGGGCGGTCAAAAACAGCGTGTTAATATTGCTCGCGGTCTTTATAAAAATGCACCGTACTTGCTCCTGGATGATAGTTTCTCCGCTTTGGATACCATCAGTGCCGGTACGATTATAAACACTTTACGCCAAGGTCGTAATCAAAGTTTATTATTCATTTCCCAACGTTTGGAAGCACTCCGCGAAGCAGATCGCATTATTGTTTTTAAAGAAGGTACCATTGTCGAAGAAGGTACTCATGAAGCGCTTATGGCCAAAGAAGGCGAGTATTATCGCTTATATGCCCAGCAGCTTGATGAACCGCTTATCGGTGTAGTTGAGGAAGGAGGGGACCAATGAGCAAGCAACATACCAGTTCCTATACGGTACAGGAAGAGGCTCAGTTAACGAAGCATCAAGATATCTTGCTATTAAGCCGTTTAGGTCAATATATAAAGCCGCATTCCTTCCTGCTTTTGTGGGCCGCTCTGTTTTTGTTGATTGCCATGGGCCTCGACTTACTGCGCCCGCTTTTGATGAAAACCGTAATCGATACGGCCTTTCCGCAACGCGACATCGGCATTATTACAGAATATGCCGGTATCTATTTTATGACGATTTGTTTCAGTATTATTGCCTTGTTTGTGCAAAACTATACGTTACAAAAATTCGGTCAAAGCATTATTTTTGAAATTCGTAATATAGTATTTTCCAAGATTTTAGCGCGCACACCGGCTCATTTCGGGCAATTGCCAATCGGTAACTTGGTTACACGAGTAACCAATGATACGGAATCACTGCGCACTTTATACACCGATGTAGTGTTAAAGTTGGGCAGCAGTGTGCTCATGATTATCGGTATTTTAATATCCATGTTCGCTATCGACGTAAAGTTGGCGTCCTTAGTGTCCTTGCTGGTGCCGATTATGGCGGTTATTATTTTTATCTATCAAAAATACAGCCGTAAAGCGTTCCGCGGTGTCCGTACCAAATTGGCCGCTTCCAATACGTCGGTGCAGGAAATGCTCAACTTCATCGTTATTATTAAATCCTATGTGGGTGAAAAAATTATGGCGAAGCAGTATGACCGCATCAGTCGTGAATTTTTAGAAGCCGGTTTATTCGAGGTTAAAACCTTCGCCATCTTCCGCCCGATAGTGGACGGCTTACTGTTCGTAATTTTTATCGCTATTTTCAGTTTTACCAATTGGTTCGACTCGGTGACGGAAGCAGGTACCGTATTTGCCTTCATCCAATATATGGATAAATTTTTCCAGCCGATTAAAGAAATCGCCGAAAAATATAATAACTTGCAAAGTGCCTTAGCCGGTGCGGAGCGTTTGGTGCCGATTATTAATGAAGAGTCCGACACGACCATAGAAGCGGTGGCAATTCCGGAAGAGTTTAAAACGATTAACACTATTGAATTTGACCATGTATGGTTCTCCTATGATGATTCCGATAATTATGCCTTAAAAGATATTTCCATTGCCATCGACGGTGGACAATTTGTGGGCATTGTAGGACCGTCCGGCGGCGGTAAATCTACCTTGATGAGCTTATTAATGGGCTTTTACCGACCTACCAAAGGTACGATTCGCATCAATGGCTACGATACAGCCAATTATGCGCCGGCTGTCTTGCGTGAAGTAATGGGCTATGTATTCCAGGATAGTCATTTGTTCAAAGGGACTATTCGTGAAAATCTCTCCCTATACGATGACACAATTCCTGAAGACAATCTCATAAAAGCGGCCGAAAAGGCCCATTTGCACGCCATGATTGAACGACTGCCGCAAGGCTATAACACGCCGGTTGGCTATTTAGGTTCTTTATTATCCACCGGTCAGAAGCAGTTGTTAGCATTAGCTCGCGTTTTGGTGCGCGATCGTAAGGTTCTCATCTTTGACGAAGCAACGGCACATATTGACAGTCATACGGAACAATTGATTCAAGAATCCATTGAAACGATTCGCGGTGAAAAAACGATTATCAGCATTGCCCATCGTTTATCGACTATTCGTTCGGCTAATTGTATTTATATGATTAAGCACGGACAAATTGTAGAGCAGGGGGATTATGAATCATTAATTGCACAAAAGGGTGAATTCTTTGCACTTTGGGAGGCGAAATAAGGTTGGAGCTCATTACGTCAAAAGATAATAAAACATTAAAATATGCACAATCTTTACAGCGCAAAAAATACCGCAAAATACATGGTGAATATTTAGCGGAAGGTCTTCGCACCGTAAGTGATATGATGTCTACCGGTCTGGTAACCACGATTTTTCTAAGAGAAGACAGGAACTACGAGGCAATAATATCGGAAGCGGAGCAACGAGGCATCAAGTTATGGTCGGTGCGCAGTGATTTGATGCATACCATCGAATCTACCGTAAACGGCCAAGGCATCGTTGCCATTGTGAAAAAGCAAACTCATGATATTAACAATTTAGTTATTACCGATGGCCTATATGTCTTACTTGATGAAGTGCAAGACCCCGGTAATTTGGGGACTATTATTCGTACCGCTTTAGCGGCCGGTGCGAAGGGGCTCTTTTTAACCAAAGGCAGTGTAGACCCTTATAATGAAAAGACCGTTCGCAGCACCATGAGTGCCATCACTAAAATACCGATTTTTGAGAATGTTACCGTTGAAGATGTGGCGGACCTAATGGAAAACAGTCAGTTAACGGCCTATGCGACCGCCTTAGATAAGGCTGTGGCTATTCAAGATGTAACATTTGCGAAGCAAACCTTATTACTTTTAGGCAACGAAGCGAATGGGCTCAGTGAAGCGTGGTTCAACATGGCCCATAATCGGATAACTATACCCATGTATGGACCTATTGAGTCCCTTAATTTATCGGTAGCGGCCGCTTTATGCATGTATGCAGTGAGAGAGAGTTGGTTATAATGAATGAACAGGACATCAGCCAAATTTTAAAAGCTTATAAAAATGGTACCCTTGATTTAGAAGGATGTAAGTCATCGATTATCGAATTGATTAGTCAAACGGTCCAAAAAGAAGAACGATCTCGTAATTTACAAGATGCCGTACTCGATTTGGATCGCGCCAAACGACAGGGGTTCCCCGAAGTGGTCTATTGTGAAGGTAAAACCGATGAACAGTGTATTATGATTCTAAAAGAATTGAATTTACACTACGGTACATATATGGGCACCAGAGCAAGACCGAGCATTTATGATGCTTTAAAAACGGTCATTCCTGAAATTGAATACGATGAAACGAGTCGCATTATTTATCGGCATAGTGACAAAGTCATACATAATGAGGGACGTACTATTGCGGTAGTAACAGCGGGGACAAGTGATATTCCAATCGCCGAAGAAGCCGCCGTAACCGCGGAGCTTATGGGGAATGAGGTGACTCGCATTTATGATGTTGGTGTAGCGGGGATTCATCGTCTATTTCATCGTTTAGATGATATTACATCCGCCAATGTCGTTATTGTAGTAGCAGGCATGGAAGGTGCTCTGGCAAGTGTAATCGGTGGCCTTGTGACGAAACCGATTATAGCCGTGCCTACCAGTGTAGGCTATGGCGCTAATTTTAAAGGCTTAGCAGCCTTGTTATCCATGTTAAATTCCTGTGCCGCCGGAGTCGGTGTAGTGAACATCGATAACGGTTTCGGCGCCGGCCGTTTGGCTCATATGATTAACAGTCAGAGGTGAATGTATGAACTCACAATTAATTCAAATTGAAGCCAATATCGACAACATGAATCCGGAACTGTATGGTCCCTTATTGGATACCTTGCTGAAGGGCGGCGCCAATGATGCGTGGTTAACCCCTATTATTATGAAAAAGGGAAGACCGGCTATTATGCTCAGTGTGTTGGCACCTAAAGAACAATTAAAGGATATAAGCCGATTGATTTTTGAGAATACCACCACTATCGGTTTTCGATATTTTGCGGTAGACCGTATAATTTGTGAACGAGAATTTGAAGAGATTTTTTATAAAAATCAAAAGATACATGTAAAAAAGGCATTTCACGACGGAAAACTGGTAAATATTTCCCTTGAATACGAAGATTTAGCTAACGCAGCACTTACATTAAATATTCCTATAAAAATTTTAGAAAAAGAAGTGTGGGCCACCTTAACAAGTCCCGTATTTTAGTGTAAAATATAGTCTCTCACACTAATTGTTTAAAATTCAAGATGAAAAGTATCATCTGTCGTGATTTAGTGCATCATGACGGTAAATTTTATGGTAATATTATCAGCAGTTCATTAATTGTTTATAATTTTTTCCTAAAATTAGTGTGTAATAGTAAAATTCCACTATACACTACCAATAGACATATGTTAAAATAACATATATCCTCTTTAAATGATTAAATATTAAAAAAGTAGAAGGTGCATATGATACGATTAATTGTTAATGCCGACGATTTCGGCTTACATCAAGCCGTTAACGAAGGTATCATTAAAGGGCACAAAGAGGGGATTATCACAAGCACATCGTTATTGGCCAATGGCGATGCTTTTGACGAAGCAGTTGCTATGGCTAAGGAAAATCCTCGATTGGGGATTGGCGTCCACACAGCCCTTGTGGGTGGTCTTAAACCACTAAGCGGCGCCGACAAAGTACCGAGCCTCGTTGACGAGCACGGTCGATTTTTTACCTCCTATCCGCAATTTATTAAGAAAGCGGTATCGGGAGATATTAATTTTGAAGAAGTTTATCAAGAATTGGATTTACAATTCGAAAAAGTGGTATCCTCCGGACTTACCATTACGCATGCGGACGGACATCAGCACTTGCATGTATTGCCGCAAATCACACCGATTATGACATCCTTATTGAAAAAATACGGCATTAAAAAGATGCGCATTCCCGCGGAAGATCGTTTTTTCCGCAACGGAATTAATCAATGGGGGCGTTTTGCCGGTAAGGTAGGTTTGGCGGAAGTGGCCGATAAAGCATACACCTTTTCAAGTCGTATGGGTATTTGGTCACCACGTTATTTCTGGGGGATGATGAGTGGCGGTCAGCTCACGGAAGAACGATTAATGGAAATTCTTCATCGTGTAGCCGGTACTCGTGGCAGTCATGAAATTATGACCCATCCCGGTAATAATAATCGGGTTCTCAATGCTTTATTCCCTTGGGATTATCACTGGGAAAGTGAGTTAGCCGCTATGTGTGCGGAACCGGTAAAAGAGTTTATCAAGTTCCATCAGATTCAGCTTCTCAATTATGGTGAATGTGAATGAATAAGATGCTCAAGCGAGGCCTATTGTTAGGGCTTTTGCTACTGGTTATTTCAGGGCTCACTATTTATTTCACCATCGATTTAAAAGCGTTACAAACTCTGGAAACCTTTAATATTACATCCCTGTTGTTGGCCTTGATTGCGTTGGCTGTGGGTATGTATTTTGACGGTTTACGTTTACAGCGGTTAGTACAAATGGGCGGCTATAAATTACCGATTAAAGCTATTTTACGTGTCATATTCGGTAACTATTTTATGGCCATGCTGACACCCGGTGCCAGCGGCGGTGCAGTGGCTCAGGTTTTAATTCTTAAGAGTTACGGTGTACCCGTTATGAAAGGGGCGCCGATTGTACTAATTCGAACCGTATTTTCTATTTTGTTCTTAATTGCTATGTTACCGGTTATATTTTTACACGGCTCCATAACAATTCCTTACATCAGCAACGAAGCTTTGATTCAAATATCATTTATTATGGTACTTTGTACAATTTTTGGCTTATATCTGTTGCAGACCAATTTAATGAAACGATTTGTTTACATTGTAGCCGAGCGGTTACAAAGTGGTCATCCTAAAAGTTGGTTAGCCAAATTAGCTGAGTTAAATGAAGGTTTTAGCTTAATCTATGCCAGACCATTTCAGTCCATAGTGGTTTTCATTGAGTCCGGTTTGAGTCTTATCGCTTTATATACGATAGCACCGGCACTTATGATGGCCTTTACATGGGATATACCGATTGTGGAAGTCCTCAATCGCATGATTTTATTAAATCTTATTTTGTATTTTGCCCCTACACCGGGTGGTACAGGTGTAGCAGAAGGTTTATTCGTTTATTTGTTTGAGTCATTTTTGCCGTTAGGGACTGTCGGAATTGTCGCAGTTGGCTGGCGTGTAGTGGCTGAATATTTGCCGTTTTTCATTGGCATGTATTCCGTATTTACCCTCTACGGTCGTCAATTTGTAGCCGGCGCGGCAATGACTGATGAACAGGAAAAAGATGGAGGTAGTAACATTGGCTAAGTTAAAGAAAGACAAATTTTATTTGGTTCAAGAAGACATTCTTCCTGAAGCCATTAAAAAGACGATTAAAGTAAAAGAAATTCTAAAATTAGGCGAAGCTAAAACGATTAACGAAGCGGTTGAACGCATGGATTTAAGTCGTTCCGCCTACTATAAATATAAGGACTATGTATTCCCGTTTTACGAGATTGCCCAAGGTAAAATCGTATCTATTACGGTATCCATGTCTAATGATCCGGGCATGTTATCCAGCATCTTACGGGCTATTGCCGAAAGTAACGGCAGTATTTTGACAATTAACCAAGATATTCCGCTTCAAGGCATTGCTAACGTAACAATTGCCTTTGAAACCAAGGATCTGTCCACTACATTAGAAGAATGTTTGGATAATATCCGTAGTATCCGCGGTATCTTGAAAGTTGAAATTTTAGGTCAGGCTTAATCGAAACAGATTGATTACTCATTTCAACGTTAAAGAATATGGCTAATAAAAAAGAAAAATAGGCTTAGCCCCGACTTATTTAATAGGCCGGGGCACTCTTATAAGAGAGAGGGAGAAGAAGATGGAACAAGTTAAGGTCGCTTTACTGGGATTTGGGACCGTAGGGCAAGGAACATTTGAATTATTAGTTAAAAACCGTGATTTAATTGCTAATCGCACCGGTGTATCGATTGAAGTCAGCAAAATTTTCGTGCGTAATGCCAAAAAATACAGCCACATTACGTTGCCGGAAGGTACGCAGTTTACGAATGATGTAGACTCGATTTTTGAAGATCCGTCCATTCAAATTATTGTGGAAGTTATGGGCGGTGTCACTTTCGCTCGTGATTGTGTTGAAAAAGCTCTAAAAGCTAAGAAAAGTGTAGTTACGGCCAATAAAGATTTGTTGGCTGAAGCAGGCCCTTATTTATTGGATTTAGCCGGTAAAAACGGCGTTGATTTACGTTACGAAGCAAGCGTATTAGGCGGTATTCCGATTATCCGTACCCTCTATGAATCCTTAGGGGGAAATAAAATTACGGAAATCGTAGGTATTTTGAACGGTACAACTAATTTTATTTTGTCCAATATGACTGAAAAAGGCGCCGGCTATGCCGAAGTATTGGCGGAAGCGCAGGCTTTAGGCTACGCCGAAGCAGATCCGACGGCCGACGTGGAAGGGCTCGACGCGGCTCGTAAATTGGCTATTTTATCATCCATTGCCTTTAACCGTCGTATATTCTTTGAAGACGTATCCGTAGAAGGGATTACTAAAATCGACGCTACGGATATTGCCTTTGGTAAAGAATTCGGTTATACCATTAAATTGTTGGGCATTGCGAAAGAAACTAAAAAAGGCTTGTCGCTTAATGTGCATCCGTCTTTTATTTCCAGCAATCATCCGCTCGCGTCGGTACGCGGTTCCTATAACGCTTTATATGTTAAGGGCAACGGCATCGATGACGCCATGTTCTATGGCCGCGGCGCCGGCAGCTTGCCAACTGGCAGCTCTGTCGTAAGTGACATCATGGAAATTGCCAAAAATATCCAAACTAACCACCTTGGTCAGTTAAAACCATTCTATTTCTCCGAAAAGAATTTATATGCGTCCGGTAAAATTGAATCGTCCTACTACATTCGCATCTTAGTAGACAATTCCACCGGTGTTTTGGCAAAAGTCGCGTCAAAATTGGCGGAACAGCGCATTTCCGTACAAGCCGTAACGCAGCGTAATGAAAGTGAAACGACCTCTACGTTGGCTATTGTTACATCGTCTTGTCCACGCTCGTATATTTCGAATGTAATTGATGCCTTCAATAATCTTCGCGTCGTTCGTGAAATCGGCAGCGTTATTCCTATTATGACCGATTAGGAGGCAATGCAGATGGATACAATTACAGTTAAAGTACCGGCTACCAGTGCCAATTGCGGTCCCGGATTTGACTCTCTCGGGCTTGCCTTGGAGCTTTATAATACATTTACCTTCACGCCCGATAAAACGGCTACCGCCAACACATATAGCTTTTCCGGCTTTGATGCCGATACGTTGGCCAAAGAAGATCAAACTTATAATTTAGTGGGACAGGCCATGCAAGCTGTTTTTCAAAAAGCAAGCTTCGAGCCTATATATGGTAACGTTCACAGTGAAACGGTAATTCCGCCGTCCCGTGGGCTCGGTAGTAGTTCCACGGCCATCGTAGCGGGTTTACTCTTGGCGAATCGCTTATTGGCAAAACCACTTACGACGCATGAACTTTTAGTCTTGGCCAATGACATTGAAGGACATCCGGATAATGTGGCGCCGGCCTTATTAGGTAATCTTGTGTGTGCCGTCAATGATCCGAAAGAACTTTTATATACAACCGTGGCCTTACCGGAAGAGTTACTTTTCGCCGTAGTGGTACCGGAAGTGTCTGTTTCAACGGAATATGCACGGAGCGTTTTGCCAACGACTATTGCGCATAAAGAAGCGGTGGCTAATGTAAGTCATGCCACTTTATTTGTTACGGCCTTATTGCAACATAAATTGGATTACTTGCGCATCGCTTTGGAGGATTATCTTCATGTGCCATACCGCAAAGCGCTCATTCCTCATTGTGAAGAAGTGTTTGAGGTTGCTCGTAAAGCAGGTGCCTATGGAGCCACTATCAGCGGCTCCGGTTCTACCTTGATTGCCTATTGCCCGCGCTCAACAGCACAAACTGTAGCCACGCGTATGGGCGATGTGTTTAATAACAATAATATTCCATGCCGTACTTATGTGCTGAAAGCCGATACGGTAGGGGCTCGATACGTATGATAAATGTTTATAAAATTGCCAAATGAAAGCAATTACTATATAATTATACTGTGAATAGAATGTTACTAAAATCAGGAAACAAGTCTATTCATCAGGACGTAGCTTACTGAGTAGCAAGCTACACATTTATCTTAAGAAAGAGGCAAAACAAATATGAATAATGTTAAGACTGCTGTTTTACTGGCATTGATGACGGGGTTATTGATGGTGATCGGACAGTTGGTCGCCGGACGGGCCGGTCTCATGACAATGTTCCTTATCTCCATGGCTATGAATTTCTTCAGCTATTGGAATAGTGATAAGATTGTACTTAAAATGTACAATGCACAGCAAGTTTCGGGCACGGACAATCCGGAATTATACAATATGGTAGCCGGTTTGGCCAAACGCGGTAATTTGCCGATGCCAAAGGTGTATATCATCAACTCCGATGTACCGAATGCATTTGCCACAGGTCGTAATCCTGAGCATGCAGCGGTAGCGGTTACGACAGGGATTATGAATCTCTTGACGGATGATGAAATCGAAGGCGTACTGGGTCACGAATTAACTCACGTTAAACATCGCGACACTTTAATCAGTACAGTGGCTGCCAGTCTGGCCGGTGTAATTACCATGATCGCCAATATGATGCAAATGTTTGCTATCTTCGGTAGCAGTGATGACCGTGAAAGAGGCAATCCAATCGCAATGTTGGCTACCATTATTTTGGCACCGATTGCGGCCGCTTTAATTCAGATGGCTATTTCACGTTCCCGTGAATACCTCGCCGATGAAGGGGGCGCCGAAATGAGCGGCAAACCATTAGCTTTAGCTTCGGCCTTAGCTAAAATCGATTATTACTCTAAACATGGCATGTTGCCGGGCGGCGAAGCTCAGCTTGGACCAACAGCTCACATGTTCATCATTAACCCCTTGGGAAGTGTGAAAGATTTAGCAAGCTCACTTTTCAGCACACATCCAAGTACAGCATCTCGTATTGAAAAATTAAAAGAATTAGCAAGTCGTATGCGTTAGGAGGCAGTCTTATGGAACACACGTTAGTACTCGTAAAACCGGACGGAGTGAAAAAGAAAATTTGCGGTGAAATCTTGGCTCGTTATGAGCGCAAAGGTTTGACAATCAGCGCTTTAAAATTAATGCAAGTACCGCGTGAGTTAGCCGCTGCCCATTACGACGAACATAAAGATAAACCGTTCTTCCAAGAATTGATTGATTTTATTACGTCCGGCCCGGTTTTGGCTATGGTACTTAGCGGTGATAATGCAGTAGCAGCCGTTCGCCAGTTAAATGGCGCTACGGATCCGTTAAAAGCTAATGCCGGCACTATTCGCGGCGATTACGGTTTGGCTATTAATGAAAATGTTGTTCACGCCTCGGATGCGGTAGCAACGGCAAAACGTGAAGTTGCCCTTTGGTTCCCTGAATTCAAAGCGTAATATATCTTTCTTTTTACAAATGAGGTGATTAGTATGAGTGGTAAAGTATATACTAAGACTGGTGATAAAGGTTCTACATCTCTTTATACGGGTGAGCGTCTTTCCAAAGCATCCCTTCGCGTAGAAGCATATGGTACGGTTGACGAACTTCAATCAGTATTAGGTGTTGCACGCGCTTTTTCTGAACATGAAGATATTCAACAGGTTATCTATGATATCGAAAAGGAATTGTGGCAGCTTATGGCGGATGTGGCCAGTCTCGGCCAGGAACCGAATATCACGGATGCTCATATTGAAAATTTAGAAAAGATTATCGACAGCTATGACGCTAAAATGGAACCGCTCACTAAATTTATCGTACCGGGCGATAAAAAAAGTTCCGCCTTATTGCATCAATGCCGTACGGTAACTCGCCGTGCCGAACGCGCTTTATGGCGTCTTGCCGAGTCCGGGGAAACCGTTCACGATGTGGATATTCGCTATTTAAATCGTTTGTCCGATTGCTGCTATATGTTAGCACGTGCCGAATTTGAACTATAAGTTAGTGGCAGTAACTTCATAAGATTTGACACGTGAATACGGTCACCAATATAAAAAAGCTATGTTACCGAATTATTCGCGTAACATAGCTTTTTCTTTTGTTATATAGATAGTTTTAAACTAAGCGATTTAATAATAACTGACTATTGCTGGTCGATAGTGCCTTTATTGAGTACATCTTCAGGACTTGGATAGTAGAAGAAGACCGTCATGATTTCATAATTAAATTTTTCACGAATTTTTGCCGCTAAAATAGTTTCGAATTCGATGAGATTATTAGGATCGAGATTGCCGTCTTCAACAAGCACCAATAACTGGGGGTCCACTTCGGGGGCATTATCCGGCAGTACTTCACGGCTTAAGGGGATATTAACGATAACACGAGCCGTTGCTACGTACTGATCATTTTGATCGGTAACCACGGCACGATACGTATTTTCCCATAAAGTGGCCATTAATTTTACAAACAAGTTTTTCATTTCCATAGGTATACACTCCTTATCAGTCTTTGATTTATTGTATACTTATTCTAGAAATAATTTCAAGGGTTTATGATATACAAAATCCTTTAAATGTAAATGTAAGGGAGAGGATATTTCTCATGTCGATAGTAGAGAGTCGAATTATATTGTGCACCGGCGGGGCACGCAGCGGTAAAAGTGAATTTGCGGAGCGACTCGTTTTATCCTTGCCCGGCCAAAAAGGCTACGTTGCAACGGGTCAGATTTTTGACGATGAAATGGAAGATCGCGTCAAAAAACATAAAGCACGGCGCGGTAATATATGGCATAATTTTGAGATTCCTTATGACATAACCGCTTCATGGTCAAAGATTTTAGACAGCTGCGACGTTATTCTTATTGATTGTTTGACTATGTATGCCACTAATGCTATGCTAAAAAAAGAGCCTCAAAATCAAGCTGAGTGCAATGAGTTGGCAGATTCATTAGTAGCTGAGTTTAAAGAACTCATAGATAAAACACATAAAGCTGATAAAACAGTAGTTTTTGTAACGAATGAATTGGGTCTCGGAATTGTTCCCGAAAACAGAATGGCTCGATTCTTCCGTGATATTGCAGGCTTATTAAATCAAACTGTGGCCCAAGCGGCCGATGAAGTATATTTAACAATCAGTGGCATTACCACAGAGCTAAAGGCTAAGGAGGTTCATATATAATGGCAAAAAAACTCATGTTCCAAGGAACCAGCTCAAATGTAGGTAAAAGTATTTTAACGACGGCGCTTTGCCGTATTTTTTATCGTCGCGGCTTAAAAACAGTACCGTTCAAAGCCCAGAATATGGCGTTAAACTCCTATGTAACGCGCTGGGGCGATGAAATCGGCCGTGCTCAGGTGGCACAGGCGGAAGCCGCTGGCATCGATCCGATAGTACAGATGAATCCGGTATTGTTAAAACCTACAGGCAACCAGTCCTCCCAAGTAGTTCTCATGGGGAAACCGGTTGGTGTATACAGTGCCAAAGAATACCACACCCATTATTCCTTAACAGCTCTCGATAAAGTAAAAGAAAGTTTGGACTTTTTAGATAAAAATTTTGACATGATTGTCATCGAAGGGGCCGGCAGCCCTGCGGAAGTTAATTTAAAGGCTAACGATATCGTAAACATGCGCGTAGCCAAAATGACAAATTGTCCGGTTATGCTTATTGCCGATATTGACCGTGGTGGTGCTATTGCGTCCATTGTGGGAACGTTAGAACTTTTGGAACCGGAAGAACGAGATTTGGTAAAGGGCATTGTTATCAACAAATTCCGCGGTGACATTAATTTATTAAAACCGGCTCTTGATTTCATTGAAGAACGTACGGGTCGCAAGGTAGTAGGGGTAATTCCGGCCATCGACAATCTGGATATTGACGAAGAAGATTCCGTAGCCCTTGAAAGCAAACACACCACCATTAACCGTGAAATTACCATTGCGGTTATGCAGACACCTAAAATTTCCAATTTTACCGATTTTGATGCCTTGGCTTATGAACCGGATGTAGCAGTACGCTTTGTAAAACCCGGTGACGCCATTGGTGAACCGGATATGGTCATTTTACCGGGTTCCAAAAATACCTTAGCCGATTTAAAATACCTCGAAGATCGAGGCTATGCCGAAGATATTAAAGCGCTTGCCAAAAAGGGCGTACCTGTATTCGGCGTTTGCGGCGGCTATCAAATGCTCGGTGAAAAACTCCATGATCCGGACGGTGTGGAAGGAGATATTCCGGAACTTAACGGCCTTGGTTTATTACCGACTGAAACAACTATGACGGGCACGAAGATGACCCACCAAGTTTCGTTTAACACTACTAAATTGCCATTCCTGGGCATCGATTATAGCGGTGAAAATTTACGCGGTTATGAAATCCATATGGGGGACACCCACGGTGTGGGGACTGTGGCTGATTGTTTTGCTATAACGTCTCGCAGCGAAAAACCGGTGGACGTTATGGATGGTTTCGTCAATGAATCAGGTCTTGTTATGGGGACCTACATTCACGGCATTTTGGATAATGACAGCTTACGTCGTCAAATCTTGAACGCCTTACGCAAGCGTAAAGGGCTCGAACCACTGGACGAAGTGTTCCATTACTTTGAACATAAAGATGCGGCCTATAATCGCTTAGCTGATATTGTGGAAAAACATCTTGATATGGATTATATCGACAAATTATTAGAGGAACAGGCATAATGGACTGGTTTCTACATAATGCATATTATTTTATTCCTTTGTGGGCCTTTTTACTGGATTGTATTGTGGGTGACCCAAGAAGCCGATTCCATCCGGTGGTCCTCATTGGTGATGTTATTTCTTTCTATGAAAAATTTCTCTACGGCGAGCGTGACAGTAACGGCAAGAAGTTGTTATACGGCGGTTTAACTGTACTTTTAACATTGTTAACCGTTACTGTTATAGGTTTTCTGCTGATTTTAATTGCCGGCACAATCAATCCTTGGGTTGGCTATGCCATGCAGGTCATTATCGTATACATTACGATCAGTCCGCGTTCACTGGCGGAGGCAGGGCTTGAACTCGCTCAATTGTTGCGCAAAGGCGATCTACAGGAGGCCCGTCGCAAGGTAGGCTGGATTGTAGGTCGTGATACAACCGAGCTTGATGAAAGTGAAATTACTCGTGCTACTATTGAAACGGTGGCGGAAAATACGGTGGATGGCATTATTTCGCCTTTATTGTTCTTTGCTGTTTTCGGCCCTTTAGGTGCCTTATTTTATCGAACAGCCAACACCATGGACTCCATGTTGGGGTATAAGAATGATAAATATTTGTATTTTGGCCGTATAGCGGCACGTTTTGACGATGTTTTCAATTGGCTGCCTGCTCGTATAACTTTTCTCTTATATACGTTTACTGCCTTTATTTTACGTCATGATTGGCGTAACGCATGGCGCATCGGTTTGCGTGATGCCAAGAAGCATCCGAGTCCTAATGGGGGCTATGCGGAAGCGCCGGTAGCCGGGGCACTTCATATTCGTCTCGGTGGTTATAATAAATACGGCGACACCATGACATTTCGTGCCTATATGGGGGACCCGGACATGAAAATGCGAGGTGTTCATATTCAAAAAACGATTGGCATGATGTATGTTTGTTCTTTACTAGGCGTTGTTATCAGTGCCGTATTAACTAGGATTTTGGTGATATTATGAAGTCATTTTTTATTGGCTTACAGTTTTTAACACGTTTAAAATTGGTCAATCAGACGGAATGGGATATTCACGACTTTGGTAAAAGCGTCGTAACCTTTCCGCTGGTAGGACTTGTTATCGGTGCCTTCATGGCTCTTATTTATTGGCTGTTGGTACCATATATACCGATTACATTATTAGCTTTATTATTGGTTGTGTTCGAGTTTCTTTTTACCGGTGGCTTACATGCGGACGGGTTCATGGACACCTGTGACGGCCTTTTTTCGGGCCGCGATCGTGAACGTAAGTTGGAAATTATGAAAGACAGTCGCGTCGGCTCAAATGGGGTCGTTGGCTTTGTTTTTCTTACCTTATTGAAATGGCAATTAATCGCCCATGTCAATCCAACCATACTTTTACAGTTTTTATTCTTTATGCCGATTATCAGTCGCTATTCCTTAGTGCTAAGTATTCGACTCTTTCACTATGCTCGTCCCGAAGGGATGGGGAAGGCCTTTGCCGTATATTCACCAAAACAAACCCTTCTTTGGACAACACTTATTGCCTTATTACCGGCTGTATATTTCCATTGGCTCTACGCCATCTTCCTCGGTTTAGGAATCTTAATCAATTTAGTTTTAAATTCCTATATTTCCAAACACCTTGGTGGCGTAACCGGCGATACGTACGGTTTTGTTATTGAATCATCGGAATTATTATTGGTATTGGCCGCTGTAGCTGTTGGTATTACTTTATAGTTGTTTTTATAAGTAATATATCTGGTATCAATGAATTCTTTGCATTGTAACAAGGTTTCAAACAAAACTTTTACAATGTATTTACATTGATTTGTGTTATTTTGTGTATATTAGTATGGAGGAACGACAGGTGTCATATTATGTACGAGCACCAGGGACATGCGGTGAGTTTTTGCAAGGGTCCATTGATGGTCAACCGTTTTTGGTTACCTGTCCTATTAATCGCTATTCCTATGCGTTAAGCGGTGTAAAACAACCGCTTAGACCTTATTATTGTTCGCTGCAACCGAAAGCTGCTTTAGCGGCTCAAAAAGTTATCAATTCTTTGGTAGCTGAAGGCACACTGCCAAATAGCCCGGCTGTACAGCGCGCTTGGCGTAGTCCTGTTTATGTGCGTTCAGATATTGCCCAGGGCAAGGGCATGGCATCCAGCAGTGCCGATATTAGCGTAGCCGCCATGGCTACGGCTTTGGCTTACGGACGTGCGCTTACCTTTGAAGAGCTAAAAGAGATTTCTTTAAGTATCGAGCCCAGTGATGCTTCTTTTTATCCCGGTGTAGTTCAGTTTGATTATATTAAAGGAAAAATAACCGAACCCCTTGGCAAGTGTCCGCCAATGAAAATTATGATTTTTGACGAAGGCGGCGAAATTGATACAGTCAGTTTCAATGCGCAGCACGGACTTCATGACCTGATTGCCGAAAAAGAACCGTATATCAAAGAATCATTGGCTCTTTTTAAAGAAGGGATTACTACCCATAATGTGTCTTTAATCGGTCAGGCCGCTACCTTAAGTGCGTTTGCGAATCAGCGTATTTTACATAAACCGTTATTATATGCGTTGCATGAAATCGGTAGTCATTTTAACAGTGTAGGCACGATTATTGCCCATAGCGGCACAATTATGGGACTTTTATTCCCAACCGACGGGGCACCGCTGGCTGATTGTCGCGCCGCTGTTCATCAGGAATTACCGGAGTTATTATATTTAGATACCGTCGAAACAACCAACGAAGGTATCACTTTTATGAAGCGTTAGGAGGTGCTCAGCCATGAACAATACCCACGGTGGTAACATCTATAAAGTGGCGGCCGCTCATAACGTAGCACCACAGGATATTACTGATTTTAGCGCTAATATTAACCCCTTAGGCATGAGCCCCAAAGGGCAAGCCGCTTTGACGGCTCACTTAAGTGAAATCATTCACTATCCGGATCCGGAATACACAGTCCTTCGCCGGACAGTAAGTCAGGTTATGGACGTACCTGATGAGAACATTCTGGTAGGGAACGGAGCGGCCGAATTATTGTATGCCCTCATGACCTTACCGGGTATCGAGGAAGTATTGGTACCGGCGCCGGGTTTTTCCGAATATGCCTTAGCCGCACAGGCTCAAGGCCTATCGGTCTTAGCCTATTCGATGATTCCTATGGCCGCTGATGGTGAAGTAGAATCGGCAAATGAATCTCATCATTTATTTGGGAGTGCTACACCGCATCAGCCGATTACCCATTTTGCGGTTCCTTATGAAGATTTAAAAGCCCATCTCAAACGCTGTGCAGAAGAACAGGTGCGAACAATAATCTGTCTCGGTAATCCGAACAATCCGGACGGCAGTTTGCAAACGCTGACGGAAGTATTCGAAATGGCTGCGTTAGCCCAAGCTTCAAACAGCTTACTGCTTATTGATGAATCATTTATTGAGTTCACCAATGAATCTCATAGTCTCCGGCCTTATTTAGCAGAATATCCGGCCATTGTTATATTGCATTCACTGACCAAATTCTATGCAATACCGGGTTTACGCTTGGGCTTATTATTGGGGGATACGAATATATTAAAAAGTATTGCCGTTCATGTACCGACTTGGTCGGTTAATCATTTGGCCCAGCAATATGGGATAGAAGCCCTTCAAGACGAAGTGTATCGTCAAAAAACACGAGCCGTTGTAGCCCGTGAAAAAGAGTGGCTCTATGGCGCCATTAATGCATTCGATTTTATAACAGCTTTACCGCCGACGGTTAACTTTATGCTTTTACATTGGCAACCGCAACATCCGAGTCTTGCCGATTTTATGGAATTTTTAGAAAATAAACAGCTTCTGATTCGCAGTTGCGAAGCCTATGACGGGCTTGGGCAAGGGTGGTTTCGGATTGCTGTTAAAGATAGAAACCGTAATGAATTATTGATTTCATATGTAAAGGAGTTCGCCCATGCACACAATTTACTTAGTTCGCCACGGCCAGACGGAATGGAATAGCAGTGGTTTTTATCAGGGATTTACGAATGTTCAACTCAATCAGACGGGCATTATTCAAGCTGAAGCGGTGGCTAAGGAATTAACATCCGTACATTTTGACTCCATTATTTCCAGTGATTTAGATAGAGCCCGCATCACGGCGGAAAAAATTCTGGGAGACCGTCAAATCCCGTTTAAAACGGATGAACGACTTCGCGAAATTAATTTTGGCGATTGGGAAGGCCTTACCTATGATCAGATTGAAGCCAAATGGCCACAGTCGATCTACACCATGTATCGTCGTCCCGATGAAGTTAAAATCTCCAACGGCGAATCTTTCCAGGATGTTCAAGAACGTGCTTGGCAAGCCGTAACGGACGAAATGAATACAATCGGAGAAGATAAAACTATCTTAGTTGTGGCTCATGGCGGCACCAACCGTACTTTAATCTGCCAAATGCTAAGCTTACCGCTTCATTTTGCCTGGAATTTCAGCCAAGGTAACACTGCCATCAGCCGTGTGGAGTTTTACGGCCTTACAGAAGATGATCATAATACTTTGAGTCTTTTAAACTACACGAAACATTTGGAAACGATTCAGTTATAATAGTTCGGATTATACTATGAGATTACGTTTAGATAAATTTTTAGCCAATAAAGCATTGGGCAGCCGTAAAGAAGTGCATGCTCTCATAAAGCAGGGTCTTGTTACGGTGGATGGTGTAGTGGCTAAGAAGAAAGATATGCCCATCGATATACCGGAGCAAACGATTTCGGTAAATGGTGAAATTATCGACAGCCGCCAAATTTATTATGTAAAGTTTAATAAACCGACCGGTTATGTATGTGCCATGGAGGATGCTCGTCATCCTACGGTTATGGATATTTTGCCGCCCGAATTTCGCACTATGGGCGTAGGCCCGGTGGGACGCCTTGATAAAGATACGGAAGGCCTTTTATTACTTTCCAATGACGGCGCCTGGGCACACCGCATTATCAACGGCAAAAAACATGTGCCCAAACGATATTATTTTGAATATAGCGGTACCCTTAGCGAAGAGGGCTTAGAACGCATCCGCACCGGTATCATTTTAGGTGACGGTACGGTATGCAAACCGGCTGAAATCATCTTACCCGGTGCAGTGGCCGGTAAATCAGAAGATTCGGATGCCGATGATACCGTTTTACTTAAGAGTGCCGAAATCATAATCGAAGAAGGCAAGTATCATCAAGTTAAACGCATGATAGGGGCGGCCGGCGGTGAAATCACGTATTTAAAGCGCCTCACTGTGGGCCATCTTGATTTATCAGACATCCCGAACCCCGGTGATTTTACCTATCTTGAAGCGTCAGACTACGAAAAACTATAGTCAAAACGCTCATTTTGTGGTATCATGAAATGAAAAAATTTATAGCAAGGGAGTCTTATCATGAACGGCTTATTACGCCTACAGGATTATTTGACTGCGCACCAGTATGATGGCATACTCTTGCTTAGCCAGACCAATCTGAGATATTTTGCCGGTTTTACAGGGACTACAGCCATAGGCTTTGTAACACCGAATACAGCATTTATAGTAACTGATAGTCGTTATACGGAACAAGCAGAGAACCAATGTGAAGGCTATGAAGTCATCCAATACACCGGTTCTAATTGGGAAACTATAGCGGATATTGTCAAAAATCATAATATTACATTATCTGTCTGTGCGTTCGAAGGCAATTATGTGCCGGTTGACACGTATATGACATTTTCTGATATTTTGGTAGGCAGTAAGTTTAAATCTGTTGATTTAACACCTTTACGGGCTGTTAAACGGCCGGATGAACTTACGCTTATGAAAGAAGCTGCCCGCATTGCCGATGAAGCGTTTGCCGCTTTGTTACCGCAATTAAAACCGGGCATGACGGAACGGGAAGCACGCGTCATTTTAGAAATTGAAATGTTAAAACGTGGCTCTGAAGAACCGTCTTTCGATACCATCGTGGCCTCCGGACATCGCTCCAGTATGCCACACGGCGTAGCATCTGATAAAGTCATTGAAACAGGTGATTTTGTTACCTTTGACTTTGGCGCCGTATACCAAGGGTATCATTCGGATATGACCCGCACCATTGTAATGGGGGACGCATCCGATTTGCAACGCAAGCTCTATAAAGTTGTGCTTGATGCGCAGCTAAAGGGGCTCGCCGCTGTAAAAGCCGGTACTACAGGTAAAATTGTAGACGCCGCTTGCCGCGACAGTATTGCGGCCGACGGTTATGGCGATTATTTCAATCACGGCACCGGTCACAGTGTAGGGCTCGACATTCACGAAGAACCGGTGGCATCGCCGCGTTCCGATACTATATTAGAGCCTAATATGATAGTTACTGTGGAACCGGGCGTATATCTTCCCGGGGAAATAGGTCTTCGCATTGAAGACAGTGTTATAGTTACTGACGATGGCTATGAGCTAATCACTCATACCTCGAAGGAATTAATAGAAGTAAAAGGTTAAACGGAGGGATTTAAATGATTTCTAGTAATGATTTTCGTCCGGGCGTAACAATTGAGCTCGATGGCAACGTGTGGCAGGTTGTAGACTTCCAACACGTAAAACCGGGTAAAGGTGCTGCATTCGTACGTTGTAAATTAAAAAATTTACAGACCGGTTCCGTAGTTGAACGTACTTTCAACGCCGGTGAAAAAGTGCCTAAAGCACATGTTGATCGCCGTCGTATGCAATACTTATACGAAGCTGACGGCGCTTATACGTTCATGGACAATGAAACGTATGACCAAGTAGAATTGAATCTTGAACAATTGGGCGAAGCTAAAAACTTCTTGCTTGAAAACATGGAAGTTAGCATCGTATTTTTCCAAGGCATCGTAATCGGTATCGATTTACCGGTAGCTGTAGAACTTCGCGTTGTAGAAACTGACCCTGGTATCCGTGGCGATACGGCAACAGGTGGTAACAAACCGGCTACATTGGAAACCGGCTATGTTGTTAAAGTGCCATTGTTTATCGAAGTGGGCGATGTTCTTCGCGTCGATACACGCACCGGCCAATACATTGAACGTGCGTAATATCAATTAATTTTAAAAGCATTTGTCTTTAACGTACGTTGTTCAAGGCAAATGCTTTTTATGCTATTAAAGAAAGGCAGGGTACTATGAGTGATAAGAATGCATTCTTTGAAGGAGTGACTAAAATAAGCGATAATGTGTATGGCACTATTGCTTCCTTAAAAGCATTGGAAGTGAAAGGTGTCGCTTCTATGAGTACCACTGCAGGCGATGATTTTGCCAATTTAATCGGCATGAAAAGCCAATGGGAAGGCGTTAGTTTACAACGAACATCGGATAACAGTATTACCATCGACTTATATCTTGTTGCTCGTTACGGCTATCGTATTCCCGATGTGGCTTTGCGCGTTCAGGAACATGTAAAAACCGGCATCGAAACATTGACCGGCACACATGTAGAGGGTGTTAATATCTTTATTCAGGATATTGCCTTTGAAAATACAGGCGTTAAGTACATTTAATCGGGAAAGGAGCGATACCAAGTGGACGTAAAATCAAATAATCCGCAATTACAGGTAGATGTGTCCGATGAGGTTCTATTGCAGATAGCTCATCATGCATTAACTTTAATTCCGGGCTATCATTCACTAAACAGTAATTTTTACACCGGTATGGTTGACGGCATTGCGCGCAATTTTGGTCAAAAACGCTTGCCCGGCATTAATGTAAAACATCGCAAAGAAGGCCTTGAGATCAATATATATATTAATGTCCTTTACGGCTATCCCTTGATGACAATGGCTACCCAAATTCGCCAACAAATTAACAAAGATTTAAAAGAATCCTTAGATCTGGATTCGGTGCGAATCGATGTACATTTTGAAAATATAATCGATCCTAATCAAGTAACAGAGGAGTTAAATAATGAAGCAAAATCGTAATCGCCGCCAAGCACGGCAGTATGCTTTCCAATCTTTATATGCCAAGGAATTTCATAAGACTGAAGATTCCGTAATTATGCCGGAAGAAGAATCCGGTAGTACCGGTGCCATGGATATTGCCTATGCAGAAGCGATTATTAACGGTGTAACGGCTAATCAGGAGATTTTAGATAATCTGTTACAGGCCCACTCGCCAAAACGCAAAATAGGACAATTAGGAGCAGTTGAGCGAAACGTATTGCGCTTAGCAGCTTGGGAACTTACTGTTTCCGCCGAAGCCATCGATCCTCGCATTATTATTAATGAAGCCGTACAATTGGCGAAAGATTTCGGTTCCGATAAAGGCTATAAATTTGTAAATGCCGTATTGGATGCCATTGCCAAAGAAAAAGGGTCTTCAAAAGCGGCACCTATATCCGAGGTGACTGAGTCTAGCGATGCTAAAACTAAGGAAGCTAAAACGTCCGATACTGCTTCAGACCTTAAGGCCTAAACGAGGCATATTATGAAAGTTTATTTAGGATTAGATACAAGTTGTTATACTACATCCTGTGCGTTGGTCAATGAATCGGGTGAATTAATTGGCCAAGCCAGAAAACTATTAGACGTAAAACCGGGCGAGCGTGGGCTGCAACAATCACAAATGGTGTTTCAGCATACCCGTGCCTTACCCGATTTAATTAAACAATTGCCGTCAGGTGTCCAACTAGCGGGCATTGGAGTCAGTGCGTTTCCGCGCCGTGAAAAGGATTCCTATATGCCTGCTTTTTTGGTGGGCCGAGGCATGGCAAAAAGCTTAGGTCATCTAAATGACGTTCCCGTCTATGAGTTTTCACATCAGGAAAATCATATTCTGGCCGCTTTACGTGTTTTAAACTGTGTGCCGGACGAACCGTTTTATGCGCTCCATGTATCGGGCGGCACAACGGAACTATTATATTGTGAACCGGCTGAAGAAACCTTTTTTACGGCCCGATTAATGAGCGGTGCCTTAGATTTACATGGCGGCCAATTTGTCGATCGTATCGGCGTTGCTCTAGACCTACCGTTTCCGGCGGGTCCGCATATGGAACGAATCGCCAAAACACTATGCGATGATCCCAAAGCACTAAAAAAGACAGTGAATCGCTTGGAATCTGAATCAAATGGTGATTTTAAAATGCTACCCGTATCGGTAAAAAACGGCGCCATCAGCTTTGGCGGCCCTTGCAGCGAAGCCGTGCGCCGTATTGAACGAGCTAACAACGGGCATATGCTTACCGAGGATTATAAAGCGCAGACGGCTTTAACCGTATTCCACTGCATGACTCGTTCACTGCAAAAAATGTTAACTTTTCATTGGGAACAACGCCCGGCCGGTACTTTAATTGCCGTAGGGGGCGTCATGGCCAACAGTTATTTACGCCAAGCCCTGGTTGATTTCGGTCAATCCCGCAAGGTTAAGGTCCTCTTTGCACCACCTGAATACAGTTCCGATAATGCCACCGGTGTGGCTTACGGAGCCGCTTTACTGGATGCTGAAAATAAATAGCAAATAAATAGGATTAAAGCTTTTTATAATAAGGAATAAAAGGTTCACAGGAGGAATTATATGGATGTTTTCTCCATTACCAAATTAAACAATCTAATAAAACGAGTGTTGGAGCGGGAATATGTACTGAAAAACTGTTATGTAGCCGGTACGATTGCCAATTTAAAACGCCACAGCACCGGTCATTACTATTTTTCACTAAAAGACGATGATGCCTCCGTCGATGTAGCCCTTTGGGCGGGAACGGCGCAGAAAAAAGGCTTCGTTGGTCAACTGGAAAACGGCCTCTTTGTAACCATGCGGGCTACTATTAATTTCTATGAAAAAACAGGCCGTTTAAGTCTCATCTGTAATGATATGGAAATCGGTCAGAAGAGCCCGTATCAACTTGCCTTCGAGGCGTTAAAGAAAGAATTGACAGCCCTCGGCTATTTTGACGAAAGCCATAAACAGCCATTGCCGGTTATGCCTACTACGATTGGCCTCGTTACATCCGAATCAGGTGCCGTGCTCCATGATATTTTGCATGTAGCTCGCCAGCGTAATCCGTTCGTACAGTTTAAACTCTTTGCCGTACCGGTGCAGGGTGATAAAGCCGGTCCCGTTATCGCGAAAGGGATTGAACGAGCTGATGCGGATACCGAGGTGGAACTCGTAATTGTAGGACGCGGCGGGGGATCCATGGAGGATTTATGGTGCTTCAACGACAGAGCCGTAGTAGAAGCTGTGTATAACTGTAAGACGCCTATTGTATCAGCGGTAGGCCACGAAACGGACTATACCCTTTGTGACTTTGCCGCCGACGTACGCGGTGCTACGCCCAGTCATGCAGCAGAGCTTACGGTCTATCCCGTAAGTTATCTTTTAGAGCAGTTAGAAGCGAAAGAAACATACTTGCATCAATACATGAAACAAATGATAGAAACAAAGAAACAAGAGTTGCAGGCTATTTTTAATCGCAAATTAGGCATTCCCGCTTTAACATTAATCCACCAAGAAAGTTCTAAACTCAGTGAGTTACAACATCGTTTAAGCGGTGCCGTGCAACAGGCTGTCGGCAAAAAGCAAAACGATTTGTTGCTCATGGGGCAGCAACTGGAATTATTGAATCCGTTGCATTTATTGTTGAAAGGGTATACTAAAATAGAACATGACGGTTCACCGATTCATTCCGTCACCGCCGTAAATGTAGGGGATACCGTGAATATTACTATGAACGACGGCTCATTAACAGCCAAGGTAGAGGAGATTATAACAAATGGCTAACACACTTAAGAATTACGAAAAAAAATATGCAGCCTTGGAAGAAATTGTACGCACCTTGGATGCTAATGAATTATCCGTTAACGACTTATTAACACAATATAAAAAAGGCCTTACACTCGTGAAAGAGTGCTCCGACATGCTGCAAAGTGTGGAAGGGGAAGTACGTCAAATTATTGAAGAAGTCCGCATCGGCAGTGAAGGTCAGAAATATTTTTTCTGAAATATGCAAAATATTTGCTTATTTACTCAATAATCTATGTATAAAATCTATAAAATGATGTATAATAACTATATTCAAACGAGTCAGTAAAACTGACTTTACAGGCCGTTCAGAGGCAGGAGGATATATGTTAAAAGAGTATTTAAAGGCGAGCAAAACATGGGTGGAAGATTATCTCAAAGAAGTGTTAAACTCGCCCAATACAGAATATGAGAAACTTTATGAATCCATGCGCTACAGTTTACTCATGGGCGGTAAACGGATTCGCCCGATTTTAACGAAAGCGGTTATGGAATCCTTCGGTGTTTCACCGGAACCGTATAAGGAAATTGTGTGTGCCATCGAATTAATTCACACCTATTCCTTAATTCATGACGATTTACCGGCCATGGACAATGACGATTACCGCCGCGGCAATCTGACAAACCATAAAGTATATGGTGACGGGCTCGCTGTTTTGGCAGGTGACGGCTTATTAACATATGCCTTTCAACTAATCTGTCAAAATAAAGCAGCCACACCGGAACAGCATCTTAAATGCGTGTTAGCCTTAGCCAAGGCAGCCGGACCGGAAGGTATGGTCGGGGGGCAGGCCTTCGATTTATTGTCGGAAGGACGCCACATTCCACTATCGGAACTGCAAGTGCTCCATCGCGGTAAAACAGGGGCCTTATTCTTGGCGGCTATCGAAATCGGTCTGATTCTCAGCCACGCTTCAGCAGATGTCCATAAAGCCTATATGACTTATGGCGATCAACTGGGCTTATTGTTCCAAATTACCGATGATATTCTCGATGTAACGGGCACCATTGAGGATTTAGGGAAAATGCCCGGTAGTGATGTAAAACAAGATAAATCCACCTATGTATCCGAATTAGGTGAAGCCGGGGCTCGCGCTAAAGCGGATGAAACCGCAGCAGCCGCTAAAAGTGCCTTGGCTTCGGTACCAAACAATACAACCATCTTGGAAGCATTAGTAGACTACCTTGTACATAGGACGAATTGATATGCAATTTTTAAATGAATTATTCGATAATTACATTGCGCTGAGTGCCTTTCTGGGTTGGTTTTCAGCACAAGCTTTAAAATTTGTCATCGTATTACTGCAGTATAGACGCTTCCAATGGGAACGCCTTATCGGATCTGGAGGGTTCCCCAGTTCTCATTCGTCGCTCGTAGTCGCTTTATCAACGGCTACCGCTTATATTCATGGCTTAACTTCAGATTTATCGGTAATCTGTATTACCTTTTCACTTATCGTCATGTATGACGCATCCGGCGTACGCCGTGAAGCAGGGCGACAGGCACAAATTTTAAACCAATTAATGGAACATTTCAAAAAGCGTAATATCCCGGTCTATCTGGATGACGGTCATGTGCTCAAAGAGCTCTTGGGACATACGCCTTTTGAAGTATTCGGCGGCGCCTTTTTAGGCTATGCCGTTGCCTCCATTATTTACTATAACTTTCTATAACTAAGATGCTTTAAGTGTACGAACTAAGGAGTTTTATGAGTACTAAAGAACGGTTAGACGTCTTATTGGTGAATCGCGGTCTTTTTGAAAGTCGTGAAAAAGCCAAAACAGCCATCATGGCCGGCCAAATTTTTATGGGCACTGTCTGTGTCGACAAAGCGGGTACCAAGGTGCCGATTGATGCGGATTTAAGCGTTAAAGGCAATACGTTACCTTATGTTAGTCGCGGCGGGTTAAAACTGGAAAAAGCGTTACAATTATATCCCATCGATTTAACTGATGCGGTTATGGTTGATATTGGCGCTTCTACGGGTGGTTTTACCGACTGTGCTCTTCAAAATGGGGCCGCCAAGGTCTTTGCTATTGATGTGGGCTATAACCAACTGGCTTGGTCACTACGGCAAGATAAACGCGTCATCAACATGGAAAAGCAAAATATACGAACCGTTACGCCGGAACAACTGGGGGAACTGGTTGATTTCATTTCCATTGATGTGGCGTTTATTTCACTGGATAAAGTACTGCCGGTAGCCGTAACGCTCCTTAAGGACACGGGCTCTTTAGTAGCTCTTATTAAACCGCAATTTGAAGCGGGTCGTGAAAAAGTGGGCAAGGGCGGTATTGTCCGTGACCCGGCTACGCACGGCGAAGTGCTGACACGCATTTTAAATGTAGCCGAAGAAGTGGGCTTACATCTTCATGGCGTAACCTATTCACCCATCAAGGGGACTGAAGGTAATATAGAATTTTTGGGATATTTTAAAAAGACGACGGACGGTGCCTTAGCGATTACGCCTGAATTGGTTGAATCAGTGGTAGCTGCCGCGCACGAACTGTAGGTGATGATATGCGAGTAGGATTTATTCCTAACATGGGGAAAGAGAATATTATTCCTATTTTGCAAGAGGCGAAGAGCCTTTGTGAAAAAAACGGCTTGGACGTATGGCTACCGGCCGATTTGGAGGAGTTTAACTTACCGGAACTATTAGGTGTTCCGACTAAGCAAGTATTGCCTAGACCTGAATTTTTTAAGCATCTTGATATGGCCTTCAGTTTCGGCGGTGACGGTACCTTAATTCACTTAGCCCGTCAAATTTATGAATATAATGTTCCCATTTGCGGTATCAATTTAGGGGAATTGGGCTTCTTAAATCAAATCGAATTAGCTGATATGGAAGACCGCATCAAGAAAATCGCCAACGGTGATTTTCGCGTGGAAAATCGTATCCATTTGGCTGCGGAAATCCGCACACCTCATGGCGTAAAAAAATTAACGCCGGTCATTAATGAAGTAGTTATTACTCATGAAAAGCCGGGCCGTATGGCGCGTATTAATTTAGCGATCAACGAAGGGTATACGCAGATGTATCCTGCCGACGGTTTAATCGTAGCTTGTTCTACAGGATCTACAGGCTATAACTTATCGGCCGGCGGTCCGATTATGGCACCGGACAACCATTCTATTATTGTTACACCGATTGCACCGCATCTACTGCAAAGTGTATCTTTGGTGTTAAAAGAAAGTGCCCGTATCGATTTAACGATGCCGAAACGTCAAGAGAAACTCCATATTTGTATCGACGGTACTTTCGATTATCAGTTTAGTAATGAAGACAGCCTTCACATCGAAGCCAGTGCGCTTTACAGTCGCTATGTGCGCTTCTATGACGTAAAATTCTTTGCTACCTTATTCCGCAAATTATCGGCACGAAGAGATGAGCTTTTATGATCAACTATAATCATGTTGTACAGTTCCAACACATTTTTTGGGATGAGCAACTTAAAAGTGCCAAAACAATCGTAGATGCTACGGCCGGTAATGGCCATGATTTGCTGTATCTGGCCCAACATTGTTTTCCCGGCAGCACCCTGTGGGGCATCGATAAACAGACAAAGGCCATCGAAGCTTCCACTAAGCGCCTACATACAGAATGTGCCCGCACAGATATAACGTATCACTTGGTACATGGTACGCATGAAGATATCTTAGCAACAGGCAATCCGGCAGCAGCCCAGAACGATGGGCATACGACGAATACTAAATATAATACCGCTATTACTAATATTGACTTACTTATTTTTAATTTAGGGTATTTACCGGGTAGTGATCATACCATGATGACAAAACCCGATTCAACTATACAAGCCATCAAGGGAGGCTTAAATTTATTAAATCCTAAAGGGCTCATCACTATCGTTACCTATCCTGGTACACCGGAAGGTGAGCGAGAAGACAAAGCAGTATGTGAGTTTATAAGTACTTTGCCACAAAAGTCATATGATGTAGCCACTTGGAAATTAGTAAACCAAGCAAACAAACCTCCCATTTTATATATTATTAAAGGACGGTGACCTATGAAACGTTACAGATATAATAAAATCAAAGAAATCGTACAATCTCGCTCTATTGAAACGCAGGAAGAATTGGCAGCCGCTTTAGCCGCGGAAGGTATTGAAGTTACGCAAGCTACGGTATCCCGCGATATTAAAGAATTAATGCTCATTAAAATTCCTACCGGTGACGGTCATTATCGTTATGCTTTATCGCCGGAAGAGAATGTACTCCTTATCGGTAATCGCATTAGTCGCCTGTTCCAGGAATCCATTACGCGTGTAGATTTCACCATGAATCAGATTGTATTGCATACCTTACCGGGTTCCGCTCAATCTGTGGCATTTGCCATTGACCACGCTAAATGGGCTGAGTTAATCGGCACCTTGGCCGGTGATGATACGATTTTATTAATTGCACGCTCCGTGGAAGACGTACAGCCGATTTTAAAACGTATTTCCGATCTTATGAAAGATTAATATGTAACTATTAAGCCTATGCGCCCTTATGCGTATAGGCTTAGTGATTATTAGCGGCATCATTTATGTTTGCCTCGTATAATTACTATTTATATTTGCTCCGGATGCTTATTATTTATATTTATCTCGTATAATTATTATTTACGTTTTATTACCTGTAAAGGGATTAAGGACTTGTAATCTATGCTCACACAAATGGGAATTCGTAATTTTGCCTTAATTGAACAGATGAATTTACAATTTTCGGACGGCATTACCATCTTTACCGGTGAAACCGGTGCCGGCAAATCTATCCTTATGGATGCCTTCAGTATTCTGTTGGGCGAGCGGGCCAGCAGTGATTTTATCCGCCACGGCAAGGATGCCTTTGTCATTGAAGGTGTCTTCGATGTAACTGACGATACGGAACTGTTAGATCTTTTAACGTCTAAAAATATTCTCGTGGAAGAAAATCAGCTCATTTTATCGCGCTCGTTTAACCGTCAAGGAAAATCTACTATTTTGGCTAATGACCAGGCAATCCCACTTAAAGCACTACGTGAAATCGGCCTTTATTTAGCGGATATTCACGGCCAATATAGCAATCAGCTCTTGTTGAATCCTGATGTGCATCATAAATATTTAGATGAATGCACCAAGGAAGGGCAAAATGCCTTTGACACTTATGTAAAAGCCTACAAGAGCTACAAAACAGCAAAATCACAACTAGACGGCTTGGAAGCCATGGCTGCGGAACGAGCCAGAGAACTGGATATGCTTCGCTTTCAAATTGATGAAATTGAAGAAGCACAACTGAAACCGGGGGAAGACGAAGCCTTAGCGGCGGAACTTAAGCGATTAGACAGCTTTGAACATCTGGATAAAGTATTAGGCGCTTGTTATAATGCCTTCTACAATGATCGACATGCCATCTTGGAAGCGGTCAACAGCATTAAATCGGAAGTACAGGATTTGGTTCGTTATGACGAGGAACTCAAAGACTTATCCGAATTAATCAATTCTGCCTATTTTCAATTAGAAGAAGCGGCGCAAGGGCTTGATCGCTATCGGGATTCCATTTCCTATGATGAAGAGCGGTACGCCTATTGTCAGGAACGAGATTCCTTAATTTACGGTTTAAAACGCAAATATGGGGAAACCATTGAAGAGGTTTTAGAATTTGAAAACAAAGCGCAAGCCCGATTGGAAGAATTGGAAGCCCAGAGCTATGCTAAAGAAGATTTAGAAAAAGCCGTTCAACAAGCCGAAGCCGATGCAAGAACTAAATTAGCTGCCCTTACTGCGATTCGTGATACAAACAGTGCCATAATTGCCGAACAATTACAAAAGCAGTTAAAAGACTTAGGGATGAGTAAAGCTAAACTTCAGTTTGTCATTGAAAAAAGCGACGAACTATTACCGTTAGGGGCTAAACGTATCGAACTATTATTCAATGCCAATGCAGGGGAGGACCTATTGCCGCTCCACAAAGTGGCCTCCGGCGGTGAAATCTCGCGTATTGCTTTGGCTTTTAAAACGGTATTTAATACCAAAACATTCAAGACTTTGGTATTCGATGAAATCGACGTTGGTATTAGCGGCGATATTGCCTTACAGGTAGCGGCTAAAATCCAACAACTCAGCAACAGCACTCAAGTATTTTGTATAACTCATTTGCCACAAACCGCAAGTATTGCCAAGCATCATTACCATCTGTCCAAGCAGGAAGTGGATGGACGCACCGTATCAAGCCTTACCGAGCTTAGCGAGGAAGAACATGTGGAACAAATTGCCCGCATGATGTCCGGTCAAAACTTCTCTCATACGGCTCTTGCTACGGCGAAAGAAATGATTGAACATTTTAAAAATAAGCATTAATAGCTTTACCTCGGTTATAGTTATAACTATGTATACAGAATACGATTTGACGCCATCAGAAAATAAATGTATACTATTGGTAATCACTTTTGAATTTTGAATTAAATATGCGGAGATAGAGGCGCGATGCTTAAGAGTACTTGTAAGGAGCCCGGCAAGGCTGTGAGATATAAAGAAAGGGAGAATCGCCGAAGTTTGTTTGTGCCGACAAACATAGCTGGTTGTGCATTGAATAAGTGTATGACTGTCATCATTTGATGGAGTGCTAGCTCATTGTTCTGACTATCATAGTTTTGTTATATTCATATGATAAAGCGCATAGTCGTTCAGGTATCCATACCAAGATCAGTGGCAGCTATCCGCTGGTCTTTTTTTTGGGAGGAATGAACATGATTACAGTAATGGTATGTGGTGCGACCGGCAAAATGGGTCGCGAAGTCGTAAAAGCTGTTCATAATGATCCGGACTTACAGTTTATCGGTGGTATCGACCCTAAACAGGCCGGAGAAGATGCCGGTACAGCTGCCGGTATCGAATCATTGGGGCTGCCTTTATACGAAAGCTTAACAGCCGCTTTAAGCTCTAAAAAGCCGGATGTTATCGTTGATTTTACCAGTCCCGCCATTATTTTTGAAAACGCTAAAACTGTTTTAGGCGCCGGAGTTCACATGGTAATCGGAACTACCGGTCTTACCGCTGAACAGCGTGATGAATTAGCGGCCATCGGTAAAGCCAATAATGCTAATTGCTTAGTGGCACCTAACTTTTCACTGGGCGCTGTTATGATGATGAAAACAGCAGCCGATTTGGCACCCTATTTCCCGAATGTAGAAATTATTGAATTGCATCACAATCACAAATATGATGCTCCGTCAGGAACGGCCGTATTAACAGCCAAGCTTATTAATGAAGCTAAACAGGCAGCCGGTGCGGTAGGGGCTGAAGATTTAACTCGTGAAAGTTTACCCGGCGCTCGCGGTGCCAAGGTGGATGACGTAACGATTCACAGCGTTCGCTTACCGGGTTATGTGGCTCATCAGGAAGTTTTATTTGGGGGTTATGATGAAACACTGACGATTCGCCACGATTCACTCAGCCGTTTATCCTTCATGCCGGGCGTAGTTTTAGCTTGTAAGAAGATTGCTGAAAAACCGGGCCTTACTTACGGTCTGGAACATTACTTATAATTTTAAAGATAAGGTATGATTAAGGTATTTAAAAGCCCTTCGCCATACTATTGCTACAATATTTATTTTTATTAAATTGGGAGAGATACACATGAGAAAACCAAATGTTGCTATTTTAGGTGCTACCGGCGCGGTAGGGCAAGAATTTATTAAATTAATCGAAGAACGCCAATTTCCGTTTGAAAACCTTAAATTATTGGCATCCGCTCGTTCAGCCGGCACGGAATTAACAGTATGCGGTAAAACTTATGTGGTAGAAGAAGCTACCGCCGATTCTTTTGAAAACGTTGATATTGCTTTATTCGCAGGTGGCTCCATATCCAAAACATTGGCACCGGAAGCGGTAAAACGCGGTGCTATTGTTATCGATAACTCCAGCACCTTCCGAATGGATCCGAACGTACCACTCGTAGTACCCGAAGTAAATCCTGAAGATATCGATACTCATCAAGGAATTATCGCCAATCCGAACTGCTCTACCATTATTATGGCTTTAGGGCTTAAACCGCTCCACGATTTATCGCCGATTAAACGTGTTGTCGTAAGTACATACCAGGCCGTATCCGGCGCCGGTAAGGAAGGCATTGACGAATTGGATAATCAGGTAAGTGCCCACATTCAAGGGAAACCGATGGAAGCCCATATCTTACCTAGTGCTTCCGCGCCTAAACATTATCCAATCGCTTTTAATGTAATTCCGCAAATTGATGTTTTCTTGGACAACGATTATACTAAAGAAGAAATGAAAATGGTCAATGAAACGCAGAAGATTTTGCATGATGATTCCATCCAAGTCGTTCCGACCACAGTTCGTATTCCGGTATATCGTTCCCATTCCGAATCTGTTTTGGTAGAAACCGAAGCGCCTGTAAGTGTTGCTGATTTTAAAGCTGCCTGTGAAAAATTCCCGGGCCTTGTGGTTAATGACAATCCACAAGAACAAGCGTATCCGATGCCGCTTTACACATCCGGTAAGGATGATTGTGAAATCGGCCGTATTCGCAAAGATTTATACAACGATAAAGGCATGAATTTCTGGATTGCCGGCGATCAAATCCGCAAAGGGGCTGCCTTAAATGCCTTGCAGATTGCCGAGTATTTGGTGGAACACCAATCATTTTAAAGAATAGTTTTAGAGGAGGTTATTATGAAAACCTTAGGTCGCGTATTAACAGCTATGATTACACCGTTTAACGCGGATGGTTCAGTAGATTTTGAAGGAGCGCTCACATTAGCCAAGCATTTACTAAACAATGGATCTGATGGTCTTATTGTGTGTGGCACTACGGGAGAAAGTCCCACAATTGATAATGAGGACAAACTTAAGCTATTTGAATTAATCGCGCGCGAGTGTGGTCATTTAGGTTCCATCGTGGCCAATACAGGTTCCAATAATACCCAACGTACAATAGAATTGACCAAGGCGGCTTCTAAAACAGGCGTAAATGCCGTAATGGGGGTAGTACCTTATTACAATAAACCAAATCAACGCGGTTTATTTGAACATTTCAAAGCTATGGCTGAAGCTACTGATTTACCGGTCATCGTATACAATGTTCCGGGCCGTACAGGCGGCAAAATCATGCCGGCTACTATAGCTAAATTGCGTGAAGTTTGCCCAAATATTGCCGCTGTTAAAGAAGCGAGTGGTGATATTAATGTAGCGGCTGAAATTTATCATTTATTACCGGAAGATTTCATGATTTACAGTGGTGATGATGGTTTAACTTTACCGATGCTCGCTGTAGGCGGTTGCGGCGTTATTTCTGTAGCGGCTCATGTAGTGGGCAAGGAAATGAATGAAATGATTCAGGCCTATGAAGCAGGGGATGTGACTAAAGCCAAACAAATCAATAAAGACTTATTCCCTATATTCAAAGCCATGTTTGTAACAACTAATCCGATTCCTGTAAAATACGCAGTTCGTCAATTAGGTTTACCGGCCGGTCCGTTCCACTTGCCGTTATGTGAACCGTCAGACGAAGAAGCAGTCGTAATTGATGCTGCTATTAAACCATATATTAAATAAGCCAAGCACTGCATTACAACAACAATAATAAAGAAGAAATTTATAAAAATAAAAAACGAACACTTGTTTCTTAAGCCAAAATTCGGGCAGACAAACAAGTGTTCGTTTTATTTTATTTAATTGAAAATATAAATGACAGACTGACTATTAAATGTGATCACGAATTAAACCGATAACTTTACCCTCGATAGTACAGGAATCTGTATAAATGGGTTCAAACTCACTGTTTTCAGGCTGTAAACGAATTCGATTGGCTTCACGATAGAAGCGTTTAACTGTTGCTTCGTCATCAATACGGGCTACTACAATATCACCGTTATTAGCGGTTTGTTGATTACGAACGATGAGTAAGTCACCTTCATACATGCCGATATCACGCATCGACTCACCGCGTACACGAAGGAGGAAACATTCGGAATTACCAATTAAGGATAAAGGAAGCGGAATAGTAGCTTCCTGGTTCTGAATAGCCGTTACCGGTGTACCGGCTTGAACCGTACCGATTAAAGGAACATTACGTAAACGAGCCTGGAGCATTTCAAATGTTTCGGAAGAGGTAACCTGTTTATCAGCAGACACCTCTACTTTAGGCGCCATTTTAGGCTTAAGACCAACAACTGTAATAGAGCGGTTCTTATTTACATCACGGGTAATATAGCCAAAACGTTCTAAAGTATTAAGATGGCTCTGAACCGTAGAAGTAGAGCTCAATCCCATATACTCACAAATTTCACGAACACTGGGGCAGCGAAATTTAGTTTCTAAACACATGGTAATATAGTCCAAAATTTTCTTTTGTTTTGAGTTAATATCGGTAGCAGGTCGTCTCACGGCTATAACCTCACAATCTAAAATACTTAAAATCTGTCATTAACTAAATAGTCATATATTATGAAATGTAATTTATAAAAATTGGCGTACATAAACTATCTCAATGTTATTATAGAACGTATTAACAAATATTGTCAAATAAAAGTTCGATTTTCAGCTTGACCGAACATTTATTCGTGTGATATACTAAGCGTGTAAACAAACATATATACCGTTAGTAATGTTCGTTTAAATACTATTTAGAAAGCATAGTTCAATGGGGTGATTGTTATGAAACGCGATTTTTTAATTGTTTTCAGTATGTTCTTAACCTTAACTGTAGGTTATTTTATGAATACGCCAAGCATTGAGTTAGATACACATAATGTACGCACCGTAACCGTAAAAGCCGGTGATACTGTTTGGGGCATTGCTTCCCAATATGCCAATGATCATATAGATATCCGTGAAATGGTTCACGCTGTAAGTACGTTAAATAAAATAGACGAAACTGCCAGTTTAGAACCGGGTCGTACGCTCAAAATACCTACTGTAAAAACACAGAACGATAAAGTATTCAGTGAATACGTAGCTCAAAATGAATAATTTGTTCGATTTTTAATCTCGAACAAATCATTCAAAGTTACTAATTATGTTGACAATTTAATATACATATAAAAAAGAGCTTCCCAGCGGCTGGGAAGCTCTTTTTATTCGAGTTAAATTAATATCCTCCACACAAAATAGGATAAATTCATCCTATTTTTGTGCTATAGATCTTATTTACGTTTATTACCAAATATCGTACTAATAGGATTATCCACAAATTTATTGGCTTCGTTGATATAGCGACGTACCATATTAACGCTATGATGACGTGTTTGACGCATAATGTTACGTTCTTCAACACCAAATGAAGCTGCGGTCGTAGCAAAACCGTGACGCAAACTGTGCGCGCCATACATTGCCGGGTCTAAACCTATAAGTTCAACATATTTCTTTACAATCTCCGCAATGCTTTTATCACTCAAAGCCGTCTTGCGAATGTCCATTTTCTTCGTAAAACCTCTGAAAATTGGGCCACTTTTAATACCAGTATACCGGAGCCACGCCTTAACGGCCCTTACAGCGCAAAATTCGGCGTATTCGATATAAGGGATGGCTACAACCGCACCTTGACCTTCCTGGTCAGCTTTTGACGAGCGTACAAAGATTTCTAGCCCTTGAGGTGAAAATGTTAAATCTTCCACCATTAAGGCACTGATTTCACTACGTCGAAAAGCGCCCATAAAGCCGATTAGAAGAATAGCTTTATCTCTAAGCAGTTGTATTTCCGGTAAGTTAAGCGATTCCATCTCCTTAAAAATATCCTCCAAATCTTCTAAAAGGATAGGGGTTTTACCTTGCTGATACGTTCCTTTAAGTCGACGAATACCACGCAAAGCGGAACTTACTAAGGATGACTTACAAGGATTATCGGCTAAGCCGGCAGCATTGAAGTTTTCAGAAATAGCACTGATACGCCTTGATATGGTATTTGCTTTAGCGTGATCGGCTAAATCGTTAATATAGTTAACAATAGTTTCCGGTGAAGCCGGGAAAAAATCAACATGACGGGATTCACACCAATAGACGAAATCATCCCAGTCGGATTCATAAGCATCAACAGTATTATCTGATTTAGAAGACAAAATGCTTAATTTAGCTTTATCAGAGAGTTTGCTGCTGGCCATGAGTATTTCATTGTCACGTAGATAAAAATGTTTGTTAGATGGCATATAGAAGACTCCTTAAAGTGGCTAAAACACAGATTAGGGCTGGATTAGGGCTATTTTTATATAAAAAATTACTTCCGATAATATATCGTTATCGGAAGTAATTATATCATATCACTCTATTTACTTCAATAGCTGTCTATTTTCAGAAATCTGTATATAAAACTATTATATCTATATAACTGTAAAAACAGGTATATCTTTACCATTTACATTAAGTGATATAATTTTAGTTTTAATTCCAAAATATTCTTCCATAGATTCTTCTGTAATAATTTCAGGCGTTTTGCCAAAAGAATACTTTAAATGACCAAGCAATAATGTTTTGTCAGAAATTCGCAAAGCATGATCAGGATAATGTGTGTTAATTAAACAAGTTAATTCGTATTTAATGACTAAATCATTGATTAACTTTAATATCTTCGACTGATTTTTAAAGTCTAAATATGATTCCGGTTCATCCAATACGAGTATCTTAGGCTCACCGGCTAAAGCTCTAGCTATAAACACTAATTGTAATTGACCACCACTAAGCTGTGTCGATAATGCATCTTTTAAATGGTAAATCCCCACTTGTTCCATCGCATTTTTAACAATCGCCTTATCAATGTTTCGCGGTGTTCCAAAAATACCAATATGTTTAGCACGGCCCATCATGACTACTTCTTCAACTGTATAAGGAAAAGATAAACTTTTAGCCTGTGGTACATATGTTATCAATTTACTTTCTTCTGAGTCACCGGTTACTTCTTTGTTTAGAATAAAACTACTACCACTTGTCCATTTCATGATACCTGTTATGCATTTTAACAATGTAGTTTTACCGATACCATTTTGCCCTAGTATCGTCAGTATTTGTCCTTTTTGTAATGAAAAGCTAATATCCTTTAAGACGAGTTGACTATTTAAGTAACTAAAGCAGCCCTGTTTTACTTCAAGTATTGGAATTTCTCTGTTCTTTATTTCTACATTATTTTCTATAGAAAACTCTTTTCTATTATCTTGGATTGTCATTTTATAAGCCCCCTTTCAAATGTTTAAAAAGGAAAGCAAAAAATGGTGCACCTACTAAAGCCGTTAAAATACCAATAGGAATTTCTGCAGCACTTACCGTACGAGCTAAAAAATCTACTAAGATCATAAACGTAGCTCCTATTAAACAACTTAAAGGCAGTAGCTTCGAATGGTTAACACCTATAATCATACGACATATATGAGGAATTACGAGCCCCACCCAACCGATTACACCGGTTGCCGTAACACAGGCCGCAGTTATAAAAGTCGCTAATACAATTACTACCTTTCTGGATTTTTTAGGATTTACACCTAATGCCAATATTTCATCTTCACTAAGTGACAAAATATTAATGCGCCACCGCATAAGTAATAAGATTACGCAACCAATAATAATGGGCATCCCTATAATCAATAAGTTCTGATAAGAAGCACTGCTAAAACTTCCCATGAGCCAATATGTAATGGCCGGTAATTTATCATATGGATCTGCTACATATTTAATAAGAGATATTAAAGCGCTCCCTACTGCCGATATAATCATACCTGCCAACACTAAGGTTAATGTTGTAGATTCGCCTCTTAATTTAGACAAATTATAAGTTAGCCAAACGCTCAAAATACCACAACCTAGTGCTATAATCGATGTCATATACTCATTATAAGACATCAAAATCCCCAAACAGGCGCCTAATGCAGCACCTGTACTAACACCAAGTACATCAGGACTTACTAGCGGATTTCTAAAAATACCCTGGAATACGGCTCCGGATAACGCAAGCCCCATGCCTACCAGACAATTTAGCAAAACACGAGGCAAACGCAAATTCCAAATAACAGAATAATCTACATTATTAGGCAATTCACCGGTTAAACCGGCCCATAAAATATATATAACTTTATGAGGTTCTAGTACATAACGACCACCAAATAATGATAATGTAAATACCATAAAAAAGACAATAAAACAAATTACTGTAATATACAAATTACGGTTCACTATATTCATTAGACAACCTCTTACAATGTCGGAATCACCGGATTTACATTGCTTTTCAAAATATCGTTAACTTCTTCTTCGGATAAATCATACTTCAGATAATTATGATAGAAAGATTTTAATTCTTGTGACATGGAGTAATCATTAAAAATCTCCGGTTGTAAGACCTTACCTAACCAGCGCATCATAAGAGGTGTTTCTACTGCAGGAGCATCCCAGCGGTAAATCCCCATCGGAGCTTTATATATTTGTTTAGTTTGTAATGCCTTCACCTGACTCCAATCTTGGCCGGTTATCTTGTTATTATATAAATCTTCTGGCATAAGTTTAGAGAAGTTACTAATAACAATAACATCAGGATTCCAAGCCAAAATTTGTTCCATCGTAGTTGGCTTCCATTGACCTGAAATATCTTTGGCAGCATTAATACCACCGGCACTTTCTATCATAAGTGTATTGACAGAGTCTTTGGCCGCTACATTTAACTTTTCATCTCTTAAATATAAAACCTTTTTTTTAGGCTGTGCTTTTAATGCTTCTTGTTTACCTTTAAAGTAATCAGCACTTTGAATATGGTAATTTACTAATGCCTCTGCTTCTTTAGGCTTATTAATAATATTACCAACCAATATCATCCCTTTTTGAATGTCTTCCAAAGTACCGTATTTAATTTGTACCGATGGAATCCCTAATTCTTTTAACTTCTTGGCTACTTCCGGCTGATAATCCCAAATAACTACAACATCTGGTTTTAATTTGGCTAACTCTTCATAATTTACATTAAAATTATTATCTACAAAAGTAGCGTTAGCATTTTCCATATTAGGTGCCATCGTTTTTAAGATACTGTCTTCATATGCTTTTTTTGCCGATGGATGCATAGCCGCAATTTTATCACCGGAACCGTCAACTGCATAAACTATAGTCGCCCAAGGAATAGGCACAATTGCAATTTTATTCACATCTTTTGGCATTGCAACTTCATTACCTACTAAATCGGTAACTACCTTTGTCGTCTGCCCTTTTTCTTCTTTTGATTCCGAATTGCCACACCCCACGACAAATAGAGTAATAAAAGCTATACATAAGCCAATAATTACCAATTGAATTTTATTTCTTAGAACTATCCCCACACCAACAACCTCCTTAAAAACCTACAATAAATAAAAATAAATACCTTAATTTTTATTGTACCGTTTTGTTTGATACTTTAATAATAACTATTGTTCATATGTTGAATTATAAACAACAAAAAGCAACAATATAAAGAAGTAATATCTTTATATTGCTGCTTTCCTTTAATTTACTAGTCTTACTAAATTCTATTAATTAATTAACTAACAAACAAATAGTATATTATTTTCTTGTGGAACAACGATCCAACAAATATGCAATACTTACAAACGGAATGCCGCCGCTTTCGCCAAGACCGATTTCACAAGTAGAACTGGAACTTACACCTAAAGTTACACCTAAGTTTTTAACTTCTTCGGCTAAGTCTTTAGTAGATGATTTATTAAGTTCCGGTGTGAAGAAACCTTTTTGACCGGCAAAACCGCAACATGCGAAAGCTTTAATATTGAATACTTTGTCGGTACATGCACGCGCTAAGTTTTCAATATAATCGCCTTTATTCAAGGTTTTAATCTTACACTGTTTATGAACGATAACAGATTCATTGCATTTTGTTACATTCAAGTTTGGTAAAATCGTGTACAAGAATTCGGAAATATCAAGAATCTTCAAGCCTTTAATATGTTTGAATGCATGATTGAAGCAAGCGGAATGGTCAATAACAATCGGATAAACCCCGCCTTCACTGGCTTTAGTAAGCGCTTCAGTCAAATCAGCTAAAGCTTGTTTGTCGATTTCTTCATAATTTTCAAAACTTAAACCACAGCATAAGTTTTCAATATGTGGCGGATAAATTACATTGTACCCTGCCTTATCGCATAAGCTTTCAAATACTTGTTGTAAGCTACGGGTATCATCATAACCTTGGTTTTGACGGAATGCACGGTTAGCACAAGTACTGAAGTATACTACATTTTTCTGATAAGCCGGATTACGTTTGTTCGTCAATTTGTACGTATTAGCTTTTGGCATTGTTTCCGGTACATATGGTGTTAAACCGGTAATCTGATGTGCATCTTCGGAGATTTTTGCCAATAAAGACTTAGTAGCTATTTTACCGGCTACACCACCCAAAGTGGCCCCTACTTTAGCGGCTTTTAAGGTATTGCTAAAGTTGTTATAAATAGCATGGGCAATGCCACGGCCCTTCGGATTGATTTTACGCATGGAAATGGCAATTTGTGCTGTATCGATGCCCAAAGGACAAAGCATGGAGCACATGGAACAAGCAGCACAGGTATCAACACCATAGTATTCATAGCCTTTTTTTAGTTCTTCGGCCATAGCTGTATTACCTTCTTTAAGCAAGCGCTGTTCTTCACGAAGTAAGGAAATACGTTGACGAGGTGTTAAGGTTAAGTTACGGCTTGGACAATTACGTTCACAGAAACCGCATTCCATACACATGTTATATAATGGATCGATATCGCTCATAGCTTTTAAATTCTTTTTGTAGACATCAGGATCATCAGTAATCATAACATCCGGATTTAATAAGCGTTGAGGGTCAAAAATTTCTTTAATACGACGGTTAACGGCATAGGCTTTTTTACCCCATTCCAATTCAACAAATGGAGCAACCATGCGGCCTGTACCATGTTCGGCTTTAATGGAACCTTCTACACCGGCTACACGTTCTGCCATTTCTTTTACAAGGCCGGCAAAATTATCCATTTCACGCTGTTCATTGAAGTTTGGTGTAATGATAAAGTGAACATTACCGCTCAAGGCATGACCGAAGATAATACCGCTGTCTTCGAAATCATATTTTTTGAACAATTCCGTAATCATTTCGATACCATCGGTGAAGTCTTCAATTTTAAAGCAAACGTCTTCGGTAATAACCGTAGTGCCCGGACGGCGAAGACCGGCAGCAATCGGTAATAAACCTTTACGAATTACCCACCATGCATCATATTCCTTAGCATCTTTGGAATATAAGCTTGGAATAACTGTCGGAATGTCTTTCAACTGATCCTTAATGTATTCTAAGTTAGCATCCAAAGTAGCTTCATCATTGCTTTCCGATTGGAATAAAATACAGCTGGTCCCTTCCGGTACATTATGTACGAAAGATGGTACTTCCGGTAACTGCTGTACGCTCTTAAGACTTAAGTAGTCCATCATTTCAGCGGCCACTACTTTATCGCGCGACATATTGGCCAAGGCTACTACGGCACGAGATGCATCGTTGAGTTTAGCAAAGAACAAGAGCCCGCAACCTTTGTATTTAGCGTCATCTACACAATTATAAACAACTTCGCTTACAAAACCGAGGGTACCTTCACTGCCGATGAAGATATGGTTTAAAATATCTACAATATCTTCAAAATCAACTAGGGAGTTAATACCGTAACCGGTTGTATTCTTAATTTTGTATTTACGACGAATTAAGTCTACTAATTCACTATCAGCCATGATTTCACTGCGCAAATTAAGTACATCATCAATCAATTTGCTGTGCGTTGCCATGAACTCTTTAACACTTTGCGGATTACCGGTATCGAGAATTGTGCCGTCTGCCAATACAGCACGCATAGAGCGAACCGTTTTATAAGAGTTTTCAACTGTGCCGCAACACATACCGCTGGAGTTATTGTTAAAAATACCACCTACCAACGCTGTTGTAATGGTAGCGGGATCCGGACCGATTTTCTTACCGTACGGTTTTAATGCTTCGTTCGCATCAGCCCCGATTACACCGCAAGCCAAACGAATGGCATTGCCGTTTTCAAGAACTTGTACAAATTTAAAACCATCATTGGCAACGATTAATACATCTTCAGAAGATGCCTGACCGGATAACGAACTGCCTGCAGCACGGAATGTAACCGGCGTACCGCAACGATTGGCCAATAATACTAATTGCACTACTTCTGCTTCCGTATTAGCTTTTACAACTACTTTCGGTAAATAGCTGTAGCAAGATGCGTCAATACCGTAAGCATAACGCAATAGAAAATCAGTGAATACCCTGTCCGGTGAAATTTTCTTTGCTTCTAATACAAAAGTGTCATAATCTCTCTTCAACTGTAAGCTCATATTAGGACCTCCCACATCGTATTGTGCCACTCAGCACTACTGTACGACTTCATATAGATTTAGGATAGCATACCGAACTTATCATGTAAATCAACCATATAGGTATAACCAATACTCATATGTAAATAGACCTTGCAAAAGCCTACAAATTACAGAAAAGTCAAATTCCTCAATGTACATTTGATTACACGAAATGAATAAAATTTTTATTTTATAGATTAATAATTCATAAAACTCATTTTAAAGTTAATTAATAGTAATTCTCATAACACAAAGTAATTTAACCCTCTTTTTATGATTTTGTACACAATGTATTCGATTTATCGTTTACCATTTTACAATTAGCCCTGTTTCAAGGTATAATAAAACGATATAAGAATACATAAAAGTCATAAAATAATTGTACTTACGCTCATACTAAATAGGATATTACATTCCCGAGCGCTAAGTTCCAGCAGCTGTGTAACGAGAGATTAAATAATAAAAGAAAAAAAACTCAATTTATCTAATATACGACGATACTCAATAAGGAAGGTGTAAGTATGTCTAACGCAATAGGAACTCATTTATTAATAGATTTATATACTTGTTTAGAAGACGTAGTCAATTCCCCGCTAATCATTCAGGAAAGCGTGACTAATGCTTTGGAAGCAGCACAACAGCCGATTGATGAAATCAGTTGCCAAGTTCTTGATGACGAAGTCGTGTTATTTGCTGTGTCCCCGCACTGCCACATTGCCGTTCATGCCTATCCGGACATGGGCTATGTAGCCGTAGATATTTATACCTTTGACTTGCCGCTCCAAGCAACCTTAATCATGCGTGTTTTAAAACAATCTTTTGGTGCCGAACGTGTTAAAGCAACCAGCATCAACCGAGGCGACTTCGGCTCTATTCGCGATATGAAACCGCGCAAGAAAACATCCCTATCTGCTATGGCTCGCGTTACCCGCACTCGTATGAGCCTAAAACAAACCGGTTCTAAGTTAAAAAACACCGGTAAAAAGGTATTTAACGTTATTGCCAAAAAACGCGATCCCCAACCTCGTGACTAACAGCTAACCGGCTTACTAAGATAACGGCTAATAAGCTATGAAAGCCGATAAAATTAAAATATCAGCAACAAAAAAGCTATTCTCTATATTATAAATATCACATTATAATAGGAGAATAGCTTTTATTCGTTATGTAATTATATATTACAGTAAGGTATCTACCGCAATATTTAAGATAACATCAGACGGGGTGTCACAAAGATAGTCGGCACTGGAGTTTTCCAACTCTTCGCGCGAACCATAGCCATAAGTCACCGCTACGGCACGACAGCCTAATTTTTTAGCGGCTTCCATATCATACTTGCGGTCACCTACCATATACCAACCGGTAATGTCTTTTTTGGTGCGATTGGAGGAAATTTCTTGCATGGCAGCTAACGCTTCTTTCAAAACATCATCTTTATGAGTGATACCACGCGCTGCATCAGCTCCTTTGATAATTTCAAAGTATTTGGTAAGGCCGAAGTGTTCGATTACTTCATTGGCCAAATGCTGTGGTTTAGCCGTTGCTACCGCCACATAGGTATTCGTTTGACGCAACGTAACCAACATGCGTTCTACATCTTCGTATACACGATTTTCAAACTTACCGATAGTTTCATAGCGTTCTTTAAAATAGCCGTACGTTTCCGCTGCTTCCGCATCGTTCATGCCACAATGCTCGCGCAAAGAATCAACAATAGGCGGTCCGATAAAGAGTGTTAAGATATCATCACCGGGTACCGGTACCCCTTTCTTTTCCAATGCATAGACAACGGATTTTTTAATGCCTTCCGCAGAGTCTGTAAGCGTGCCATCTAAATCGAATAAAACGCAAATCATAGGTTCTTCCTTTCTTTATTAACTCGTTCATTCTTATTAACATAGAATTTGCAATCTATGATACAATAAGGTTACAGATAGATTTAACTAATGAGTTTTGAATCAGATTTTATGTATAAGTATATGTACAGAAAGCTATACTGAGTAGTATAGGAGGTAAAGTTATGGATTTTGAAGAACAAAAAGTTCCCGACAGTATTTTGGACAAGTATACCAAAGTTTGTACCTGTCGCAGCATTTCCCGCAAAACAATAAAAGAAGCTATTAATGACGGTTGTGATACCATTCCTAAAATCAGAGAACGTACGGGGGCCGGTACCGGTTCCTGCGGTGGTAAAAACTGTGGTGTCCGCATCGTTAAGCTGTTGCAGGATATGGGCAAATTACCAAAACCGGGTGCCAAAAAAGATGAGTAATTCATTATTGAAAACCCTGACATACAATTTAATCTGAGTCCTTTCCGGGGACTGTTAAAAAGGAGTTAACGCATAGCAACAAGGTTGTTATAGGTTAACTCCTTTTCTGTATCTCAGCAATCACACATTGCTTAATTTGCTTCTTTTTTTAATGCTTCTTTAAGCGTATGCCATGCCAATACGGCACATTTTACACGAGCCGGCATATTGGAAATATTTTGAAGTGCCATGGCATCTTCCAACTCTTCCAATTCAGCTTCATCCGTTACTTCCTTTTTAATCATGCCAAGGAAAAGATCGACTAAGCGAAATGCTTCTTCAACGCTCTTCCCTTTGATGATATCAATCATCATGGACGCGGATGCTTGGCTGATGGCACAACCCGAACCGGTATAAGCTGCATCTTTTACGATACCGTCTTCTACATCGACCTGCAACGTCAAGTCATCACCACAACTTGGATTATGACCATGTTCAGATACGGTAAACGTATCCAATAAGCGCTTATTACGTTTATCCTGATTATGTTCTAAAATTAACTCAGTATATAACTGATCCATCTCCATACTAAGGAACTCCTTCTATGTTTACTGTAACCTCGGTTTAATCTTCAAAGCCCATGGTAGGTCTTACTTTTTTAACAGCGTCCAAGAAGATATCAAGATCTTCTTTACGAGTGTAGACGTACATGCTCATACGGTTCGAGGCCGGTACTTTATAGTACGCGCCAAGAGGTTGAGCACAATGATGGCCGGAACGAATGCAGACGCCGTAGCTGTCTAAAATCGTAGCCACATCATGAGGATGTACATCATCAATAGTAAAAGCAATAACGCCATGCTTTTCTTGCGGATCTTCGGAACCTAATACATGAACATGCGGAATCGCCACAAGTTTAGGCAATACATAAGCTACCAACTCTTTTTCATAGGCATTGATATTGTCCATACCAAACTGTTCCAAGTATTCAATGGCTGCCTTCAATGTTACAGCACCATGTGCATTTGGTGTACCGGCTTCAAATTTATACGGTACTTCATTGTAGGTAGTGCTCTGTTCTTGCACATACTCAATCATATCACCACCCAATAAGAACGGTGGCATTGCTTCTAATAAATGACGTTTACCGTACATAACACCGATACCTTGGGACGCACACATTTTATGACCGGAAAAAACGAAGAAATCGCAATCCAAGGCCTGTACATCAATCTTTTTATGAGGTGCCGATTGAGCCCCGTCAAGAACAACTACGGCGCCTACATCATGAGCGCGTTTAGTCAATTCGGCTACCGGGAACTCCATACCGAGCACGTTGCTTACATGAGCAAAGGCTACAATCTTAGTATGGCTGTCAATTTTATCCATTTCACCATCTTTAAGATGACCGCTTTCATCAAGATACATATATTCCAAAGTAGCACCCGTAGTTTCGGCTACACGTTGCCAGGTTACCAAGTTGGCATGGTGTTCAGCAACGGTAATTACGATTTTGTCGCCTTTCTTTACATTATGCATACCATAGCTGAAAGCAATTAAATTGAGACTTTCCGTAGTATTACGTGTCAATACGATTTCTTCACGGTATTTGGCATTGATAAACCGCTGCACCGTGTCACGAGCGGTTTCATACGCTTCTGATGCTTCCACAGCCAAAATATGAGCTCCGCGATGCGGATTACCGTTATGATTCTTTAAATGAGTTTCCAAAGCATTAATTACATATTCCGGAACTTGAGTCGTAGCGCCGCTGTCTAAATACACCAAGCGATGACCTTTATGTTCCCTTTGCAATATAGGAAAATCTTTATAAGCTTCTGCAATCGACTTCATAATACACCCTCTTATTCTTCAATTAAATTTTGGCCCGTACGGCTTGCAATACAATCTCTTCTAATTCTTCATCATTAAGTCGATCAATAACAGGTCGCAACATGGATTCTACAATAATATGTTTAGCTTCATCTTCGCTGAAACCACGACTCATCAAGTAGAATAATTTAGTCTTATCGAGCTGACCGGCGCTAGCCGCATGGTTACCTACTACATTGTCTTCTTTACAAAGCAATAACGGTAAAGATACGGATTTAACAGTCGGATCAAGTAATACACAAGTATCTTCTTCCGCACCTTCGGAAGCAATACTGCCACGAATGAAATCCAAGGTACCGCGGAATGATTTTTTGGCATTGTCGCCCAACGCACCAAGTACATGAATATCGCTGACGGATTTAGGTGCTACATGGGACATAAGCATGGAAATGTCGAATTTCTGGTTATTATCGCCCAAGTAAGCTAAATCATGAACAATGTGAGCTTCTTCACCTACAAGATCTTGCGTATAGTGCAAGAAGCTTTCACCGCTGCCTAATTCTACGTTCAAGTATTCTACTTTACTGTTCGCCGCTAATTGACTGTAACGATGTTCAATCTGCTGTACCCCTTCACTGAGAAGCTGTACTTTTTTGAAAACTACGTTAGCATTTTCAGCTGCTTTTACTTCGGTTAAAAGGTTCAAACCACCGGTTTCGACTTCCCCTTTAACTACATATAATACTTCCAAAGAAGCATCTTTAGCCACGTCGATAGCCAAACGAGTTCTGTCGCCTACGCTTTTACCCTCGGCATCAATCGTGATAATTACTTTTTCTTTACCGCCGGCAGGCACTGTAATAGCCATGCCTTTAGTAAAATCATCGGTAACCGCTTTTAAAGAAGTGGCTTCCGCTCCTTCAAAATCAGCTTTTAACAAGGCTTTAGCAGTAAGTTCGGTTACAACCCCTTCATTGGCGCTGACCGTAACTGCTGCAGCTGTATCGCCACCGGCAACCGTACCTTCAGTATGATTTACTTGTAACCACCGGAAAGTAGGTCTTGGGAGCTCATTAAATAATACGTTACTCATCTGTACCTCCTAACCGATAGAGCCTTCAAGCTCTAAGGAAATCAAATTATTCATTTCTACGGCATATTCCAACGGTAATTCTTTGGAAATCGGTTCAACGAAACCACGTACCAACATGGCACGTGCTTCTTCTTCACTGATACCGCGAGTCATTAAGTAGAAAATAGCTTCATCGGAAATACGACCGATTTTAGCTTCATGACCCAAATCCACATTGTCGTTTTCGATAGAAATGGAAGGAATTGTATCAGACTGAGAAATTTCATCCAACATCAAAGATTCACAAGAAACGGTTGCTTTCGCGTGTTCTGCTTTTTTACCGATGTTCAATACACCACGGTAAATAGCAGCGCCACCGCTCTTGGAAATAGATTTGGAGTTAATATTGGAGGTTGTATGAGGTGCTACATGCACAACTTTAGCACCGGTATCCAAGTACTGACCTTCACCGGCAAAAGTTACACCGGTAAATTCACAATGAGCGCCTTCACCGGCTAAAATACTCATTGGATATAAGCAGGATACCTTAGAACCGAAGGAACCGGATACCCATTCAATGGTGCCGTTTTTGCCAACCGTACAACGTTTTGTATTCAAGTTGTACATGTTTTTAGACCAGTTTTCAATGGTGGAATAACGAAGTGTCGCATTATCTTTAACAAATAACTCAACACAACCGGCATGTAAGTTGGCTACATTGTATTTAGGTGCTGAACAACCTTCGATGAAGTGTGCTTTAGCCCCTTCTTCAATAATAATCAAAGTGTGCTCGAACTGACCGGCGCCCGGTGCATTCAAACGGAAATAGGACTGAAGCGGAATATCTACTTGTACACCCTTCGGTACATATACGAAGGAACCGCCGGACCATACAGCACCGTGCAAGGCGGCAAATTTATGGTCGGTTGGTGGCACCAATGTCATAAAGTATTGTTTAACAATGTCTTCGTATTCATGAAGCGCTGTTTCAATATCAGTATAAATTACGCCTTGTTTTACAAGATCTTCCTGAATGCTGTGATATACAACTTCAGAGTCATACTGAGCGCCTACACCGGCGAGGGACGTTTTTTCCGCTTCCGGAATCCCCAAACGGTCAAATGTGCTCTTAATATCTTCCGGAACTTCGTTCCAGTCACCCTTCATGTCAACTTTCGGTTTAACATAGGTAACAATATTAGCCATATCAAGACCGCTAATATCCGGAATCCAGTTTGGAATATCTAATTCATTGTAGATGCGCAAAGATTTCAAACGGAAATCAAGCATCCATTCAGGTTCGTTTTTATTTTCCCATATTTCGCGGATAATATCTTCCGTTAAGCCGGCATCAGATTTATAAGAATATTCGAATTCATTCTTTATATCGTAGACGCCACGGTCCATATCCTCCACATATGTTTTCTTTCTAGTTTCCATGAGTGCCTCCTAAACTAACGCTTTGTAAGCATCATAGCCTTTGCTTTCGATTTCAGCCACTAACGATGCGTCGCCTGTTTTTACAATACGGCCATCAATTAATACGTGTACGAAATCAGGTTTTAATTTCTGTAAAATGGAGTTGTGGTGAGTAATAATAAGTACAGCATTATCCTTCGTATGGAAACGATCTACACCGTCAGATACAATACGAACTGCGTCAACGTCAAGACCGGAGTCTGTTTCATCGAGCATAGCCAATTTAGGGTTCAATACGGACATTTGCAAAATTTCATTCTTCTTGCGTTCGCCGCCACTGAAACCTTCGTTTACATAACGCTGTGCATAGGATGCGTCGAAGGACAATTCATCCATTTTAGTTTTCAATTCTTTTTTGAATGCCAAAGCACGTACGTTTTCGCCGGTTACAGTTGCTTTTGCGGTACGAATGAAATTTTCTACCGTAATCCCCGGAATAGCAATCGGATTCTGGAAGGACATAAAAATACCGGCTTTAGCGCGATCGTTAACGGCTTCGTCGGTAATGTCTTCACCGTCAAAGGTAATAGTCCCTTCGGTTACTTCATATACAGGGTTACCCATGATAGCATTGGCCAATGTGGATTTACCGGCACCGTTAGTACCCATTACTACATGAATTTCACCTTTATTAATTGTTAAGTCGATACCTTTTAGGATTTCTTTGCCCTCTACGGACACGTGTAGATTTTCTACGCGAAGTAATTCTGACACTGTACAGTCACTCCTTTTATAAATTAATTATATAGTTAAGTCATAAATAGCTTAATTGCTAAATGTTATAAAAAAAGCGGTATCCCACCAAAGTGAAACACCGCCTTATCAGCAAAATTATTCTACCACTTCGGTAAACAGCAATTCTTACAACATCTATTCCTAATAAACATTATACAATCTAACTGTTTACTGCGCAAGTTAATTTCTACTAAAATACTATGAATTTGTTTATAATTATTGAATATTTTAAATATTATGAAAAAATATGACTCTTATTAGATTTTTTAACATTTGAAAAATCAGACTCACACTGTTTCAACACTAATTAATTATATCACAGTTTACAGTAAAAAGATAGAATTTTTACTATAAATCACTGAAATCCAATGTTGCAAATAAATCATCTAAGGTTTCGGCGCGACGGATTTGGGTTACGCTACCGTCTTCGTTAAGAAGTAATTCAGCGGAACGCAATTTACCGTTGTAGTTAAAGCCCATGGAATGACCGTGTGCACCGGCATCGTGAATAACAATGCGGTCACCTATATCAATTTTCGGCAATTTACGGTCGATGGCAAATTTGTCGTTATTTTCACAAAGCGAGCCGGTTACATCATACACATGATCAAGTGGCGCATTCTCCTTACCCACCACTGTAATGTGATGGTAAGAGCCGTACAGGGCCGGGCGCATTAAGTTGGCCATACAAGCGTCAAGACCGATGTAGTGCTTATAAATATCTTTGCGGTGAATCGCGGTGGCTACCAAATAGCCGTAAGGGCCGGTAACCATACGACCGCATTCAAAGGCCAATGAAATCGGACTGTGACCATTGCCGATAATCATAGTTTCATAGGCTTCTTTGATACCAGCACTTAAGGCTTCATAATCTACCGGTGTTTCTTCCGGACGATAGGCTACGCCGATACCGCCGCCAAAATCGATGAAATCAACTTCGATGCCTGTTTCTTTTTTCACACGAAGTGCCAAATCAAACATCAATTCAGCCGTGCCGATAAGCCCTGTAATATCAAGCTCATTGGACACCACCATGGTATGTAAACCGAAACGCTCTACCCCATGATTTTCACAATAATTGATGGCTTCAATAATCTGATCACCGGTCATACCGTATTTAGCTTCCTCCGGTAAGCCGATAATCGTATTGCCACCGTGTTTTAAAGGACCAGGGTTATAACGGAAGGCCAAACGACTCGGTAATTCTCCATGTTTTTCCAAATAAGCTACATGGGTAATGTCATCAAGATTGATAATAGCGCCCATCTCCATGGCTTTAGCATATTCTTCATACGGTGTATCATTGGATGAAAAAATGATATCGTCCCCCGTGATACCCACTTTTTCACACAAAATAAGTTCAGCCAAAGACGAACAGTCAGCACCTACCCCTTCTTTTTGCAATAAGCGCATGATATAAGGATTTGGCGTTGCTTTTACGGCAAAGTATTCTTTAAAGTCTTTCGCCCAGCTGAAAGCTTTAATAAAACGGCGAATATTGTCTACAATCCCTTTTGCATCGTAGATATGAAACGGCGTGGGATACTCTGCTATAATCTCTTCTAAACGCGCTGCCGACACGGGCAATGTTTTTTCATTCATCTATCTCTCTCCTCAATATTAATACCTGTCGAATAACTTCTATGTAAGATTATACTTAATTTCATAGGTCTACGTCAATTCTATAGAAAAAGAGATGTAAAGTAACAGCACAATCTCTTTACACCTCTCATTTAGGATTTTAATATATATTATTATAAAAATTTTGCATCCTAAAAATAAAAAAATAGTTCTTTATAAGCATCAATTTTTTTAGAATTAAATATCTTTTCAACCAATTCCTCTCTCTTATCTTTTTTATTTTTGTAATTAAATGACAATAGATTCATACTACCAACTAAATACCACTTATCATCAACCAAGAATAATTTAGCATGCGTATTACGTTCAAATGTAGAAAAAAGATTTTCACAGTTTTCACTCTTGAAAACATTTTCTATTATTTCAATTGCTTTTCGAGAATTAATAAGCTTTCTTTCGTTTTCTTCAGCATATTGTTTAATTTTACTATCTTTTCCCATGCCAAAAATTATTTTCACGCTAACCCTATTCTTTGCTAAACGTTTAAATTCGTTCAAATAACTATTCACAACTTTCTCAGTAACCCACGGAGAAATTATGCAAATTTCATGTTCAGCACTATGCAAACCTTCTCTAAATGCAACTGCTATTTCTTTATTTCTAAGTATTTGAGCATTCTCAATCTTTTGAGCTTCTATACGTTGTACCTCATCTTCAAAAGATTGTTTCATAATTGCCATTTCATGACGAAGTTTTTTATTTTCTTCTTTTTCTTCCTCCAAAAGTTTTTGTATCTCTTGTTTCTCAGTAACAGCTTCTTCTTTTTCGCGAATTGCTTCTTCTCTAGCATTAGCTAAATACTTATTCTCTTTTAATAGCTCATCTTTTTCTAACAGGCTTCGTTTATGTTCATTAACTAATAAATTACATTGATTTTCAGCAATTGATAGTTTTTCTGTAAGATTTTCCACCAATGCTTTATCGCCTTGAGCATTTTCTAATTCCTGCTTCAGTTGATTAATCGTATTCACCATTTGATTTATATCATTTTGTTGCTGATTTAATATATGATTTCTTTCATCAAGTGTTCTATTATTAGTATTGATTTTAAACTCAAGATCTTCGATTTTTTTATAATCCTCTTGTATAATCATTTCTAATTTTTTTACTTTGTTTTGTAAATCAGCATTGTACTTATATACACTTGAAAGCTCTAATTCAAGTTCTTTAATACGTTTTTTTAAATTCTCATCCCCTTCTTCAAACTTTTCTTCTTTATTATTAATAAGAACTTCTATCTGTTCTTTATATTTTGTTTTATCACTTAAATCACTCTGCTCATACTTCGCCTGCAATACACTTAACCAAACTTCAAATGTTTCCTCAATCCTTAGATTCAGCTCTTGCTTCAGTTGATTATAATCAATATTATTTCCATCATTATTTACTTTATTTAAAATATCTTTTATTATTACATCACTACGTTTAGATAATCTTTTAAATTTAAAATATGCATCAAAGTAATAATATGTATTAAACGCCACCCAAAACGAAAAACCCCCTACAGAAACTATACCAATACCTTCGTACAAGTAAAAACCTATACTTAATAATAGAAATAGATATAAGAATGGATCATACCATTTTAAAATATATCTCCTATCTAAAGTATATAGAAATGAAAAAAATTGCACCCAATACAATAAGCAATGCACCCGGTATACTTTCGTGATTAAATAGCTCTATATGTACTACTGACATCAAAATAATAGAAATTATTATGAGTTGCTTTTTTAAGAATATACTCATAGTTATTTACCTACACTTTTAACAATAATTTCTAATTCACCTTTATAAACATCAATTTTACCATTAAGGATTATAGGTGTTCCGTTTGTATAAGCTTCATCTAGCTTTGTTGCGGAGTCGGGATTGCTTCCGGTATCAAATAAAACAGCTTTCATAGTTACAGAACGTTTATTAGGATCCGCAATTGTCATAAATTTGTTTATTTTACCATTTTTTTCACTGTCATACTTTTTTATTACAATAGCAGATACCGTAGTTTTAGTTCCCTTCCATGATTGATCAATTGAACTGATATCTCTTGCATTATCATTGTTAGATGACATGTTATTTGGTGTTACATTAGTTACCGAATTAGAATTACTATTGTTAGAAGGTAAATTATTAGTGCTACTGCTACTAGCAGTATTCTGAGTTGAAGTATTAAAACTAGTGCTTGAATTATTATTTTTATTTTCATTACTAGAATTTAAAGAGCCATTGCTGTTATTTGTATTTGTAACACTGGTTGTAGTTCCAACATCAGCATTATCAGCAGTTTTTGGTGTATAAAAATAAAAATATCCCGCAAGAACACAAATAATAATTACCGCTGCTGCAATTAAAGATTTTGTTAAAGATTCACGCTCCACAGCTTACATCCTCCCTTAAATACCCCTAACCGTAAAAGTTATAGACTAATGCTTTAGTTCATCTTTACCCCAAACAATCGCTAGACCCTATAGCGCTTTTTCTTGAAACTAAACATTAGTACTCATATTATATTAGATTAATTATATCATTGATTTATTATGAATAATAGATTTTTGTTCAATAATAATAGACATTTTAATAAAAAAAGATGGCAACCAAGATTTAACTTAGTCACCATCTTTAAAATTTACTCTATTTGCTATTGCATATTAAGTATTTATTAGGTTAGGTAGATTTATTACATCATACCGCCCATGCCGCCCATTGGAGGCATAGCAGGTGCTACAGGAGCATTTTCTTCTACTTTATCAGCTACGATGCTTTCAGTAGTTAATACCAAGGAAGCGATGGAAGCTGCATTCTGAAGAGCGGAACGAGTTACTTTAGCTGGGTCAACAATACCGGCTTTAACCATATCTACATATTCTTCAGTCAAAGCGTTGAAACCAACACCGGCGTCAGTATTTTTAACGCGTTCAACAACTACGGAACCTTCTAAACCTGCGTTGTAAGCAATCTGACGAAGAGGTTCTTCAACAGCACGTTTTACAAGGTTGATACCGGTCTGAACATCGCCTTCTTCTTTCAAAGTTTCAAGAGCAGGTAAGATATCGATAAGGGTTGTACCGCCACCGGCTACGATACCTTCTTCAACAGCTGCACGAGTAGCATTCAAAGCATCTTCGATGCGGAGTTTTTTATCTTTCAATTCAACTTCGGTAGCAGCACCAACTTCGATAACAGCTACACCGCCGGACAATTTAGCCAAACGTTCTTGAAGTTTTTCTTTATCGAATTCGGAAGTAGTTTCTTCCACTTGATTTTTAATCTGAGCAACACGCTGTTTAATAGCTTCGTTGTCGCCGGCACCATCGATAATAACAGTTTCGTCTTTGCTTACGCGTACTTGACGAGCTGTACCGAGGTCTTCCAATTCAACGCTGTCTAATTTGCGGCCCATATCTTCAGTAATTACGGTACCACCGGTTAAGATAGCGATATCTTCGAGCATTGCTTTACGACGGTCACCAAAACCAGGTGCTTTAACAGCAACTGCTTTGAAAGTACCACGCAATTTATTAACTACCAAAGTAGCCAATGCTTCACCATCAAGATCTTCAGCGATGATGAGTAATTCTTTACCTTGTTTTACCACTTTTTCAAGGGTTGGCAACATGTCAGCAATAGCGCTGATTTTGCGGTCTGTAATCAAAATGTAAGGGTCGTTCATAACGGCTTCCATTTTGTCAGGGTCAGTTACCATGTAAGGGGAAATGTAACCACGGTCAAACTGCATACCTTCTACTACGGAAAGGTCTGTCTGTAAACCTTTGGATTCTTCAACCGTAATAACGCCGTCGTTACCAACTTTTTCCATAGCTTCAGCAATAAGCCCACCGATTTCAGTGTCACCGGCAGATACGGAAGCTACTTGAGCGATATCTTCTTTACCGTTAACTTTGATAGATTTCTTTTTGATTTCTTCTACTAAAGTTTTAACGGCTAATTCAATACCTTTTTTCAAAATCATAGGGTTAGCACCGGCTGCTACGTTACGCATACCTTCTTGAATCATAGCCTGAGCCAATACAGTAGCTGTTGTAGTACCGTCACCGGCTACGTCGTTAGTTTTAGTTGCTACTTCTTTAACAAGCTGCGCACCCATATTTTCGAATGGATCGGCTAATTCGATGTCACGAGCAATGGTTACACCATCGTTAGTGATTGTAGGAGCACCGAATTTTTTATCTAATACTACGTTACGGCCTTTAGGTCCCAACGTAACTTTTACTGCATTTGCCAATGCGTCAACACCACGGCCTAAAGCGCGGCGAGCATCTTCGTTAAAAAGAATTTCTTTTGCCATGTCTATTACCTCCTGATACTGCCTTGCGGCAGATCTGATTGAATATATAAATTAGAAAATCGTTGTTATTGTAGATATATTATTTTTCTAAAATAGCTAAAATATCGCGTTCGCTAATTACGAGATGGTCAACACCATCAATTTTTACTTCTGTACCTGCATATTTGGAGAACATTACTTTATCACCAACTGCTACTTCAGGAGCAACACGCTGTCCGTTGTCATATACTTTGCCGGCACCTACAGCAATTACTTCACCTTCGGAAGGTTTTTCCTTAGCTGTATCCGGTAAAAAGATACCACTTTTTGTTTTTTCTTCTTTTTCAAGGACACGAATTATAACACGGTCGCCTAAAGGTTTCATCATTGTTAATCTCTCCTTTGTACTAATAGGTTTAAATTAGTAGTTTTGATTATTTATTTTATTAGCACTCACTAACATCGAGTGCTAACTACAATTATTATTATAGCCGAATTGAAAATAATTGCAAGTATTATTTTTGATTTTTTGACTTTTTACTAAAATTTTATCTTTTTAGCATGATTAATTTATAAGGGATAATAAAAAACGTCGTGACTATACACGACGTTTTTTAGCTGCTGTAATAATCTTTTCACAGGTTGCACTGATTGTTATTCGTTTATCCATGCTATAAGCTCGTAAACGCTCATAAGCGGCTTCCTCCGTTATTTTGTATAAATCTTGTAAGATGCCGGTGGCACGAGCTATCAATTTACGTTCTTCTAAACTTTGTTCAAGTCCTTCAATATCCGACTTCAACTGCATGTCTTCCTGAAAACGGTGAAATGCCATTTCTAAAGTAGGTCCCAGTTGATCTTCCCGAACCGGTTTAATTAAATAGCCATAAACACCGGATTCCCCCGCTTTTTTTACAAGATCCTGTTGGCTGTAGGCCGTCAAAAGAACTACGGGCCCCCAATTATGATGGCGAATTTGCCGGGCTGCTTCAATGCCATCCAGCTCCGGCATTTTCACATCCATCAAAATTACATCAGGCTGCAATGTTTTAGCCTTTGCTAAGGCCTCCACACCGTTTTTACCTTCCCCCACTACTTCGTAACCGGCCGCTTCCAACTGGTCACGTAAATCCATGCGAATTAAAGATTCATCGTCTACAATTAAAACCTTCATACGCGTGCCTCTCTTCTTAATCTCAAACTCTTTTTCTATATAGTTAGCTATTGTAAGCGTCAATATCTGTTATAAACAGAGATGCTACTGTAAGCATAATTACTCATTCCGGAAATGTTATGGTCACAATCGTTCCTTGATGGGGTGCACTCTTTCGAGCCGCGTCAGCTTGCATCTCATCCCGGTGTGCTCGATCTTCAATGGTCATGGTACCACACAATTCGTTAGTAACTAAATTTTGAATAATCTGTAAGCCTAATCGTCTAGAAGCTTTTATATCAAAATCATCCGGTAAACCACAGCCATTATCCGTCACGGTAAGTGTAATAAGGCCCTTAGCCAGTTGTCCCGCCACAACCATAAATCCGGACCTAATAGTATCTTCTGTTTTTAAACAACCGAAACCATGTTCAAAGCAATTAGATATTAACTCGTTTAGAATTAAGGACACATAACCGGCTCGCTGTGATGATAGTAATATGCTGTCGCCTATATATTCGCATTGTACATTGTCTTCATTCCGCAAAAAAGATCGTTTCAACAAGCGAATCAATTCCTCCGCAATGGTACGAAGCTCAATATAATCCTCTTCATAATGAGATATAACTTCGTGCACAAGAGCCATACTTTCAATACGGCTGACGCCTTCTTGAAGTGCTTTTTTAACCTGGTCCGAGTCGGAACGGCGAGCTTCCATGCGTAGTAAACCGGCTACGGTTTGCAGATTATTTTTGACGCGATGGTGAATCTCTTTAATAACGGAGTTTTTTACCATTAACTCCTGTTCCTTGCGACGCAATGCTGTTTTATCTTTTAAAAACAAAAAGCTCCGTTTTGCACGGGTGCCGGCGTTAATCGGTAAGATTGTCTGCTCTACAATAATATCGCCGTAAATTTCTTCCGCCACAGCCCCCCGATGATCGCGGATTGCCTGTTTAACCCAACTCATCTTCAAGGAGCCGCCGTAAATTGATGTACCTACCAGCCGTCTGTCAAAACCCAATAAGTCTACCAAATGAGACGCCGCTTCATTGGCATAAAGAATGATGCCTGCTTCGTCAAAAATAATAATACCGTCTTGATAGGACAATGGCATATACAGTTCAGCTTGATTTTGCTGTGGCACAATCATTGCCATGTAGGTCGTCTCTGCCAATACATCAGAAGCCGCCATAAGTGGCTCTTCCGTATGGGGCTCTAAGCCGTTATGAAGCATAGCAATACCACCGATGCATTTACCGCCGTTATCCACAATGGGAAAGGCCAATAAGCGTGCCAATTGCCCGTGTTTTCGCTCCATAAAGCCTTTGACTGAACGCCCCGTATGCAATAAATCCTGCCAAAGACCTACTTCATAAGGCTTCAATAAACGGATATCCGGCATAATCTCAGCCTGCGGCCAGTCTTTGATATGGCCAAAAACAAGAATCTGCTCGTCCTTAGCCATAGTAAATACACAAACGTCCTGTTGCGGTAGTGATGCGGCAAATGGCAGTAAGCGAACTACATTACGCATTAAACGCTGCTGTGGTTCGGATAAATCCGTATGCAGTTTTAATGTATCCCGCACTTCACTGTCCTGTAATTTCATAACCATAAATACCGCTCCTTAATTTAATTATATCGGCATAGATTTCAATGGTGGTGTTTGTCCCAATGGAATCGATGGTTTCACATTCAAATGCAAGTCGGCAAATTTGCCGGCTAATGACATGTAGTAAGCGCGACAGCCAATCATAGCCGCATTGTCGGTAGCCAAAATGGAGCTTGGCCGATAGAAGGTTAACCCGTCTTTTTCACAAGCTGCGGCTAAAGCATCTTGTAAATGCCGGTTAGCAGAAACGCCACCGGCCAAGGTTACTTTAGTTTGCCCCGTAGCATGAGCCGCTTCGATTGTCTTTTCAACCAATACATCAATGATAGCTTGCTGAAATGAAGCGGCCACATCGGCTTCATTAATGACTTCACCTTTCTGTTTAGCACTGTTAAGATAATTTAGAACAGCCGATTTCAAACCACTGAAACTGAATTCAAAATTACCTTTTTCCTGCAAAGCTTTAGGAAACTCGATAGCTGTCGGATTCCCATCGGCCCCTACCCGTTCTATCTGAGGACCGCCCGGATACGGATAGCCCATGACGCGAGCAATTTTATCGAAGGCTTCACCCGCTGCATCATCACGTGTTTGACCGAGTACTTCAAATGTTTCATAGTCTTTAACTACCACAAGCATAGTATGACCACCGGATACGACAAGACTCAAAAAGGGTGGTTCTAAATCGGGATGAGCCAAGAAATTGGCAAAAATATGGCCTTCCATATGGTGCACACCGATTAACGGAATATCCGTAGCAAAGGACAAGCCTTTAGCAGCTGCCACACCAACTAATAAAGATCCTACCAAACCGGGTCCATAAGTAACACCGATATGATTAATATCTGCTAAAGTTACGCCCGCATCAGCCAAAGCCTGATTAACTACGGGAATTACCTGCTCTATATGATGGCGGGATGCAATTTCAGGTACCACGCCGCCAAATTTTTGATGAATCGGCACCTGACTGGATATAACATTGGATAATACTTGGCGGCCGTTTACCAGCACAGCCGCTGATGTTTCATCACAACTGCTTTCGATGGCTAGGGTATATACTTTCACACCGTGGCCTCCTCTTCTTTGATTAATGACATAATGTACGCATCTTCCACGGGGTCTGTGTAATAGCCCTTGCGTAGGCCTTTTACGGTAAAACCTAAACGTCGATACATGGTAAGAGCCGCCACATTGGATATACGTACTTCTAAAAATATTTCGTTCATACCTTTTTTGAACAATTCTCTGATTAATTTACGAGTCATCATGGCCCCGTAACCGTCACGACGGTATTCGGGTGCGATAGCGATATTCGTAATCTGCCCTTCATCGAGTACCAACCAAGCACCGGCATAACCGATAACTTTATCGTCTACTTCGATAACCATGTACATACGCTGGTCCGTTTCTGCCAACTCCGTTTCAATAGCTTCCATGGACCAAGGAACTGAAAAACAGGCTTTTTCAATTTCAAAAATAGCTTCCGCATCATGAGCTTCAGCTCGACGCAAATTAATCATGATTTTTAACCTCATCGGCTAACGCCGTGGCCGCTTCAGTAACAACAACCGTTGGATTCGGCACCTTGCCGGCGGCAACCAACTCAGGATGTTTTGCATCCCAAACAACTTCGGCTTCGGAGCGACGAATATAATACGGCACGACATGAGCCGCTTCATTCGGCGCCTCGGCTAAGAAACGCGGCATGGCAGCGAGCAACACACCTGACGCCTTAGGAATCCGTAACGCCGGCGAAGCCAGTTGCAAATTAGGTCCGTAATCAGCCAGGGTATGTCCGAATTTAATGATACCGTCACCGGCTAAAATAACCGGCTCATCAAGCGCCGCTAAGGCCTTAAGCGCTTCATCGCGTGTTTTCACTGTAGGTGCTTGTTCGCATACTAACTTTCCGTTTATCCAACGATAACGACCTTCGTAAACATTCTTCTTTTGCGCATCTACCATAATGGCCAAGACACCGCTGAATTGCCAAAAATTATGAGCAATCCCATCCATAGTCATAACGCCCAACAACGGAATATTAAGAGCATAGGCTAACGCCTTAGCCGTACCCATACCGATACGAAGGCCCGTAAAGGATCCGGGGCCTATACTTACAGCTAAACCGGTGAGGGCTGTTTTGGCTACGCCGCTTTGTTTCAGTAATAATTCTATATGAGGCACCAACTGTTCCGAGTGCGTGAGACCCGCTTGGACCGTCAATTCACCAATTAAGCGTTGGTCATCCATGACAGCCACGCTCGACACGGCGCTACTCGTTTCAATTCCTAAATACATAGGTTCCTCCAATCTCTAAAAGTTCATCCTCTGAAAGTTCGGCCGTCCGCCATGAACTTAAACGGCTGCCGTCGGCTTCAGCAGTTAAACTGATTTCTAATACTTCTAACGGTAAGGCATCGGGAAACTTATCGGCCCATTCAACGATACTCAAGGTATCCTCCGTAAATTCCCCAAAGCCGATATTTTCCAGCTCCGATTCGTCATCGAGGCGATACACATCAAAATGATACAGGGTGCCATTCGCCGTTTCATAGGTGTTCATTAAAGCAAAGGTAGGACTCGTCACTTCTTCCGTAACGCCAAAGCCTTCTGCAACACCTTGTGAAAAATGGGTTTTCCCCGTTCCCAAATCGCCGATTAGCGCCACACATAACGGTCTATCCTGCTGTGCCATAGTGGCCATAAAGCGCCCTAATTGACGTCCTAAGGCTATCGTATCATCTACGGTAAGGGTTTTACATGCCATTACCGCTATTTTATTCTGAGAAGCAATATTTGTCATTGCCATCACTCCTTTTTAAAATGGTCATACCCTTTGGCTTCTACTAATTCCTCTTTTCCGTCCACAGTAGTAAGCCATACTTCACCAATCCCTGCAACTACACGGCCAATACAGTGAATCTGAGGGTGTTTTTTTATGTTTTCAGCTAAACTACTCGGCACGGTGCCTACGAGCTGAAAATCTTCGCCCCCATATAAAGCCCAAGCTAAAGGATGAGTACCTAATGCCTTAGCCGCCTCAATTAGTTCATTGTGAAGGGGTATACGCGTTTCATCAATCAACATATTAACCTTCGACGCTTTTGCAATTTCATTCAGTTCGCTGCCAAGGCCGTCACTAATATCGTTAAGCGATGTAGCTCTATGTTCACGGAGCCAATTACCTAAAGCAACCTGTGGTTCCGGACGTTGATGAACTTTTTTTATACTCTCAAAGCCCTCAAGGTCCGCTAATAAAGCGGCCAATCCGGCTGCCGAACTACCGATTGTATTCGTAACAACGACTAAATCACCTGCTTTAGCGCCACTGCGAAGAACCGCTTCACCGACCGGTGCTTCGCCGACTACGGTCACATTAAGTACCAAAGGACCTTTAGTAGTCACCGTATCACCGCCTACAATATTTACGCCGTATGTATGGCAAATTGCTTTAAAGCCTTCATACACCGCTTCCATATAAGCAATCTCCGTGTCGGATGGCATAGCAGCCGCAATGACGGCCTGCCTTGGCGTACCGCCCATGGCCGCAATGTCGCTAATATTAGCCGCCCCTAAACGATAACCTACATCATAAGGGGCTGTCGTTTTATCGGAAAAATGTATACCTTTTACCATCATATCGGTCGTTATGAGTTGGTCATAATTATTCGTCGTGCGATACACCGCACAATCATCGCCGATGCCGCACACAATGGTTTCAGGATTTATTATTGTATTGGATTTTATCGTGTCAATAAAGCCAAATTCGCCACGTTCGGATACTTTCATCGTTCTCCCTCCGTAGGTAACTCATGTTCGAATCTTATTTATTATAGCATATTTTTATACGCAGTGCGTATCATCAGTACGGTTTACTACTAACGGTGAGCGCCTTTTAGTAACAGTCAAATTGAACCCAATAAAAAAGCAACGGCTGTACCGAACTATTCGATACAGCTGTTGCTTGCATTGAGTGATTTCTGTCACCGCGTTTATTTTACGATTTGTTGTTCCATGCGTCCCATAGGTTCGCTCAGATCATAACCGCCGTACAGGTTGACAGTCTTACCTTCGACCAATATCTGTACTTTTTTTACATTGTCAAAGGAGGTAGCCGTATTGATGATAGATGCCAAACGAAGCTGGGCACTCAAACCATCTACCTGGCCGCCGTCAAGGAATTGTTTAGACAAATTAATCTTCGCCAAACCATCTTTAATGTTTACATCTTTGACTTCAACATTTTTAGGGAATACGGGATAGCTTTGACGGCTGTCTTCATCAAAGAGGAATGAAATCGCGTATTTCAACGTTTTCTTATCACTGTCTACCGTAATTGTCTGAGGGCGTACGCCTCTACCGTCATCACGGGGTACATAAATAACCATTTGGGCCATTTTATCTGTATTAGCGTTGCTCTGAGATTTAGACGTGCTTGAGCTTGCTACAGCCTGGTTATTACCAAGTTCAGAACCGCTCGCTGTAGGACTGCACCCGGCTACAACTAACACCATAACAGCTAAGAGGGTGGTAACAAATAATTTTGCATTACGTATCATATCACTTACCCCCTAAAATAACTTTCAATACCTGCTGCCACTTCGTCAGCAAATTGTTGTTGTACATCGGCTTTTTTCAGAAGTGCTTCTTCCTTAGGATTGGAAATAAAACCTAATTCCAAGAGAATAGCCGGCATGAGAGAACGACGCAATACATACAAGTTCCCCGGTTGGATACCGCGGTCACCGGCAAAACCGGATTCATCGGCAATTTTTGCCTGAATACGTGAGGCTAACCGTGTATCATACTGAGTTTTATCATAGTAGTATGTGGAAATACCACCTACATTCGGATTACTGAAGGAGTTGATATGAACACTTACGAAAATATCGGATTTATTAGCCGTCCCCACATCAACACGAGCCTGTAATTCATCAGGGCCGGAAGCATTAGGACCGTATACGTCCACGTCAGTAGTACGTGTCATATTAACCTTAGCCCCTTTAGCTTCCAAGGCCGCTTTCAACTTCTTGGAAATAGCTAAGGTAATGTCTTTTTCCATCGTCCCGTTTGGTCCGATAGCACCGGGATCACTACCGCCATGACCCGGATCAATGGTAATTACTTTACCGGCAATACCGCCACTGGTGCGATAATCGATTGTCACAGCTTTAGGCTGACTGGCCGTTGCGATAACGGTCGGCTTTTTAGGTGTTGTAGTAGCCGTTGCCTTAGTATTGCTTGTTTTAGTGGATGTATTCTTAGTCGTTGTTTTTTTGTCTGTTTTTACCGTAGCACTGTTGGTCGCCGTATTTTTAACATTCTTGTCGGAACCGTAATATACGCTGCGCGGTGCTACCCCTTTTTGCTGAATATCAATGACCATACGATCGGGCCGATTGTTGGCTTTATCTTTTTTTAGTGAAAACACATTTACGTCGCCTACATCAATTGATTTAGGTGTGTTTAACACAACATTAACATTCTTGCCGTCTTGCGATAATTTCGCATTAGTTACGATATTCTTATCCATCGTAATCGACGTATCATCGGTTTTAAGTTTTACATTTTTAAGTTGTACGGTTGTGGTAGTACCGGCTTTATTAATAGAAGCCGATGCTTCAACCGGTGCTGTCAAACTAAGAACGACACGTACAAACGGAATTGGTGCATCAGAACGCGTTACCCAGGTCACATCTGTCACATCTGCCGCTCTGACGCTCATAGCCCATAAAGGCAAAATCATTACTGCCATTACTAAGGCAAACCATATTTTACGCAACAATCTCACTCCTATCAATGGCCACACACTACAATGGCCGGTCAAACTATCTCTAAATATCTTTGTGTTCGTTTTTATATACCCATAAGCAGTATAAAAAGCCTAACTATCGGCTTAAAACCTTAGGCATGTTTACTTAATTATACCACAAGATTTCGGAGACCCCTTGATTTTGCTGCATTTTCACATATCATTCACAAAACAAACATACGCTCCTCCTACTCTCAAAGCCTATATAGAAGGGTTTCGAAGAGTAACGAGGAGCGTATGTTCTTATTATGAAATTTTAAATTTTTACTTGACAAGATTTCTTAATACAGAAAATTTATTACTTAAAACTCAATAACAGCGCATGCAATTTGATTTTTGTATCCACAGCTAATATTAACGTTCCGATGTTACCTGCCAAGTGTTGCCATCCGTGTGAATACGAATGGTGCCTTGTCGAGCCGTTGTATAAACCATAACGTTTTCAGCCGCTAAACGATCTAACGCTTCCCTCGTAGGATGACCATAATCATTGTGTAAGCCTACGGAAATAACAGCTGTTTCGGGACGAACAGAACGTATAAAGTCCTTTTGAGATGAGCTTGCACTGCCATGATGACCTACTTTTAATATGCGACTGGATAATTTAGTATTTTCTTCTTTAATCAGTTTATTTTCTTCAGCTCTTGATGCATCACCGGTAAATAACATAGAAAATTTACCAAATACAAGCTTACCCACAATACTATTATCATTAGGATCCGGCTGGCCTTTTTTATCCATAATATACTGACCTTCTTCCGGTGCATACACGATAAACTGAGCACCACTGCCCAAGTCAACGGTCATTCCTTTATATAAAGCGCTATGAGGTATTTTCTTAGCCTTAATATGCTTCATATACGTCTTATAAACCGAAGTGCCCGCTTCCATACCATTATCATATACATGACCAATAGGAATGCCCGCTTTAATAAGCGCATAAAAACCACCCATATGATCCGCATGAGGATGAGTGATAATTACATTCTTTAAAGACTTCACATTGTACTTCTTTAATTGAGCAATAAGCCTGTCACGATGGTCTACATCACCCGTATCAATCAGCGTATACTCATCGCCCACGCGAATAAGATGTGCATCCCCTTGCCCAATATCCAAGGTATATACGTCTAGGGTACCGGAAATCGCCGAACTGCTACCACCGGAGTCAGAGCTTGTTTGGAAAATCTTATTAAAACTATCGCCTATTGTCGTTCCGGAAGCAGTACTACATCCGGTAAGCGCGAAGAAACTTACTAAAAAGGCAAAAACTATGGCTACATATTTTTCCCAAAATTTATTATTCAATTGCATACTTCACCTAACAAATTAAAACACCAAAAGAACAATTCTACCATAACTCTAAGTAACTAAAGATTAGTCGTTATTTAGCGACAGCTATTTACTATGAACTACCGCTAAATAACGGATTACTGCTTATTCCACATCAAAATCCAACAATTCAGTTATGGTATACGGCAACTGACGGCTAACTTCAGACGGTGTGTAACCGAAGTTTCTATCCTCGTATAGAGCATCAGCGGCAGCGCCATGCAAGTATACACCGGCCATAGCCGCTTCCAACTCTTCAAGGCCCTGACCTAAGAGCCCGGCAATAATACCGGTTAAGGTATCACCCATGCCACCGGTACCCATACCTTCATTGCCGCTATAATTTACTGCCACAAGGCCTTCCGGTGAAGCGACTACGGTCGGCGCCCCTTTAAGTACTAAAACAACTTTGTATTTTAAAGCAAATTGACGAGCAATTTCTACCCGATTTGCTTCAATTTCTTCCACGCTAAGCCCGGTCAAACGAGCAAATTCACCGGGATGCGGTGTTAAAATAGCCGGGAAATCGCGCTTAGCGAATTCGTCGCCTATAGTATCCATATTGCCGATTGCCCAAAGTGCATCAGCATCGATAACGAGTGGCGCATCCGTAGTTGTTATAAAGGTCTTAGCAAGCGTCATACTTTCTTCACTGCGTCCAAAGCCCGGCCCGATAGCGACCGCTTCTTTTTCAGAAGCATGCATGCGTAAATGCAATAAACTGCCAAACGATCCAGTTAACACTTCCGGCATGATTTTAGATTGTAACATTTTTAAACAATCCGATGGCACTACGGCTGTTACTTTACCGGCACCGGCGTGTACCGCTGCTTCCGCTGCCAAAAGAGGAGCCCCAATCATACCGTCAGAACCGCCGATAATCAATGTATGTCCATTGGTACCCTTATGAGCAGTTTCTTCCCGTTCCGGTAATAAAGCAGCCACTAAATCCGGTGTAATCAATTCGGTTGGATAATTTTTGTTTTCATCATCCAGCAAAGCCATTTCCCAGGAAAAGCCAAGGCCTTTAACCGCAATATTGCCACAATAGGAACGGGCCGGATATAGTAACATACCAATCTTAGGCGCCCCAAAAGTAACCGTTATATCCATGGCCATCGTGCCATTGGCAACAGCCCCGGTATTACTATTCATGCCGGACGGAACGTCAATGGCTACCAACAAAGTATCGGGATAGGTTTCTACGTGAGCTTCTATACGGTCCAAGATTTCCTGAATAGAATCGCGTAATTCGCCGGTTAAACCGGTACCTACCAAACCATCCACAATCACGTCGGCCGCTTCGAAAACATCGCCGTCTTCAATTGTTAAAACCGGAATTTCCAAAGCATCAATAGCCGCCATCTGTTGGTCAAAAAGTTCTGAAGCCTGACTATCATCATTTGGGATAACAATACGAACTTCATGACCCCATTCTTCCAACTGTCGAGCCGCCACCAAACCATCGGCCCCATTATTGCCTTTACCGGCAACAATAACAATCTCTAAGGGTGATTCAATGTCATCAAATGCTTCCACAATGGCTTCCGCCACACCACGGCCGGCATTTTCCATTAATACGGCTAATGGCAGACCGCCTTTTTCAACAGCCCATTGATCGATGAATTTAGCCTCTTCCTTCGCTAAGATACGCATAGTAGCTCCTTTCTACATAAAATAAATATCGTCGATGACTTTATATCTTCTTCTAAGTCATGACATCTATAACACCACTTTTATATAAGCGGGTTAACACTGCAAAATACTTACTTTTTAGAGTACTACTACCGTGGCCACTGCATAGTCTCGGCAATGGCTGATAGATAGTTCCAAGGACGTAAACCCTTTTTGATCGAATATATCTTTAAAAACACCGTCTAACCGTATAAAGGGTGCTCCATATTCATCGCGTCGAATCTCTATGTCCTGAAAAGTCCCCTGCCTAAAGCCAATGCCTAAGGCTTTTACATACGCTTCTTTAGCCGCATACATACCTGCTAAGGAAGCCGCTTTTTGTTTGCCGCGACTTTCCGCATAGGCAAGCTCATGGGCAGTGTAGACTCTTTTGGCAAAAGAGTCTTTAGCCACAGCTTGTTCGATGCGAGCGATTTCAATAATATCTGTTCCCAGTTTCATATTTCATCAACCTTCGTAACACATTGTTTAGCTAGAATTCCATTAAATTCGCCGTAATTGCAATGGTTCGTTGCTGCAGCAATAGTTTACTGAAGCTGCAATCGTTCAACTTAGACTGCGGTTTAACTTCAAAGAAAAAGCTCCTGACAAGCAGGAGCTTCACTATTAACCTCGCAAAGAACGAATCATTTCACTACGATTGTTTGCACCGAATACAGCCGAACCGGCCACTAAAATATCAGTGCCCGCTTCACGCACGAGTGGTGCCGTTTCTAAATTAACGCCGCCGTCAACTTCAACAACAGCTTTGGTATTTTCATAATAAGCAAGTAATTTTTTTGCCTTCTGAATCTTGCGAACCGCATGAGGAATAAAAGACTGCCCACAAAAACCGGGGTTAACGCTCATAATTAATATCATGTCCAAATCGGACGCGATATCTTCAAGCGTTGATACCGGTGTAGAAGGATTCAAAGAAATCCCGGCTTTCATGCCATGAGCTTTAATTTCCTGTACTAAACGATGCATGTGCGGTGTCGCTTCCGCATGGAATGTAAAATACTCAGTACCGATATCGGCAAATGTTTTCACATAGTCAGCCGGATTGGTCACCATCAAATGAACATCAAACGGTAACTTTGTATGGGCACGCAATGCCTTAATTACCGGTGCACCAAAGGTAAGATTCGGCACAAAATGACCGTCCATAATATCGATATGCAATAAATCAGCGCCACTTGTTTCAACGCTTTTAATTTCTTCCTGTAAACGCGCAAAATCTGCGGATAACATAGAAGGGGCAATCTTTACCATAATTTCACCATTTCCTTTGACTGCGAATTTCATCGCGAATGACTAAGTACGATTCATAACGCCCCGTCCCTATCCGCCCGTCTGCAACAGCGTCTTTGACGCCGCATACAGGCTCATGCTCATGATAGCAGGGACTGAACTTACAACCTGATTCAGCAGCTAAAAATTCCGGATAGAGCGACGGCAAGCGTTCCTCTGAAATCTCACTGAAATCGATAGCACTAAATCCCGGTGTATCCATAATAAAGGAATCTTCATCCAGACTGTACAGCGATGCGTGACGAGTTGTATGACGACCTCTCTTTATTTTATCACTTACTTCACCGGTTTGAAAAGCAAACGACGGTTCAATAGCATTTAAGAGACTGCTTTTGCCTACACCGGATGGTCCGGCAAAAGCACTTACTTTGTGATGAAGTTGTTCTCGCAAAGTATCAAGGCCTTCACCGGTTCGGGTAGAGGTTTCAATCACCGTATACCCAATGCGGCGATATAAATCGGCCAGTGCTAAGGTATTTTCATCACGAAGGTCACATTTATTAATACAAAGTACTAAAGGAATATCGGCATGTTCAATCATAATGATTAATTTATTAAGCAATAATTCGTTAATATCCGGCTCATGAGCCGCTACTACCAAAATAACCTGATCAAGATTGGCTACATGAGGCCGTTTCAGTTGATTGTGACGCGGTACAATGCCTTCAATCGTACCGGCCGGGTCAAAACTGACACGATCCCCTACCAAGAGGGAGTAGCAGCCCTGCTTCAGACGGCCGCGCACTTTACACTCGTGAACCTCGCCATGCTCATCTTGCACGTAAAAATAACCATTCATATTTTTTATTACAATGCCTGTATTCATAGTCCTCCTATAATGTTTGATCTTGTACTAAAGCACCGTTCAAATATACTTGAATCTGTACGTGGCCCGTGCCGGATACATCTTTAACAATACGTTCGCCCGGTTGTGCATTGCCGTCAAATACGGTACGGGAACCACTGTCATCACTAACCACAATGCGAACGGCCTGATTAGCTTTACCGGACGGTACCGTAATATCTACCGTACCTTTCGTGACATTACTGTTTGACGTATTAGCAGCCGGTGCCGCTTTTTTAGCTTCCGCCGTCAACGCAACGGATGTATTGGCATCCAGCGAGCTTCCCGCTTCCGGACTTTGCTGCGTAATTACCGCGGTGTCATCACCGGCGCCGCTAATTGCTGCATTAAGACCTAAGGAAGCTAATGCGTCTTTGGCATCTTTAACAGTCATACCTACTAAATTAGGTAATTCTACTTTTTTACTCTTCACACGATTTACCGTTACGTCTACGGTAGCGCCTTTAGTTACTTTGGAATCTCCCGGAGGCGATTGCATCAAAATAACACCATCTTCTTTACTGTCATCAGTACCTGCGGAAATCTTGCCGATCACGAGGCCTAAGTTCTTGAGTCGTGAACGAGCCTGGTCGATTGTCATACCCGTAATGTCAGGCATCGTAATATCGCCAACGCCCTTACTTACAACGAGATGAACCGTACGTTGTTCCTTAACCTGTTCATTCGCTTCCGGGCTCTGTGAAATAACCTGACCTGCCGGTACATCCGGATTAGATACTTCACTTACCGAAACACGCAAATGATTATCTTCCAGAATATGTTTAGCTACCGTTACTTGTTTGCCTACCACATTCGGCACATCTACAGTGGCATTACTCCAGAAGTTACCAAAGCTTAAGAAGGCCCACACGAAAGCTAATAAGAAGACGATAAAGGCACCCAATAAAATATATTTCTGCGGCAAGCGGCTCAGTTTAGCCATCCAACCTTCTTGCGTCGGTTCACCGCCATAATATACTTCATCGTCATCATCGGTTTCACCATAGGATGTTTCCGGTACCGGTGTCAACACCTGGGTGCCAAAATCATGAGGTGCCCGTCGGCCGCTGTTACTGTTCACAAAGCCTTGTGACATACGTAACGCGGCTATCATTTCCGTAATATTGCTAAACCGGTCTTCCGGTCGTTTCGCTAAGGCCTTAATGACCGCCGCTTCCAACAAAGTCGGAATACTCGGATTATAACGAGTCGGCGGGATTAAACGTTCCCGTACATGCTTCAAAGCCACACTGATTGGCGTTTCCCCTTCATAAGGAACGCGCCCGGTTAACATTTCATACAGCACAGCGCCCAAAGAATAAATATCGGTACTGCCGTTAACCGGTTTACCGCTGGCTTGTTCCGGCGACAAGTAATGAGCGGACCCCATAATAGAGTTCGTATACATCATGGTAGTACCGGCATTCATGGCGCGAGCAATGCCGAAGTCGGTTACCTTAATGCGCCCCTGTTTAGTAATCAGCACATTATGAGGTTTTATATCACAATGCACAATCCCCATTGCATGGGCGTGTTCGAGTCCTTCAGCGATAGCAATGGTAAATTTTACCGCATTATCAATGGATATACGTTCATGACGGGTAATATATTCTTTTAAGGTTTCCCCTTCAATATATTCCATCACTATATAGTGATAGCCTTGGTCAAAACCAACATCATACATGCTTACGATATTGGGATGACTTAATTTACCGGCCGCTTGTGCTTCGCGCTTAAAACGGGCTACGAAATCATCATCACCGGCAAAGTTTGAATGTAATATTTTTACAGCCACGGGACGACCTAATAGCGTGTCTTCGCCTTTGAAAACATCAGCCATGCCGCCAACGCCAATCTTAGATATTATTTTATAGCGATTATCAAGGATTAACCCTTGTAATTTAGTTGCCTTCTCTTTCATGTTCTCACCTCGTTCTTAGCCTATAGTACCAATAACTATGGTTACATTATCGCGAGCCCCTTGATCATATACCAAGTCCATTAAATCTTCAATCAAGCGTTCATCTTTCGGTTCATTCCGAAAGGCCGCTTCAATTACGGCTTGTTCAATATAACCGGTGAGACCGTCAGAGCATAAAAGTATTCTATCGCCGGGCACTACTTTTTGTACGCCTGCATCAATTTCTACAACAGGCGACACACCAACTGCCCGTGTCAGCACATTGCGTTGTGGATGTTGCAACATATCATCCGCCTTTAATTCACCTGCTTCATAGAGCGCCTGAACCATGGAGTGATCTGTACTGATTTGAATAAGTCGGTCCTCATGAAATACATATAGACGGCTATCCCCTACATTGGCCCAATATAAATCGCTATCCTTAACATAAGCAACAACTGCAGTTGTGCCCATGCCCTCCAAGGACGGTGTTGCTTTAACTCTTTCATATACAGCTGTATTGGCTTTAGCTACGGACTGACGCAATGCCTCAACCGAAACTTCCTGCCAATTCTGTATATCGCAAGCCAGTGTGTCAACTACCATAGTGCTGGCAATTTCACCGCCTTTGTAGCCACCCATACCGTCAGTGACAATACAAAAGGATTCTCCAATGTAAAAACGGTCTTCGTTGCGTTGACGCACCAAACCGATTTTACTCATGCCTATACTCTTCATAGGGCCTCCTTTACCTGTGATACCGATTACTCGCTTTCTTTGTTGGCCTGTTGAATTTTCAACTGACCGCAAGCAGCTTGAATGGCATCGCCCATTTCTTTGCGAACCGTTACGGATACTCCGTAGGAAGCCACAATATTTCTAAAAGCTTCCGTTTGACGGCGCGAAGGTTTAAACAATTTAATATGTTCATTTCCGTTAACCGGAATTAAATTGACATTACAATTTGGGAAGGATTTTACCAAAGCTCCCAATTCGTGAGCATTCTCAATAGATGAGTTAATGCCGTCAATTAAAATATATTCAAAGGTTACACGGCGATCCGTTTTTTCATAATACGTCTTAACCGCCGCCAACACATCTGCTAAATTATAGTGTGCGCCAATCGGCATTATTTCACGACGAATCTTATCATTCGGGGCGTGAAGGCTCAATGCCAATGTAATCGGAATACCTTCATCGGCTAAGAGATAAATATTTTCTACTACGCCACATGTAGATAATGTCATGCGACGATAGCCGATATCAAACGCTTCTTTTTCATGCAAAAGGCGAAGTGCATTGATTGTATTCGTATAATTTTGAAGCGGTTCACCGGCGCCCATCACAACGATGGAATGAATCCGTTCTTTTAAAAGGGCACCGAACAATAAGACTTGCGCCACAATTTCGTGAGTTTCTAAATTGCGATACAAACCGTCGGTAGTCGATGCACAGAAAACGCAACCCATGGCGCACCCCACTTGTGAAGATACACACACGGAATTACCGTACTGCTGTTTCATCAATACCGTTTCCACACGATTACCGTCTGCCAGTTCAAGCAAGAGCTTCTTAGTTTGGCCGTCAGGTGTTGTCTTCTCCGTTACGATTTTCGGCACGGAGATAGCACAATTGGCACCAAGCCACGCTCGTAACTCGCCCGGTAATTGTTGCATATCCGCAAAGTCGAATACGTAGCGTTTATATATGTAATCCATTATTTGCTTGGCTCTGAAACGAGGAAATTTTGCCTCTGTTATAACAGCCTGCAATTCGGTTAGGTTCTTACCCAATAGTTCTATCATAGTTATATCCTTATTCTATGAAAATCATAATCAAATACTTTGAAAATCATATGTTAATAATTTACAGGATGGATAGAAGTCAATAGCGGTATTCAGATACAAATCAAAATACCCGTATCTAATATATATTGGCTATTTAGCCACTAAACTCCTTTAAAAACTATAAATTTCACGTAAAATTTTTATAAAGCTTTACGAAGTCGTGCAATAAAGAATCCATCCATTTCATCACGATGCGGCCATAAGGTAACCATCGGTCCCTCAGCCTCAAAAGGTAAGAATGAAGACGCATCTTCTAACGTAAAATCAGCATGCGTTTTCAGGAAATTCTCCACTACTGCTTCGTTTTCCCCCTTGTTAATCGTACAAGTAGAATACACGAGGACACCGCCCGGTTTTACCGTTTTGGCTGCCTCGGCAATAATCTGCTTTTGCAATTTAGGAAGTTCTGTCAAGGACTCCGGTGTTTTGTGCCAACGCATGTCAAGTTTACGTTGTAAAATACCAAGTCCCGAGCAGGGTGCATCCACCAGTACCCTGTCAAACTGATTGTACCACGTTTCCGGCATTTGGGTAGCATCTTGCAAGTTAAAATCTGCAATTGTTACACCTAACCGCTTCGCATTAGCCGCCATAAGCCCTAATTTATGCTCATGAATATCATCCGCCGTAATATGGCCTTGATTGGCCATACGCGCCGCTAAATGCATGGTTTTACCACCCGGTGCCGCACAACAATCGAGAACGTTTTCACCCGGCTGCGGATCTACCACATACGCTACCGCCATAGACGCTTCATCGGTAAACGTAATTAAGCCGTCTTTTACAAGGGGCGCACTTTCCAGTGAACCTGTATGACGTGTAATATGGACCGCTTCCGGCAATTTCCCGGTAGGTTCTGCCTGCCAACCGGCTTTTTCAAAAGCCGCCATACCGTCAGCCACAGAGGCTTTCAAAGTATTGATGCGGGCCGTCAACTTCGGTCGTTCGTTAAACCAAGTACAAAGCCCAATAGTTTCTTCTTCGCCATACGTCTTGAGCCAATGTTCCAATAACCAGGTCGGCTGATTGTAAATGAACGCCATGCGCTCTATATCATTTTTGGCAAGCTCGTCAATGCTGTAGCTATCGCGATTGCGAATGAAATTACGAAGCACGCCGTTCACAAAGCCATCGAGGCCGCGAGCCATTTTTTTAGCCAGTTTAACACTTTCATTGACGGCGGCACTGTCCGGTACTTTATCCATGTAAATAAGCTGATAGAGCCCTAAGCGCAAAATTTCCACTACAATCGAGGATAATTTGCGTAACGGACGTTTAGCGAGTGCCATAATAATGGCATCTAAATAATTGCGACGTCGTACGACGCCGTAGACGAGTTCCGTGAAAAAACGACGGTCTACATCACTTAATTTATTATCGCCCAGCATCTGCTGAAGTACGATATTAGCATAGGCGCCGTCGCGATTAATCTGCAATAAAGCTTGCACCGCCAAACGGCGTATATTAACTTGTGCTGTTCCTTTATCCATTGATTAATTTCTCCACCACTTCTTTAATTCGACCCGTATCAACCCGCGTATTACAGCAAGGTCCGCAAGGTCGTTCATTCAGAACGCCTACTACGGAAATCGGAAATACATCATTCATGCCGCTTACCAAATCCCGTTCACAGGCGATGGCAACAATAGCTTTCGGCCGAATGTTTTTGATCATCAAACGCGCCAAGGTACCACCGGTTACAACCACGAACTTACAACCGTAAGTATCGGCAATATCCAGTAAGGTGCCGACCTGACACCGGCCGCAACGTTTACAGTTATGTACATCAGTCGTTACTTTGTGTACACAGTCGCTTTTTTGCAAACAATGAGGTGTTAACAAAAGCAAACGATCCGCCGGTACTTTGTACAAATTTAACTCAACCAAATGATTAATCAAATCAATCAAAGACTGACTCACCTTATCCTTGGATGCTCCCACCACTTTACCGGCCAGGAGGACCAAAGGGAAAAATGCATAGAGCCAGCGATTGCTGATGCGGAGCCATATAGGATGAATCCGCCAGTGATTCGTTGATGCCAGGAGCATACTGCCCCACATTATCCAGCATAATAGCGGGAATATGGCAAGGAGTGTTTCCACCCCATAGGCAATAGGTAAACCTAAGCGATGTAAGCCGGGCCACAGCAAATATGCCAAGGCCGCCCAAACAAGGGTAATGCCGGCAAACACGGCGAAGGTTAATTTAAAATATAAAGGATAACGCCCCAAAACGGGGTGAGCCTGCTGTTCTTGATTACGCATTGAAAATGAGTCCTGCCTTTACTTGGTGACCACGACAAAAATCGCCAGCCGACATGCGTTTCTTATTATCCGGCTGAACTTCCAACACTCTCACTGCTCCCTCACCGGCAGCTACTACAAAATCCTGTTCGTTCACTGCCAAAATAGTACCGGCTTTTTGACCGGCCGATAAATTATGCTGCTTCATATCATCCGTTGTCAGCGCTTCAGCTTGCCACACTTTTAACCGCTTGCCGTCTAAAAAGGTAAAACAGCCCGGTGCCGGATTAAGGCCGCGAATCTGATTAGCTAATACATCGGCACTATTTTGCCAATCGATAGCTCCCATCTCTTTGGTAATTTTCGTAGTATGAGTAGCTTTAGCGTCATCTTGTTTCACCGGCTGTAATTCACCGGCCTGTGCTTTGCTTAAGATGTCATTAATGACTTCACCGCCCATAACGGCCAAACGGTCAAATAATTCGCCCGTCGTTTCCCCGTCTTTAATGTCGGTTTTCACAACATCCAAAATATCGCCCGTATCGAGTCCGTCATCCATTTGCATAATAGTCACACCCGTTTCGGTATCACCGTTTAAAATGGCCCAATGAATCGGTGCCGCTCCGCGATACTTAGGTAACAAAGACGCATGCACATTGATACAACCGTATTTTGGCAAACGAATGAGCCATGGCGGTAAAATTTTACCATACGCTACTACGACGATAATATCAGGCGCCAATGACTCCAATAGGGTTTGTGCCGCTTCATCACGCAAAGTATTAGGCTGATAAACCACTACGTCGGCCGCTAGCGCACACTCTTTGACAGGTGGCATTTGAACTTTTTTACCGCGTCCCTTTTGTTTATCCGGTTGGCAAAAAACGCCAACTACTTCATTAGGGCCATCAATTAAAGCCTGCAAAGTAGGTACGGCAAAGTCCGGTGTCCCCATAAATACAACTCGTAATGAATTCATGAAAACCTCCTAAACCTCTACTGCTTCACCGGCGGATTTTTTTGCATCCGCTGCCGCTTCCTCCATAACCTCAGCCGCTTCCTCTTTTACACGATATGCAGCTTCGACTTTTTCAATAAATAAAATACCGTCTAAATGGTCGATTTCATGCTGAATAATACGCGCTAAGAAACCTTCCGCTTTCAATTTTTTCTTCTTGTTATGACGGTCGATATAATGAACTTCAATGTCTTGATAGCGCTTTACGTCACCAAAATAACCGGGCACACTTAAGCAACCTTCAAGGCCAATCTGTTCCCCATCGCCTTTAACGATTACAGGATTGATGAATTCCTGCAAGCCCGTACCGTCATCAACTACGATAATACGTTTCGACACATTAACCTGTGGCGCCGCCAAACCGACACCGTCGGACACACGCATAGTTTCCGCCATATCGTCTAAGAGCTGGCGCATTTTTTTATTTACAAAATCTACAGGCTCTGCTACCTGTTTCAAGACAGGATGACCTGCTTTAATAATTTCTAATACCATATTGCCTCCTATTAAACGGGATCCACGTCAATTTGCAGTCCCTCTTGTGTAAAAATCCACGATGTATATATATATTCTTTTATTTTCTCTAAATGATTACCCCGCACCATAATCGCTACGCGATATAAATCGCGCACCTTTTTAATGCCTTCCTGATAGGGCCCCATGACATCCAGTTCCCCCGGTACGGCAAACGGTTCCAGCGCCGCTACTATACGCTCCGCTATGTCCATGGCTTTCGCTTCCTCTTTATGTTGAATGCGAAAATGCATCATAAAACCTAATGGCGGATACCCCAGTAGTTCACGAGCTTTTATTTCTTCTTCGTAAAAACCCACATAGTCATGAGCCTTACTCTTTATTATAGCATAATGTAAGGGATTATAGGTCTGAATTACAACTTGACCTTTACCGGTACTGCGCCCGGCTCGTCCCGCCACCTGCGTAAGTAAGTCAAACGTCCGTTCCGATGCGCTGTATAAAGGAATATTCAGTACCGAATCGGCCGTTAAAACCCCCACTGCGGTTACCCCTTTAAAATCATGCCCTTTGGCCACCATTTGCGTGCCCAGCAAAATATCATAACGACCTTCACCAAAGTCATTTAAAATCTGTTCGCCATTGCCTTTTTTAGCTGTCACATCTTGATCGAGCCGAGCTATACGGGCACCTCGGAAATTGCGTTGCAATTCCTCTTCCACCTTCTGCGTGCCGGAGCCGAAGAATTTAATCTTATGACTGCCGCAATGGGGACAAACCTTAGGTACCGGTTCATGATGTTCACAGTAATGACAACGCAGTTCTTCACCTTCACGATGGTACACCATGGCAATATCGCAGTGAGGACATTTGATGGGTTCACCGCAATCGCGACACATGACAAAAGTACTAAAACCGCGACGATTTAAAAGGATAATCATTTGCTCTTTATTAGCTAAGGTCTGGCGAATTAAATGACTCATAGCACCGGAAAAAACAGAATAATTACCGTAAACCATTTCTTCCTTCATGTCAATAATCTGTACTTTAGGCAAGGGCTGATGAAAAATTCGATGTTTCAATTCCAGCAAGGTATATTGCCCCTGTTTTGCCAAGTAGTACGATTCAATCGATGGCGTAGCGGACCCCAAAATGAGGGGACAACTATTAGCTTCGGCACGCCAACGGGCTACCATGCGTGCATGGTAACGCACCATGTCTTCCTGCTTGTACGAAGTATCATGTTCTTCGTCCACGATGATTAAACCGATATCATCAGTGGGAGCAAACACGGCGGACCTGGCACCGATAATAATATGGCTGTCCTTACGTCGTAAGCGCTCCCAATTATTATACCGTTCGCTGATGGTAAGCTTACTGTGAAAAACAACTACTTCATCGCCGAAAGTATCCACGAAACGCTTTACAATCTGATTGGTCAGCATAATTTCCGGCACTAACACGATGGCAATTTTATCTTTAGTCAAACAATCCTTAGCAGCCTTCATATAAATTTGCGTTTTACCGCTGCTCGTTACGCCATGAAGCAAGAATGTACCAGCTTCACTTGCTAGCACCGCTTTTTGAATGGGCTCATAGCAGCGTAATTGTTCGTCCGTTAATGGCAAATCCTTGGCTTGACGGGTATCAAACTTCGTCTTTGTCTTACTGTACCGTTCTTCTACGGTAATCCCTTCATAGGTCATAACCTGTTTTATAACGGGTAAAGTAAATCCGTCTTTTTGTAGACTATGAACTGATGCGGTACCCAATTCCTGTAAATAAAAGCCGAGTTCCCTTTGACGTTTGCGCTTCGACGGAATATGTTCCGGCTTAAACCAAGGTTCAACCAGTAACCATTGTTCCTTTGGCCGTTCATAGCTTTTTAATTGCTTTTTATCGATTGTAAATAAACTGAGAGCTTCGGACAACGCACAAAGATAATACTCACTTAAGCGCTTCGCCGTAGCCAGCATTTCCGGCGTAAACCATGGTTCCTTATCCAATACTGCTTGGATAGGTTTAATTTGATACGACGGTATTTCTTCCAGCTCACGATAGCCGATAAGAATTCCTTCTTCACGAGTACGCCCCAAAGGGACAGCTACACGTGTGCCCGGCATAATCGTGCCTAAATGTTCCGGCACGGCATAGCTGAACGGACTATTCATTTTTTTAGCCGGTCGATTGATAATAACCTCTGCTACACGCATGCTATCCCTCCTTTGCAGTATTTTTTATTATACCATTTTTTTCGATATTTTTAAATAATAGACAGGTCAATTCGAATACAAATAATGCGTATTTTGAGTGTGGACTCTAAAAAATTCCCTCCCCGAACTTCGTTAATGAATAAGTCGCTCGCAGAGGGAATTTACTTTGCCTTTTTCAGGCAATTATTTAATTATTCTTTCGTTAAATCTTTATACTCAGGAATCCACTTAATGGACTTCACGGCACTCGGTACTTCTTCTTTGGAAATCGTTGCCACGTTCTGAGCTACAGCTTCATTAGCTACAGCAATAGCAATCGTTTCAGAGAATTCCGTAAGTTTTGATACCGGCGGAATCGTAGCCGCCCCCGGTTTCGTCACGTCAATGATACCACCCAAGGAATGCGCCGCTTTGGAAATCATTTGGTCCGTCAATAATTTTGCCCCTGCCGCAATCGCCCCAAGACCAAGTCCCGGATAAATCAAAGCATTATTAGCCTGACCAATGTCATACGTAACACCATTATAAGAAACCGGTTTAGCCGGAATCCCCGTTGCAACCAAGGCTTTGCCGTCAGTCCAGGTAATGAGCTGCTCCGCCGTTGCTTCCGCCAGTTCCGTTGGATTACTCAACGGGAAGATAATCGGACGTGCCGTATGCGCCGCCATTTCTTTAACAATAGCTTCACTGAAGGCGCCGCTCTTCGTGGAGGTGCCTACCAAAATTGTCGGATGAATGGCTTTCACACAGTCTTCAAGGGTCGTTAATTTCTTCGTATCGCCGCCTAAAGACGCTTTAACATACTCATTATCTTCCAATTCGCTGCGTTTGCGAGCAAACGGTTTTTGTTCCGGTGTTAAATCATCCATATCGTCGAATAAAAGGCCCTGTTTATCTACCAAGTAGAATTTCTTGATAGCCTCTTCACGCGATACCCCTTGGTCCACATATTCTTGTAAAACGCGATTAGCAATACCGCAACCGGCCGTACCGGCACCGAAGCACATGTACACTTGGTCTTTTAATTCTTCACCGGAAATTTTTAAACCACCTAAAATACCGGCTAAAGAAATAATACCGGTTCCTTCAATATCATCGTTAAAAACGGGATATTTATCTTTGTAGGTATTCAAAATATTGGCTGCATTATCACGACCGAAGTCTTCGAAATGAAGATATAAATTAGGAAATAATTTTTCAACAGTCTGAACGAATTGATCTACAAATTTATAGTACGGTTCACCGCTCACACGTTTATGTTTATTGCCCAAATATAGCGGATCATCCAATAGTTCTTGACGATTGGTCCCCACATCGAGCACAACCGGCAATACACGCTGCGGATCCAAACCGGCGGCCACCGTATACACCATCAGTTTACCGATAGAAATGGCAACGCCGTTAAGGCCCCAATCACCGATACCTAAAATAGCTTCCGCATCGGTTACGACAATTAAATTAATATCACGGCCATAAGCCGCATTTTTTAAAGCGTCTTCCATATTTTCCGGGTTATCAATCGATAAAAAGGCGGAATTCTGCGGCGTCGTATAATATTCGCTGTAATTACGAATCGTATCGGCAATACATGGGTCATACACAATCGGCAAAAACTCTTCAACATGCTGACTGAACAAATAGTAGAACAAGGTACGGTTATGGCTAAACACCTTCATTAGGAAATGGCGTTTATCCACATCGTTAGTTTTCATAGACATAGCTTTATATGCCTGATCTGCCTGCTCTTCAATGGTCTGAATTTTGTCGGGAATCATACCCTTCAACTTAAACAGTTCACGTTCTTCAGCAGTGAATGCCGTTCCCTTATTCAAAAAAGGGTCATTAATAATATCATATGCATTTTTCATATAAATCCTCCTTCTGAATTACCGCTAATTCAAAAATAAAAAAATACATACGTTATCAGGGTATTATGAACGCCGATAATTGATAAACTAATTCAGTATCAAAATATGCTATATCGATATATTCAAACTTCTCTTCTTTAATTATACAATAAGTATTACTATCATGGTCAAACACCTTTTTAATAATGAAAACAATTTCACAAATTGAATAAAAAACAACCAGCAGAGTAAGTAATAATATCTATCAAAAAAGCAGAGACCATATCGAAGATACAATCTCTGCTCTATAGATTTAAAATTAAACTCAGCTTGTTAAAATGTAAGCCATTTAAAACTTACTCTGTTTAATTTCAGATTATTTAATTATAAACCCGCTTCTTTGCGAAGAACATCAGCTTTATCAGTGTGTTCCCAAGGCAAATCAACATCGGTACGACCGAAGTGACCGTAAGCTGCCGTCTGATGATAGATTGGACGGAGCAAATCAAGCATTTCAATAATGCCGGCCGGACGAAGGTCAAAATGTTTCTTAACGAGTTCGCCGATTTGCTGTTCGGAGATTTTACCGGTACCGAAAGTTTCTACCATGATGGATACAGGTTTAGCTACGCCGATAGCATAAGCAATCTGAATTTCACATTTATCGGCAAGACCGGCTGCTACGATGTTTTTAGCTACATAACGAGCTGCATAAGCCGCACTACGGTCAACTTTTGTAGGATCCTTACCGGAGAATGCACCGCCGCCGTGACGAGCCATACCGCCGTAAGTATCAACGATAATCTTACGACCTGTTAAGCCGGCGTCGCCTTGCGGGCCACCGATTACGAAACGACCGGTTGGGTTGATGAAGAATTTAGTATTTTCATCAACAAAACCTTCCGGTAATACCGGTTTGATAACCAATTCTTTAAGGTCAGCTTCGATTTGTTCACGGGATACTTCAGGACCGTGCTGCGTGGAAATTACGATGGTTTCAATACGTTTAGGCACGCCGTCAACGTATTCAACAGTTACCTGAGTTTTACCGTCCGGACGAAGGTAAGGCAAAGTACCGTCTTTACGAACTTTAGTCAATTGACGGGATAAGCGATGTGCAAGAGCAATCGGCATTGGCATGAATTCTTCAGTTTCGTTAGTTGCATAACCGAACATCATCCCTTGGTCACCGGCACCGATTTTATCAAATTTATCTGCGCCGCCTTCACGGGTTTCCAACGCATCGTCTACACCCATAGCGATATCGGCAGATTGTTCGTCAATAGCTACATTAACGCCGCAAGTATCGCAGTCAAAACCGTATTTAGCACGAGTGTACCCGATTTCGCGAATCGTTTCACGAACAATATGATTAATATCTACATAACAGTTAGTGGAAATTTCACCCACTACATGAACTTGACCTGTTGTTACAAGTGTTTCACATGCTACATGTGCCGTTGGATCTTGAGCAATAATCGCATCAAGTACGGCGTCTGAAATTTGGTCAGCGATTTTATCAGGATGACCTTCCGTTACGGATTCAGATGTGAAAAATACATGTTTTTCAGCCATTTACCCTTTACCTCCATAAAAAAATTCCTCATCAGCCAAGCGATGAGGAATATAACCCCATCTTTCGGCATATACCGTTGGACTTAGCACCTTTTCACATGAATGGTTGCTGTAGCTTCACAGGGCCTTTCCCTCCACTACTCTTGATGAGACAAAAATTACTATTAATTTAATTGTGATAGTTTATATCACTGATTCATTATACTATGGAATTACAATTCTGCCAAGGCTGAAATAATTCGCTTAGCGACATCACTTTTTGTCATAAGTGGTAATTGCATAATTTGACCACCCGGATAAATAAAAGTAACTTCATTGGTATCAACGTTAAAGCCTGCATTTTGTTTGCTTACATCATTAGCTACGAGCATATCAAGATTTTTGTTAATTACCTTTGATTTGCCGTACTCGATGACATTTTGTGTTTCCGCTGCAAAGCCGATAAGTTTTTGATGAGTTTTATTCGCACCTAGACCTTTCAAGATATCCGGATTCTTAACGAGTTTAAGCTCTAAGGTATCCATTTTCTTGATTTTGGTATCTGCCATGTTCTCCACGCGGAAATCCGCTACAGCTGCCGCCATAATTACGGCATCACAGTTTTCATAACGACTGTTAACGGCTTCTTCCATATCACGTGCTGAGTCAACAGGTACGTACTCTACGCCATATGGTACAGGTAAACAACTTGGTGCGGCAACCAATATAGTCCGTGCGCCTGCCAACGCGGCCTGTTCCGCAACGGCATAACCCATTTTACCGCTGGAACGATTGCCGATATAGCGGACCGGATCGATGGCTTCCTGCGTACCGCCGGCCGTAACAATAACAGTTTTACCTTCCAGTAAATCACTTTTCATCATATGGAAGGATAACCATTCCACAATTTTCGCCGGTTCCGGTAAACGGCCCTTGCCGACTATACCGCAAGCCAAGTGACCGCTGTCGGCTTCCAAAATATGCATCCCCAACTCCCGTAAGGTATTCATATTACGCTGTGTAATCGGGTTTTCATACATATTAGTATTCATCGCCGGACATAAGAAAATAGGCACTTCGGTAGCCAATAGCTGCGTAGTCAACATATCATCAGCAATTCCGGCTGCCATTTTGCCAAGCACATTAGCCGTAGCCGGTGCCACTAAATAGGCATCGGCCCATCGAGCTAATGAAATATGCTCCACATTCCAATCATGTACATCTTCAAACATTTTAACAGCCACCGGATGGCCGCTGATTTCGCCGAAAGTCATAGGTGATACAAACTTGGTGGCATTTTCTGTCATAACGACTTTAACTTCCGCTCCCAATTTACGTAAGCGGCTAACCACCTCTACAGCTTTATAGGCAGCAATACCGCCCGATACGCCTACAATTATGTGTTTATTTTTCATCCTCTGCCCCTGTTGGAATTAAAATTTAATTATTTAATACCGTCTTTGGTACGTGTAAAACCGATTTTATCTTCCGCAATTTCATGTAATGCTACCGATACCGGTTTATCTGTGTCGAGACCGGATACTAAAGCATGGTCACCATCGGTAAGCTCACGAGCACGTTTCGCTGCCAAAGTAACCAAAGTGTATTTACTGTCTACATGTTTTTCCAAGTCTTTTAATAAAGGTTTTACCATCATAACGCATTACTCCTTTTTCCCGCCATACTGTTTATAAATGTACTGGATTTTTTCTTTATTTCGTTTAATTTTGCAAGCTTCAGCTCGTAAAATAGACGCAACTTTTTCAACCGCATCTGGCAACACATCATTTACTACGATATAGTCATAGCGGTGAGCCAACGCAAGTTCCGAACTGGCTTTCGATAAGCGCTTGTCAATGACATCGGCCGCATCCGTCCCGCGATCGCGCAAACGATTCGACAAAATATCTAAAGACGGCGGTACGATATAAATAAAAACGGCTTCGCTAAAGCGCTCTTTAACTTGCATAGCACCTTGAATATCAATTTCCAAAATAACGCTCTTACCTTCTGACAACAAGTCCATTACATGTTGTTTTGGCGTACCGTAAAAATTGTCGTACACTTGTGCATATTCAAGAAATGCATCTTCTTTAATTAAACGCTGAAACTCTTCTTTATCTCTAAAAAAGTAGCTAACCCCTTCTTCTTCACCGACACGGGGTGCACGAGTTGTCATCGATACGGAATATACAAGATTAGGCATTTGCTGGCGAAGGGCCGCACAAATTGTGCCTTTACCCGCACCCGAAGGGCCGGATAAGACAATTAAGATTCCTCTATCCGACATAATAACACCTACGCTTCCGTTGTTTCAGACGGTGTAGCCTGTACAATACGATGTGCTACGGTTTCCGGTTGGATAGCGGATAAAACGATTTGACCGCTGTCCATAACGAGAACGGCACGAGTCTTACGACCATATGTGGCATCAACGAGTACGCTCTTTTCGCGAGCATCTTGAATCATTCGCTTAATAGGAGCCGATTCAGGACTGATAATCGCAATGAGGCGATTTGCTGAAACCATATTACCAAACCCGATGTTTAAAAGTTTTGTATTCATACTTAGTGACTCCTTACTCTACTACCTACTCTATGTTTTGAATTTGCTCTCTAATCTTCTCTAATTCACATTTCAATACTACAACGCGGTCAGTAATTTCTAAATCAGATCCTTTTGATCCCATCGTATTTACTTCACGATTCATTTCCTGTAACAAGAAATCTAATTTACGGCCAATCGGTTGATTCTCTTTGAGTGTGTCTTTTAATTGTACCACATGTGAGCCAAAACGTACAATTTCTTCTGTAATATCTGTTTTGTCACTCATAATGGCTACTTCCTGCAAAAATCTATCCATGTTAATATCTAAATCAGTTTTAGACAAGGTTGCTTCGATACGTTGCTGCAAACGTGTTTCATATTTCTTAACAGCTGCTGTTTTGTTGGCATCTACGGCTTTTAACACATCTTCCAGTTTGGTAATACGACTTTCGATTTCTTTTGCTAAATGTTCCCCTTCGGCAGCCCGCATATTTATTACGCCGGTGAGAGCATCACCTAATGCCTTCAAAGCCGTTTCTTGAAGCTTCGATTCTTCAAAAGGAACATCTTCTAAAAGAAGCCAATCCTGAGATACGGTCATCATATCACGCAAGGCCACTTTCTTAATATCTTGCGCAAAACCGTTTTTAACCAAAAACTCGCGAATCTGCAATGCCAATGATTCATTCACGGTAAAAACTTTTTCCCGATCCCGTGTATTGCGTAGCGAAATATTGACTTCCACCTTACCGCGTTGCAATACACTTTTAATCTGACGGCGCAGCTCATTTTCAAAAAAATTCAACGTGGATGGCATATTAATATGCAGATCCAAAAACCTTGAATTAACCGTTTTTATTTCAACCGTAATCTGTAACGCCTCATCAGCGGCTATACCACGACCGAAGCCCGTCATGCTGTTCATAATAAAATAGGTCCTTTCCTTTAATTTTCGTCAATTTTCCTTAATTTTAGATTATTTTCTTATTGTTTACATTTTAACATGTTAGGCCTATAGGGTAAAGCGTTCAAATAGGTCATAAGTGTGATATACTTAAATAATAAATATGTTTAGTAAAGGAGCAATTTATGAATTTAGATGGTTTAACCTTAGCCGTTTTGACCAAAGAACTTTCCGATCAATTAGTGACCGGTCAAATCCAGCGGCTATTACAAATAGATAAAACTACAATCGTTTTAAAAGTTAATACTCACCAGGGTAATAAAGACCTGGTTATTACGGCCGGCAATTTACCGGCTTGTTATCTCAGCCACGGCATTACGGATTTACCGAAAGAACCGACTGCGCTTTGCATGTTTTTACGCAAACATTTAGAAGGCGCTCGTATTACGGCAATCAAGCAATTAAACGGTGACCGAATTCTGCGCATCAATGCAGACAAGCTGGCTCTTGACGGTTCCCTCATTTCAAATCGGATTTACATTGAGCTAATGGGGAAATATTCCAACTGTATTTTCGTTCAAGACGGCCAGATTCTGGAAGCACTCATTCACGTTACACCGCTCATGAACCGCGAACGTTCCATCGCTCCTAAACTCACTTATGAATTACCGCCAAACAGCGAACGGGGCAGCCTTTTTGAGTTCAGCAACGAAGAAATCGGCGAATTACTTCACAACTTCGGTCAAGGCACCGTAGCCGAAACAATTCGTCGTATTTTTAACGGTTTCGGTCCGGCTCTCTTAAAAGAGGTATGTTATGAAGCCGGTGTAACCGAAAAAACGGAGTTCGCATCACTCACTCCTGAACAAATTACGTCTCTTGCAGCGGCTCTCATCAATTTAAAAGAGGCTATTAATGATGCCAAGCAATTATATGAATACGAAAATGCGAACCATAAAAAGTTTTACAGCCCTGTGCCCCTTACCTATTTATTGGCGCAAGGCGGTCAGTTAACGGCTACCTACGATTCCATCTCACAACCGCTTGAAGTCGCCGTTGTAAAACAAGGCGGCATCAATACGACCACTCGTGAATTAGAACGAACTTTAGAACAGGCTATTAAAAAAGAAGAACTCCGTCACAGTAAGATTGAAGCGGAACTTAACGATAGCTCCAAAGCCGATGAATATAAGGCTTTCGGCGATTTATTGATGATTAACGCCTATCGCGATACGCAATACGAACCAAATATCACCTTAGACAATATTTTAGTAAACCCCGTTGAACCGATTACCATTCCCCTCGTGCCGGAATTAACCGTTGTAGAGAATGCGCAAAATTATTACAAACTCTATACGAAGTTAAAAAATCGTAAACAAAGCGGCTTATATCAATTAGAGCAAAGTAGTCGTCGCATTGACTATCTTCAGTCCGTTTTATACAGTTTAACCATTGCCGATAGCAAAGAAACGGTTCAAGAAATCTACAATGAATGCGAACAGGCCGGGCTTTTGAAGAAATCTAAAAAACCGGTTAGTTATAAGGCACCGAAACATAACTTCATGCATTTTCAAATTGACGGCGGTGAAATTTTCATCGGTCGCAACAATCAGCAGAATGAATATTTAACCCATCGTTTCGCCAAGCCTGATGATATGTGGTTCCATACTTTGCAGGTACAAGGCAGTCATGTTATCTTACGCACCCAAATCGGCGAACCAACCGATGAAATGCTTACTTTAGCCGCCCGCTATGCCGCCTATTTCAGTCGCGCTCGCGAGTCCTCCAAAGTAGCTGTCGATTACACGCCGGTTAAATTTATAAAAAAACCACCGGCATCGCCATTAGGCTTTGTTATTTATACAAATCAGAAAACAGCGGTAATCGACCCGAAAGAACCGGTATTAAATAAAGAAACGAATCTCTACGAATAAGCAAAAAAGCTCTCAGGAAATCCCCTATACCAAGTATAGCAAGGATGCTTCCTGAGAGCTTCTTTATTATTTCAAGCTTACAATGACCGGCATTGTCAACAAAATCGCCAAAAATAACGCAATTAATCGCGATTGGATTGTTTTAAGCTTTCGCGGTTTTGGCGCAAGCTTTCCAAAGTTTTTTCCAAATTGTTTTCAATATAACGCATTACATCTTGAGCATATTGAATAGAACTGTTTTTCAATTCTTCGGAAGATTGGTTAGCCAAGGTAATAATTTGGTTAGCCTGAGTTTGAGCCTGTTTAACAAGTTCGCTTTCTTCCGTCAATTTTGCAATATAATCTTTGGCCTGAGCAATCAAAGTATCGGCCTGACGCTGTGCATCTGCCAAAATTTTATCTTTTTCAGCCATAATACGGCGGGATTCTTCAAGCTCCAACGGCAAAGATTCATTAATGGCATCTAAGACACGCATAATTTCTTCTTCTTCAATGACACGTTTGGTGGTCATAGGAATGCGACCACTGGTTTCAATTAAATTTTCCAAATCTTCTAAAAGTTTTTCTGTTTTCATTCTCGCCACTCCTATTAGTACTATTCACTACGATTCGCAAATTTTGCTTCTAACGCTTCTTTTACTGCATCCGGAACTAAGCCGTCAAGACGACCATTAAATCGCGCTAATTCGCGAATTCCCGTGGAACTGACAAATGAATACTTATTATTCGTCATGATAAAAACGGTTTCAATATCGTCATCCAAAAACTTTGAAAATAAAGCTCGTTGGAATTCATATTCAAAATCAGCAAGCGCTCGCAAGCCTCGAATAATCATAATACTGTTTTTTGATTTTGCATAATCAATCAACAGACCTGATGCACAATCTACTTCAACATTAGGTATATGGGCTACGGAGGCTTTAATCAATTCAACTCGCTCATCTTGAGTAAACAAATTATTTTTATTCGGATTAGTTAAAACCGCCACAATCAACTTATCTACAAGCTTACTCGCTCGTTCAAAAATATCGACATGCCCGTTTGTCACAGGGTCAAAACTCCCTGGGCAAATGCCTATACGCACTATATTAGCTCCTTTCAAGCTCATAGGGTACACAATACGTCACCTTCGTATAACCAAAGCGTTGTTCCCTAACAAGGCTCCAACCTTCCGGCAATACAAGCGGTTCGTTTTCATGATGCTCCACAATAAGCATTCCATTTTCTTTTAGTAATTGCTGATTCACGACTACAGCCAACGTTGCGGCCACAAAACCTTGTTCATATGGCGGATCCGCAAAAATATAATCAAACTGACGACCGGCTAACTGTTTAGCCGCCGTTTCAATCGATGTTGGTATCACTTCAACCGCGTCTTCCATATGACAATGCTCAATGTTCGCTTTAATAATTCGAGCTGTCCGTTTATCAACGCATACGGCCAGTGAGGCACCGCGACTGACAGCTTCCAATCCGAAAGCGCCTGTACCGGAGAAAAAATCAAGTACGGTGGACTCAATCAGACCGTAATTAGTCAGTATATTAAAAATACTCTCCCGCACACGATCCTGTGTGGGTCTCGTACTCATCCCTTTCGGAGCTTTCAATATATGACCTTTAGCACGTCCTGCAATAATTCTCATACTTCCCTCTTTATGCCTACACTTGTCTTTTAATTATAGTATATAATGTTCCAAAATAAAAGTACATTCCTAGGGAAAAATTATTATAAGAACATTTCATCTTTCAAGTTGCGCCCCATCAGCTCCATAAGTGCTGTTTGAGGCGATTTTTGATGGTATAAAACTTCGTATAAAGCTTCTGTTATAGGTAAATCCAATTCTTTTGCTTTAGCGATTTCATACACTGTTTTTACGGCAAAAAAGCCTTCTACCACCATATTGGAGTGATTCATTATATAATCCATAGTCTCACCGGCTGCCAATTTCTGACCCGCTGTGCGGTTACGACTATGACGACTCATACAAGTGGTAATCAAATCGCCCATACCGGCGAGCCCGGCATAAGTTTCGCGACGTGCCCCCATAGCCACACCAAATTTGGTCATCTCGTGAAGACCACGTGTCAAAAGAGCTGACTTACAATTATCACCAAGCTTCATACCATCTGCAATACCGGCCGCTAAGGCGATAATATTCTTCGTTGTGGCTGCCAGTTCTACGCCCGTCATATCTTCATTCACATAGACCCGGAAATTAACAGTACTTAAAGCCTGTTGCACTTGCTCCGCCGTTGGTACCGTTCGTGCCGCCACAACCGTTGCAGCCGGTAAATCACGGCCTATTTCCTCGGCATGATTAGGTCCGGATAAAATAGCTAAGTGATCCGTAATATGGCCTACAACCTCATCAGCCACTTCGGATAAACGCTTACCCGTCTCTCGTTCAATCCCCTTAGAGCAAATAACTACCGTCGTTTTTGCAGAAATATATGGGGCAAACTGCTTCAGTGTATCACGCACATAAATAGACGGCGTCACAATCAAAAGGATATCACTGTTTTCGGCCACTACAGCCGGTACATGACTGATATTTAAGTTTTCCGGCAAGGCAACACCGGCCAAATATTCTTTATTTTCACGATCCGCCTTTAAGCGCGCCGCCTGCTCTTCACGGCGACAGTAGAGCCAAGCCTCATTGCCGGCCTGAGCACTTTTACAAGCCAGTGCAGTGCCCCAGCTGCCGGATCCTATAATTCCTATTTTCATTTAGAATCATCACGCTCCGTCCGTTCAACTTTTAATTCTTGACCGCGCAAAAGACGCATAATATTTTCACGATGACGTAAAATTACGAATAAAGCGGCCACTGTACCGAATACGACGTACCATAAAGGTTCACCGAAGGCAATCATCAAAATCGGTACTAACGCGGCCCCTACGATGGAGCCTAAGGACACATATTTGGTAAAGTACACGATAACGGCCCATGTAGCGAAACAAATAGCCGAAATCAAAGGTACTAAAAATATCAACACCCCGAGCCCCGTCGCTACACCACGACCACCTTTGAAGCCCAAAAATACCGACCAATTATGGCCTACCATAGCTAAAATGCCACCTAAAAGCATCAAATTCGGATCCGGTGAAAAAATAGCAACCCCTGCCATACCTTTACCGGCATCGCAGAGAAATACCGGTAAAGCTGCCTTCATACCCAGTACGCGATACGTATTCGTCGCACCGATATTTTTACTGCCGTATAAACGGACATCTGTATTGAAAAATAATTTACCGATAATTAAACCGCTGGGAATGGAGCCTAAAAGATATGCCACGACTGCCAATCCGATAATAGTCATAGTATCCATTAGTCGTCATCATTTCCCTTCTTACCGCGCAATATCAGGCGAATCGGGGTACCTTCAAAACCGAAGGACTCACGAAGTCTGTTTTCCAAGAAACGCATATAGGAGAAGTGAATTAATTCCGGTTCATTTACAAACAGTATAAAGGTCGGCGGTTTTACGGAAGCCTGCGTCATATAATAAATCTTCGGCAAACGACCGCTTCTGGACGGTACCGGATTGACGTTCTGTGCATCCGATAATACTTGGTTCAACACACTTGTAGAAATACGCATGTGTTGCTGTTCGGATACGAATTTAATTAAATCGGCTAAACGATGGATACGCTGTTTCGTCAATGCGGAAGCAAAAAGAATCGGCGCATAACGCAAAAAGCCCATTTCATCGTAAATATCTTCCGTGTAACGGATAGTCGTTTTATCGTCTTTTTCTACTAAATCCCATTTGTTGACTACGATGATAATCCCTTTACCGGCTTCATGGGCATAACCAGCAATTTTCTTATCCTGCTCGGTAACACCGTCCACGCCGTCCAATACGAGAACAACGATGTCAGCTCTATCTACGGACCGTAAAGAACGAACGATACTGTAACGTTCTACCGGTGCATCGATTTTTGCTTTACGACGCATACCGGCCGTATCGATAAGCACAAACTTCTGGCCCTCATGAGTCCAATGTGTATCGATGGAGTCACGAGTTGTACCGGCTACATCACTTACAATAACACGATCCTGACCCAATAAAGCATTTGTTAACGATGATTTACCTACATTCGGACGACCGATTAAAGCTACATGAATAGTATCTTCTTCATCTTCAGCCGTTGCCGAATCAGGGAAATGTTTTACCACATCATCCAATAAATCGCCAAGGTTCATTAAGTTTTTAGCGGAAATACCGATAGGATCGCCAATACCTAAATTGTAAAATTCATAAATGTTGGCTTCCTGATTTACACTGTCAATTTTATTAACAACCAATAATACCGGTTTACCACTGGCACGCAAAATATTCGCTACTTCTTCGTCAGCCGGTACGATACCTTGTTTGCCGTCAACGACAAATAAAATAACATCCGCTTCTTCAATAGCAAGTTGCGCCTGTAAACGCATCATTTTAGGAATTACATGACTGTCGGCGGTGATGAATTCAATCCCGCCCGTATCAATCATGGTAAATTCTCGGTTAAGCCATTCCGCATCGAAATAAATTCTATCACGCGTTACGCCCGGAATATCTTCAACAATGGAAATTCGTTTATTTACAATGGCGTTAAACAATGTAGATTTTCCCACATTAGGACGCCCTACCACTGCTACTAATGGTTTTGCCATATTGTCACCTCAATTTTTACACAAATTATCACACTATATTGTAACATATATAAAGCAATCCATAAAGAAGGGATAATGCAAAAGGAGCCATAAAGGGCCAAGCCCTTTACAGCTCCTTATATAAGCGCTACGCGCTATTGGTTACAATTATTCAGCGTCGGATTCAGCTGTTGCAACTGGTTCCATTAACTCAGTTAAAGCAAGGCCAAGTTTCTTTTCATCTTTGTTAAGAGAAATAACTTTAACTTCTACTTCTTTACCACGAGTCAAGTAGTCTTCTACTTTAGCATTACGCTGTTTAGTGATCTGAGAAATGTGAAGTAAACCTTGGATGTCGTCGTTAACAGCTACGAATGCACCGTAAGCTACCAAACGAACTACTTTACCGGTAAGAACGTCGCCAACTTTGATAGTTTCTTCAGCTACGTCCCATGGGCTCTTAGTCAATGCTTTCAAGGATAAGGAAAGTTTGTTGCTTTCTGCATCAAAGGATTGCAATTTAACTTCGATTTCCTGGCCTACGGACAATACGTCTTCAACGCGTTTGATTTTGTGCCAAGAAATGTCGGAAATGTGAAGTAAACCTTCGATACCACCGATATCAACGAAAGCACCATAAGGCATAATTTTACGAACAATACCTTTATAGTTATCGCCAACATGAATGTTTTTCAAGGCTTCTTCCAATTTAGCCTGGCGAGCTACTTCCAATACAGCACGACGGGAAAGAACCAAACGGTTTTTCTTTTCGTCGATTTCCAATACCTTAGCTTCGAATTCAGTACCTACTAAGCTATCGAGAGATTTAACGAAGTGTACATCCCCTTGGGAAAGTGGAATAAAACCACGAAGGGATTTAACAGTTACAACAAGACCTGCAGGGATAGCGTCCACACCTTTACAGATGATTGGTTCGTCTTTTTCCTGAGCTTCCTGTACATACTGCCAATCTTCGTCTTTAGCCAAACGAGTGATGGACAAGTAGATAGGATTGTCTTCCTTGATGTGGTTCATAATAACGGCTTTAATCTGATCGCCTTCTTTGAGCACGTCTTTAGCAGAGGCAGGTGCCGGATATGCGATTTCAGTACGATTCAAGGTTGCTTCTGTTTTGTAACCGAAAGAAACATATGCTTTGTCGTCTTCTACGGATACAACAGTACCTTCTACTACAGTGCCTTTCTTAAAGTCTTCTGCCCAGTCAGCTTCGTTAGCTAACAATTGTTCAAATTCATTCATTGTGTCAATGACCTCCTTAATTATCCAGTCGGGTGTCGATGCACCGGCTGTAACCCCTACCGTTTGAACATGGTTGAACCAGTCCAATTGTAATTCAGCAGCGGTCTCTATATGGTAAGTAGTACATCCAACGTCACGACAGACCTCTGCTAATCTGTTTGTGTTGCCGCTGTTCTTACCGCCTACCACAATCATAAGGTCCACCGTTTTTGCGAGTTCTACCGCCGAATTTTGACGTTCTTGAGTAGCTGTGCAAATCGTTTTGAAAACCTTTAGATTTTGAGTTTTTTCCTCTAATATATCTATTATACTTTGAAATTTAAATTGTGAAAAGGTAGTTTGTACAACTACGCCCCTATTTTCCACGAAAGGCAGAATTTTAGCTTCTTCTTCAGTTTCTATAACTATGCCTTTGTTTTGTGCCCATAAATTGATGCTAATTACCTCAGGATGCTTTTTTTCACCCAAAATGACAAGCGACATTCCCGAGTCAATGACCGATTTTGCATCTTGTTGAGCTTTTTTTACATGGGGACACGTTGCGTCCACCACTTTAAGTCCTTTATCGGTCGCTTCTTCATACACCGCCGGTCCCACGCCATGAGATCGAATGATTACTGTGCCGCCGGGAATTTCATCCAACGAATCCACGGCATACACGCCATGTTCTTCCAAATTGGAAACCACTTGCGGATTATGAATGATAGGACCTAAGGTATAACTGCGCTCTAACTGATCTGATGTGTCTTGAGCCATATTAACAGCCCTCTTCACACCATAACAAAAACCGCAATTTTCTGCAATACGAATTTCCACGCCTGACTCCTTATCGTTTAAAATCCGGATGAGCCGCCCGATAGTCAGCCATAAGACCTTCCAGAGCCACCCTGACTTTATCATTTAATTCGGCAATGGCTTCCGGTGTAGGTTTTGCTTTCGCTACGGGAATCGGTTTACCGATTACGGCCGCCACTTGACCGCGTTTCATCTGATACGATCCCATAATAGCCACCGGCACTACAGGCACACCCGTACGAAGCGCCATCGAAGCTACGCCGTCATGGAATCGGCCCAACGTATTATCCTTCTTTTGCCGGGTTCCTTCCGGAAAAATGCCGAGCACTAAATTATTCTTCAATAATCCCATAGCATGGCGAATGGCGATTTTATCCACGCCGCCACGTTTTAAAGGAAACGCGCCCAACCAGCGACAAAAGAAATTGGAAATCGGATTTTTAAATAATTCTTCTTTGGCCATAAAGCTTACATGGCGCGGCAGGGCACGCCCTACGATACACGGATCGTTGTTGCTCTTATGATTGGGAGCCACAATGACCGGCCCTTCTTTCGGGAAGTTTTCACGACCTACCACATCCGCTTTATAAATCCAACCATATACGACTTCAAAAGCCGAGCGCCATAAACATTCTGAAACTTTATCCATGAATACGCTCTCCTTTACTTTTCTGTTGCCGTAATCAATTGTACCATACGAGCAGCGGTTTCATCAAAAGATAAATTATCAGAATTGATAACTATCGCTTCCGGTACACATACAAGGGGTGATTCTTTGCGATTCGTATCCATTTCATCGCGTGCCATAACACTTTCTTTAATCGTATCCAAGGATACGGACTCTTTATCCGGCGTTTCCAACCAGCGTCGTTTGGCGCGAGCTTCTACGGATGCCGTCAAATAAATTTTTAATTCCGCGTTAGGTAAAACCACCGACCCGATATCACGGCCGTCTAATATAACACCCCCTGCACTGGCCATGGCACGTTGCTGTGCCACTAAAAAGTCGCGAACAGCCTTAATGGCTGCAATTTGTGATACGGCACCGTTTACCTCTTGCGTGCGAATTAAGGACGTTACATCCTCACCATTCACAAACACCTTGAAAGCATCTTCGGTAGGTTCCATGCGTAGCGACAAGTCAGGCAATAAAGCTGCTACCGCCGCCTCATCGGTGGGATTCACGCCGGCTTTTAAAACAGCCCACGTAACGGCCCGGTACATAGCCCCCGTATCAATATATAAATAGCCAAGCTGTTTGGCTACGGCTTTAGAAATACTACTTTTACCGGCCCCCGCAGGACCGTCAACAGCTACCGCAATACGCTGTTTACTCATCAAAAAACTCCTCTCCATAATATGCTTAGTCGGCTGCTTCACCGTGTACGGCATGCTGTGCCGCCACATAGCCGGTGGCAAACGCCGCCTGCAAATTGAAGCCCCCCGTAAAAGCATCTATATCCAATACTTCACCGGCACCGTAAAGTCCTGCAATCAATTTAGATTCCATTGTTTTCGGTACAAATTCCTTAACCGAAATGCCCCCCGCCGTTACAATGGCTTCCGCAATAGGTCGCATCTGTTTAAACGTCAAAGGCATATGTTGTAACACGTGAACCAAGCGTTGGCGCTCTTCACGGCTGATTTGATTAATAAATTTATCCGGCGTAAGATTCGCTAACTCTATAATAACAGGAATTAAGCGTTGTGGTAAGAGGTCTTTTAAACCATTTGCCAATTGTTTTTTGGAATAGGTCACAAAATCTCGCTGCACACGCTGATCCAGCTGCTCCACGGTCAGCGCCGGTTTCAAGTTAATTTCGAGTCGAATAGGACCTACATTCTTTTTCTTCATTAGCTTACCTACCGTATGACTCAAAGATAATACGATTGGACCGGTAATGCCAAAATGAGTAAACATCATTTCACCGAATTGTTTAGCCTGCACTTTATCTTTAGCCACAGCCGACAATTCCACATTACGAAGACTTAAACCCATTAAATCTTTAACCCACGCTTCCTTCGTCTCCAAAGGTACCAATGACGGACGTAAATCCGTCACCGTATGGCCCACCTCTTTGGCCATAGCATAGCCGTCACCGGTAGAACCGGTAAGCGGATAGGATAAACCGCCCGTAGCCAGAATAACGGCATCGCCATAATAAGTTTCTTTATCGGTAACCACGCCTTGAACCTTATTGTCTTTTACAATAATATGCTTAACAGCTTCATTTAAATGTAAAATGCCGCCATAACCTTTATACACTCGCATAAACATATCGCGCACTTCAAGCGCCAAATCGGACACCGGAAAAACGCGGCCACCGCGCTCAACTTTAGTGGCGAGCTTCCATTCATGGAGTAAATCCAATAAATCGCGATTATCAAACTGCTGATAGGTACTCATGAGGAACTTGCCATTCCCCGGTGTTTTCGCGATAAAATCACTGATAGGCGCATCATTGGTAATATTACAGCGGCCTTTGCCGGTAATGCCCATCTTTTTACCTATCATGTTCATTTTTTCAATCAGGGTCACCTTAGCGCCTTCACGAGCAGCAATAGTAGCTGCCATAAGACCGGCTGCACCGGCTCCCACTACAATGATATGTTTCATGGTCGACCTCCGCCGGAACGACGTTTAGCACCACGCACCGCGCCGTTGCGACCGAACTGTTTTTTATTGTCTTTCGCCGGCATTTTTCGACCTTTAGCGCCGTCGCCGGTTCCTTTGCCGAACGGTAATTTGCAAAGTGCTTTTAACTGACGCAGCTCTTCCCCCGTAAGTTTACGATAAGCACCGCGTTTTACTCCGGCTAAGGTAAGACCGCCGTAAGCAATGCGTTTCAAGTTGTACACACTATATTTAAAATGCTCAAACATGCGGCGCACTTGACGATTACGACCTTCATGAATCGTAATTTCTATAAGCGACGTATTCGTCTTGGCGTCAAAACCATAATCCACAATTTCCGCCGGCAACGTAGGACCATCTTCTAAAGTAATACCCGAACTCAATGCCTCCAAATGCTCGTCCAAAACACGACCTTTGATTTTCACTTCATAGGTCTTGGTCACACCTTGTGACGGATGCATCAAAGCCTGAGCCAAAGCACCGTCATTGGTGAATAACAACAAACCTTCCGTGTTGTAGTCAAGGCGACCTACCGGATATACACGGTTCTTAATGTCTTTCAAATAATCCATTACCGTAGCGCGTCCCTGCGGATCACCCACCGAAGTAATGCTACCTTTCGGCTTGTTAAAAATATAATATTCCAATGCTTCCGGTTCAATGCGTTGTCCGTCAATTTTAACGCGGTCCACGGCTGGATTAATTTTAACCCCCAATTCCGTAACCTGACGACCGTTCACCTGTACCTTCCCGGCCACGATTAATTCTTCTGCCTTGCGCCTTGATGCATAACCGCAGCGACTGATATATTTTTGCAAACGTTCTTGTTCCATAGTCTGCTCCTTTCCCTTATTCCATGATTTCATGAGCTTCATGAGCCTCAATCGTATTATTACTTTCACCCTCAATTACCGGACTTTTATGGTCTTCGTCGGCCTCAATAGTGTTACTTCTTTCAGCGGTAACTGCCACACCGTTATCGACGGCTACTTCACGTTTTAAGGTCTCCACCGATTCTATGCCGACACTGCGTAAAAATGTATCGGTCGTTCCGTACAATACAGGCCGGCCAATGCTTTCCTTACGACCCAGTTCCATAACTAAATCGCGGCTCACTAAATGCTTTAAAACTTTTTCACAATTCACACCGCGCACTTCTTCAATTTCACTTTTCGTAACCGGCTGCTTAAAGGCAATAACCGCCAAGGTTTCCATCGCTGCCGGTGACAAGCGGTCTTCCCGTTGGCGAATCTTACTCACATATTCACTGCTCTCCGGCGCACTGACAAGCTCGGCTCCAACGCCGCTTACTTTTAAACGGAGGCCACGTTTATCAACCACCAGCTGATTGGCATATTGCTCCAATAACGCTTCGGCCTCTTCCGTTGCACAATCAAATAGTTCGCCAAGCAGTGCGATAGGCACCGGTTTGGCTGCGGAAAAAAGAACTGCTTCCAAATGGGCGAGCAGCGATGTATCGCTTGGCTGATTCACATCTGTCATAGTTTGTTACTCACCTTTCTAACTAATATACGCTTTCTTATGTAATATCTTAATCTAGTCGATTTAATAGCTATTCCTGTATTCAATAGTACGCATAACCAAAAATCTATTATAAACTGAACTAGACAATTTCACTGACTAAAGTTACATCCTTTAACGAACCGTCATTAGGGCCTTCCGTCACTGAGTGTATAGTAAAAATCTGACGCTTCAATAATTCCAAAACAGCTATAAACATAGTCACTTTGGCGGCCCGCACAGTTACCTCATTAAGTAAAGCTACAAAACTGAATCGGCGTTGTTGTTTGGCCCTCATAAGCAAGGAATCAATCGTATCTTCCAAACTGTAAGCTTCTTTTTCCACCTTTACCTTTGGCGGTTCCGGCACCGTTTCATCCACTCGATCAATGCAAGATTTAAATAAACTGTACAATTGGGCAATGTCAAAACGAAATACCGTTTCCTGCCCCCATTGACTCAACGAATCGGGCCGGCTAAAACTCTGACTACTCGCCTCTGATCGTTCGGTTAGAGCCTCGGTTAACTCCTTGATTTGCTTATATTCAAGCAAATTAGCCACCAATTCGTCACGGGGATCCTCTTCTTCTTCCGGATTGAGTGGTGCGTTTCTTGGCAATAGCATGCGGGATTTAATCTGTAACAGCGTAGCCGCCATAACCAAAAACTCACTGCTGTAATGAATATCAAAGGTTTGCCATTCTTCGAGCTGCGCCATATATTGCGACGTAATTTCCACAATGGGAATGTCGTAAATATCTATTTTATGTTTTTCTATCAAATGGAGTAATAAATCCAATGGCCCTTCAAAAACGGCCAGCTTATACTCATAGGGTTTCATCATATCTCCTTACGATTCGGCAAACAAATAAGAGGGGTTATACGCCCCTCTTTATGTTGTCACGAAGTCTCGATAACCTTTTTTTAATTGTATCATAGAAAAATAGCATTTAACAACCGTCAAAGTATGTAAAAAAGCATATTAAACCTTGTATTTTTACTATATTTCTGCTATCGTATTGATGTTATTATAATATAAAGGAAATGCGTTATGAAAACTCTTATATCATGGTGGCGCAATGCCGTCGTTCAGGCAATTTTGTGGTGTGTCCTCATCTTTGCCGCTTTTTATTTTATTTACGAACCTATTGCCTTTGGCTTTGATTGGGAAGATATTCTTTTGTTATCCCTCCCCTTGTTATTGGGGCTGGCCATTTTCCAGCAACTTATGCGCAGTACTTTATGGCATCGGGCCTTCTTGGGGCATGGCCTTTTGGGCATTGCCTGGGCTTTAACCTATCCTTTGTTGTACCATTGGTCCTATACCAAGCCCTTTTATTTTTACGAATTCTTCCCAGATTTCTTATTTGGCTTTCTACTCTTTGTAGGACTCAGCTTACTCCACTATTTCATGGTGCACCATCTGCCATACCGCCGTTCTTTGAGCATCCTTATTGCACTCATCCAGTGGCTTTTGTCTTTGATTCCGCTAATTCAAATCGGCTACTATATTAACACGTGGCATTGTTTGACGCCGGCCACCTTAATGGCCCTGTATCAAACAAATCCGGAGGAAGCTTTCGGCTTTTTAAAAAGCTCCGCCGGCATTCCCGGCTTAATCGGCATCGGCAATGTACTCTTATTCCTGTTTTACTACTGGTCAAACCAGGGGATGAACCGCTTGTCCCGTCGCGATATGATGACAAGATTGCGTTTAGGCGTACTCAGCATTGCCTGTCTTGCCTGTGTAATCTACTTGCCCTTTGGTTTTATGAAAACAGACATTGTTAAAAACTGGACTGATGTAGCTACATATATGAAAGAGTTACAACAATACAGCGACAAACATCACGAAATCTACAATGACTTACATCTCGAAACAGACGAAACCGCTGCCACCGGGGCGCCGGGTACTATAATCCTCGTTATCGGCGAATCAGCTTCGCGCAATTACATGAAAGTCTACAATCCAAGCTTTGCTTACGATGATACACCTTGGCAAAGCGAAATGGCGGCCTCAAATCCAGATTTTATCTTCTTTAAAAACGCCTATTCGTCTTATGTACAAACAGTACCTACCTTAGAACGGGCTCTTACAGAACGCAATCAATACGATGATAAGCCGTTCTTGGATTCTGCCAATATTCTCGATGTGGCTAAAAAAGCCGGTTACTACACGAGTTGGTTTAGCAACCAAGGCGTTTACGGCGAATACGATACGGCTATCTCCTTAATTGCCAAAACGGCAGACAGACCTTTATGGGCTCATGAAGCATATATGTTCTCCGATAAGTACGACGGTGTTATTTTGCCGCTACTCCAACAAGTAGAACCGTATAAAAATAACTTTATTGTCATTCATATCATGGGCAGTCATATTTATTATAATGACCGTTATCCTCATGAATTCAGTAAATGGAAAGTCGGCGAAGTGCCGAAAGGCAAAGAAGCTTATGCCAACAGCCAACTTTATACGGATTGGGTATTACAGCAAATTTATACCTATGCCAAGGATCACTTAAATCTACAGGCCATGATTTATTTCTCCGACCACGGGGAAAGCCTCAATTATTCCCACAATCCGGATATTTTTGATTTCGACATGGCCCGCATTCCTCTATGGGTTTACTTATCGCCAACCTACGAAGAAGCTTATCCGGAAACAACGGCTATTCTGCGTGACCATGAAAACAAATATTTCACCAATGATTTACTCTACGACTTAGTATCCGGTATCTTACAGGCACCGACTAATCGTTATGATCGGACCAGAGACTTCTCTAATCCGAACTATCGCTTCAACAAGTATAATTTAACGACGCTTTTAGGTCAGGAACCATTAACCAATGACCCGGAAGCAGCCGCACCGGAGCGATAACAGTCCAAGTTTAATTCGAAGCGAATAAAAACAAAAACACACAAAAAGCGAGTCCCCCATCAGAAGCGGGACTCGCTTTTATTTAAGTTACTATTTTGGTCGGTATTGATTAAACTAAAGGTAATGATAAATGTACAACCGTACGAACCGGTTTTTTCACATTCCGGTCAGTGCTCTTAAAGCCCAAGGCTTTGTATAATTCTTTGGCACTTTCCATGCTAGGCAAGGAATCCAATAGAAGCGTCTTATAACCTTTTTCTTTAGCTTCTTCTACAAGAATGTGAGCAATATTCATACCGAGGCCGGTACGACGAAATTCAGGGCGTACATAAAGGCGCTTCATTTCAGCGGTTTCATAGTTAACATGGCGTAAAGCTACGCAGCCGGCCGGTACATCATCTACAAAGGCAATGTATAACGCTTCACGGTCGCCTTTATACTTTTCTTCCAAGCCTTCAAATTCTTTCACATTGGCAGCAACACCTAAGGAACGTACATAATCAACAAATAGTTTCTTTACTTCATCAATATACTCATGACCATCACGAAGTTCAAAATTCATACGAAATCCTCCTTTAGCTATACCATAGTATGTATCTGTACCAAAATATACATGATTAATTACTCTAAATATATAGTTCGCTATAGGAGGAAAAAAGTCCTTCTTTATTTGAAAAAAAATAGACTGAATTTTCATTCAGTCTAAATGGTGCCGAGGACCGGAATCGAACCGGTACGGTTGTCTCCAACCGACGGATTTTAAGTCCGTTGCGTCTGCCTGTTCCGCCACCCCGGCATGGGTGGAAAAATATGGAGGCGGCACCCAGAATCGAACTGGGGAATAAAGGTTTTGCAGACCTCTGCCTTACCGCTTGGCTATGCCGCCAAATAAATGGAGCGGAAAACGAGATTCGAACTCGCGACCCCCGCCTTGGCAAGGCGGTGCTCTACCACTGAGCTATTTCCGCATAAATGGTGCCCCAGGACAGAATCGAACTGTCGACACAAGGATTTTCAGTCCTTTGCTCTACCGACTGAGCTACCGGGGCGAACGTGGCGACCCCGATCAGATTTGAACTGACGATCTTCGCCGTGACAGGGCGACATGTTAACCGCTACACCACGGGGCCGTATACGTTACTTTGTTATTATAGGGGTTTCAGCAACAATTGTCAAGCAACTTTTTGAAAAGTTTTTACATGCTTTTGACTGTTTCATTACTTTCGCCGCCCTTAGCAACGAAAATTATTCTACCATTTTTCAGGTGGCTTTGTCTAGTATAAATTTAATATTTTATTTCAATTTAATTAAATTCTTTCAAAGGCTGTAAAAATGGGTTATGAGCCAACTCTTCTTTAATCGTTGTATCCTCTGCATGACCGGGATGAACGATTAAATCGGGGTTCCATGTCATAATTTGGCGAAGCGAAGATTTAAGCACCGCATCATCCCCATTATAGTTATTCGTAGCCCCTACTGAATTTTTAAACAAAGTGTCGCCGGTAAACAAATGTTGTCCCCACTGTATAATAACGCTTCCTTTGCTGTGTCCCGGCGTTTCGTGCACATAGAGGTCAAATACCCCGAGGTTAAGAATTCCTTCCTTTAAGGGCAAATACGGGGACTGAAAGAGGCCTTTATAGGCCGATGGAATCCGCCGTTTGGCATGTAGCAATTCATCATCCCCGGGATGCATATATAAAGGAACGGGACGTTCTTTCAAAACTCCGTCAACGGCACACACATGATCGCAGTGACCATGTGTGAGTACAACGCCTTTAAGATCCGCTTCCCCTACCATTTCAAGGACTTTATGAGCATGAAAGCCCGGATCTATGATAAGCGCCTGGCCGGCCTCTTTTAAAACATAACAATTTGCCTTATATAAGCCTAAAGGCTGTTTTAAAATTTCCATAAAGTCCTCCTATCCAAGTCATACGTTGAGCCTTCTATTATGGCTATTAATCACCAGTGAGTAAAAATGTTAAGGTACTAGCCTCTGCGATGAGTACCTACCGGTTGCAATACCTTATAGGAACGTTTGCGACGTTTAAGGAAATAGCCCTGCCAAAAATCCGGATGAAGTAATACAAGTAAGGTAAACAATTCCAAACGGCCGAGTAACATATCGATTACACAAATTATTTTGGCCATCGGATGAAGCACTGCAAAAGAGCCTTGTGGCCCCAGTTTGCCGAACGCAAGCCCTACGTTCCCCAAAATCCCCGCCACACATTGTAAAGATTCACCGAAACTAAGGCCTGTAGCGGCAATGCCCAACGCAGAAATAGCAAATACAGTCATGTACAAGAAAAAGAACTGCTGCGTCATTTGAACCCATTTTTGTGGCATAGATTTGCCATTAATTGTAATGGTCTGCACCATATCGGGATGAATGGCCTTACGCAAATAAATAATACTGCTTTTAATTAAAATAATAATACGAATAATTTTAATACCACCCGTAGTAGATCCGCTACAACCACCGAAGAACATTGACATAAAGAGCATCATTTGTGCGAGCGGCGACCATACATCATAGTTGCCCAGAACCAATCCGGAACCGGTTTGCATCGACACAATCATGAATACAGCCCGATTAAAGGAGGTACCGGGAGAAAAATTATCGGCCATATATAAAGCATACATTACAATGATTGACCCGATAAACAGTATCAATAAATACATGCGATATTCAAAATCCTGCCAAACCGCTTTGAGACCTCGCTGGAATACGGCATAATACACGGTAAAGTTACCACCTGCTAAAATCATAAAAAAGATTAAAATCCAGCGAATAGCCCAACTTTCCGTATAAATATCAACGACTCCGTCATTTGGTATATAACCACCGGTGGCAATCGTGGTAAACGTCATGTTAATGGCATCAAAATACGACATACCGGCAATTACTAACGCACTGAAACATACGGCTGTAAATAATAAATAAATAGTCCATAATTTAAAAGCCATAGACCGAATGCGCGGCAATACCACACCGGGACGCGGCACCGAAGCTTCAGCGTTGAACAAATGAGCCGAATCAGCACCTAAGTTCTTAAGGAAGGCCAGCACCAATACGACAATCCCCATACCGCCAAGCCAATGAGTGAGGCTGCGCCACAGCACAAAACTTTTGGGTAAGCTGTCCAACTCTTCCACCACAGACGCACCGGTAGCCGTTATCCCCGATACCGACTCAAATAAAGAATCTATAAATGTTGGCAAAACGCCGCCGAAGTAAAACGGTAATGAGGCAAAAAAGGATACCAAAATCCAGATAGAACTAACGGTCAAAAAACCGTCGCGCAAACTGTAACTGGTACTCGGCTGTCCGTAGTAATACAATAAACTGCCCGTTACAGCCGCCATAATGGAGGCGCCGATAAAAGAAAAATATGACTCACCAACCGTCAAACCGTAAATGAACGGAACCCACATAATTCCTGCAACAATGAGGATTAACTGCCCCACTAATCGCATGACAATCTGTATACGCATAAGACACCTCGATTAAACCGGCTTCAAATACGTTAATAGTTTATTAACATGATTCGGCAACGTAAAGAAAACAATATGGTCATTGGCAAAAAGCACCGTATTACCGGTCGGCACGATAGTGGAACCATCACGTACAACGGCACCTACCAAGGCTTTACCGGGGAGCTTCAAATCTTTTAAAGCACAACCCACAAGCGGCGATACCGGACTCAATACCACTTCTACAGCCTCCGCTTTTGAACCTTCAAAAGTAGAAATGCTCACTACATTTTCACCGCGTCGTACCATACGTAAAATCTCGCCAGATGTCAAAAGGCGCGGCGAAAATACAATATCAATCCCCACTTGTTCCATAAGGACAATATATTCCGGTCGACCAACGCGTACAATTGTCTTTGGCACACCTAAATGTTTGCCCAATAAGGCCACCAGCAGATTCAATTTATCATCATCAGTAAGGCAAATAATAGCATCACAATCGGAAATTTCTTCCGCTTCCAATAAATTCATATCTGTGCCGTCACCATTGATAACCATGGCATTCTCTACCATAGATGCCAAAAGCTCACAGCGCTCCATGTCTTTTTCGATAACTTTAACCATGTAACCGGCTCGATCGAGGAGAACTGCCAAATTGCGACCGATAAGGCCGGCCCCAATCAATAGAATACGCTTGGTTTGCTCCATCATGGCTTCTTCGTGGAATTCTTCGGCTATTTTCAAAATAGCGTCTTTCGCCCCCAAGAAGAATACTTTATCCATATTCAACAGACGACTTTCGCCATGAGGAATAATCATTTCGCCGTTACGAAGAATGCCTACAATAATAACACCTTCCGGAAATTGAATATCCCGCAAACGTTGGTTAATATAAGGAACGTCTTCATGCATCTTAAATTCCATGAGACGGACGGCCCCACTGGCAAAATCCTCCACATCAAGAGCTGCCGGAGTCTGTAATACCTGCACAATTTCTTGAGCCGATACCATCTCCGGATTAATAAATAAATCAACCCCTAATTGTTCCTGTAACTCGCGGTTTTCTTCTCTCAAGTAATCATTATCACGAACACGAGCAATGGTACGAGGAATCCCGCCGATTTTTGCCACCGAACAAGCCAGCATATTTACTTCATCGGAATCAGTAACGGCGATGAGCATACCCACATCATCCATACCGATTTCTTTTAATAATTGTAAACTGCTGCCGTTACCATGAACGAGGCTTACATCTAAGCTGTTCTCCAGATTACGGATGCGCTCTGCCGATTTTTCAATAATATATACATCATGTTCATCTTGCACGAGGCGCTGTGCTACGGAATAGCCAACCTTACCGGCGCCTACCACAATAATTTTCATAATTAATCAACCCTCAAATTCAATATGTCGGTAAATGCAAAGAAAGGCGTAATTGATTACGCCTTCTATTTGCCGTCACTACGCCTTACGAGTATCCTCTTTGGCTTCCTTACCTGTGACAGACGCTTCGGTTACACCTGCACTTTTAGGAGCGTCACCGTTTGCCTTACGTTTCACAAGTTCCTCAGCCGCTGTTTTACCCGTTTCGGTCAATAAGGTCCAGCCTTCTTCCTGAATAACCTTACCTTCTTTCATTAAATGACCTACAGCACGTTTAAAGGCTGCTTTACTGAAACCGAATTTTGCTTTAATAATATCAGACGATGATTTATCACTGTATGGCATACGACCATTACGCTGATATAAATATTCCAATAACACTTCGCCATCAATGGTCAAAGCCGTTTCTTTTACAGGACGCATGGATACGTTAACACGTCCGTCATCACGTTTATAGGTAACGCGAGCATCAATCAATTCGCCCACCTTCAAATGATGTGTCATTTCACTGTTATGAATGAACGCAATCCATCGTTCCGGCGTGATAAAAAATGCCCCGTCGGAGGTGAAGTTATAGATTGCACCGCGCACCATTTGCCCTACTTGAGCCTCTGTGGCCGGTTTGGAGGCACGGCGCATAGCATCATCCACATCCATAGAAACAGCTAAACGACCGGACTTATCCGTATATAAACGAACCCAGACTTTCTCGCCTAATTGCGGACGACCACGCATTTCCGCGTGTGGCATAAATATACCGCGTTCGGTCCCCACTTCGACAAAAACGCCGAATTGGGTCTTATTAATAACTTCCACATAGCCGATTTGACCTTCTTTAATGGCCGGCAAACGCATACTGGCAGTGAGACGACCTTTCGGATCTTTGTACAAGAATACCGGTACTTCATCGCCGATTTTCACCGGTGCGGTCTGTTGATCCTTATGAAGTAAAATGTCATCATTGGTATTGCCCGTACCACCGTCCAAGAACGAACCTTGGTCGCTTTGACGTAACACCTTTAGCGTGGCTAATGTGTTTTCAGATAATTGTGTTGCCATATTAAGCCCCTGTAAATTCTACGCGAGCCGCATCATTCCAAAGCTGTTCCAAGCCGTAGAAAGAGCGTGTTTCCTGCCCGCCGAAGACATGACAGATAATATCGCCGAAGTCCAAAAGAATCCATTCCCCTTCGTGATAACCTTCACGATGAAGCACGGTAGCGCCTACTTCAGCCCCTTTATCTTCAATTTCATCGGCAATGCTCTGTGCCTGTTTTACGTTGGACGCACTCACCAATACGAAATAATCCGCTAAGCTGGATAAACCTTCCAAATCCAAAATGGCAATGTCTGTACCTTTTTTGTCAAAACCTGCTTGTGCCAATGCTAATGCCACGTCTTTAATTTCTTGTTTCTCTTTCATGAAATCTCCTTTTTATAATCATCGCCAACAATAAACTATAAAATTAAATACAATATATTGTCACGACTAACCGTTACAATCCCTATAATTATTTTAACAATTATAATACTGTTTATAACATAGTAAATTAATATTTATCCTTCTTTGGCGTTACCGGTCGAAGTATTTTTCGAATCATCAGTTGTCCCGTCGCCACCGCCTTCAATCGGGGCATTGCCTAAGGTAATGCCCAATAATTGCTGTGCTTCTACCGGGTCGTAGGTCCAGAATATTTCGCCGTTAAGCACTTCCCTGGTGCCCGGTAAAATATAGTACTGAATATTATTACCGGTAAGACTACCCAAACTCATAACCAATTTAACCGCGTCAGTCGTACTGATATTAGAATCATAGTGGCTCCAGAGGCGCCACACATGCCACATGCGGGAAATAGTAAAAGTGTCTTCCTGAGAACTCAATAATTGTTTTAAAAACCGTTCTTGACGCTGGGTACGACTGAATGCATTTTTATCGGCATCCACAAAGCGCACATATTGATACGCTTTATCCGCATCCAATGTTTGATACCCACGGGCCAAATTAACATCGGCTGTATCGGTAGCGTCGTCAATATGTACCATTTCTTTTTCCACATACATATCTTGAGCCCCCAGTACATCAAGGGTATCTTTAAAAGCCGCCTCATCGACCACCACATAATAGGGAATGGGAATATGGAATAAATCCTCCACCACGGCCTTAGTAAGTTCAATATTACCGCTACTGTACATGGTATTAATCATAGACACGGACTTATTATCACGGCTGTAAATTTTTGTATTGGACGGGATACCGATTACATCAATATTTTTTTGTTGTTCATTTACGGATAGTAAAAAGAGAGCATCCCCTTGCGCCGGATTATTGCTATCTTTGCCTACCAATAAAATATAAATCGGCTTATCCAGTGATTTTTGTTCTAAAGGAATTGTCGTTACTTGATTGGGCTGCGATGGTGGTGCCACATCGGCCGTCGTTGTTGTCTCGGTCGTAGCTGAACCACCAAAATAACTTACCGCTGCCTGATAACCGCGCCATAAACCAAAACCGATACCGCCTACCAGGACTATGAGTATTACCAAAGCTAAGATGACCCGTCCCCAACGTACTTTGGGTTTTCTCCGCACCCGCCGAGTCGGTCTTTTACGCACTTCTTCTTCCATACTACCCGCACCCTATCGATTATGAATACGCCGTACCATATCGTTACGGCCTAAAATGGTTTTAAAATAAATACTCAATTCTTGATCCAACAAATGACGAATTGTCGTATCATAACCGGCCAACACTGCTTCATCCAAATCTTCCAAGGCCAGACTGCGCAAATAGTCCACACCCGGAAAATCACGAGTTTCTTCCACATAATCGGCTAGAAAAATAATTTTATCCAATTGCGTCATACCTACGCGGCCCGTCGTATGATAACGAATGGCATCAAGAATATAACCGTCAATAACACCATAGCGATCATGGGCCATAACGGCACCGCTTACACCATGCAATAGCGCACCTTTTACATACATATCCATATCCACTTTGATGTCCGCGTCATCTACCAAACGCTGCATTTCCGATAAAGGCAATTCTTTAGCACAATCATGCAAAAGGCCGGCAATATAAGCTTCTTCCGGATCGGCACCATATCGTTGGGCCAATCCTACAGCGGCTCTCGCCACACCTAAAGTATGGGCGAAACGTTTAGGACTAAGTCGCATTTGTAAATCATTAATAATTTCTTCAAACATAGTATTTGTTGCCTCACTTTTTATAAATATCATGTTGTGCAATATACTGAACTACGGCTTTAGGAATCATGTAGCGAACACTGCGCTTGGTGCGCAATCTTTGACGTAAATCCGTAGCCGACAGCTGCATGAGCGGCACTTCGAGCAAATGAATACGGTCACGACCTAAATCGCCAAAATATTCAATAATCTTTTCAATAGCCGCCGAACCATCCGGTCGTACAGCCCCTATAAAATGGCATAAACCGAGCAGTTCATCAATATATTTCCAATTGGGTAAGTCTTGAATGGTATCTGTACCGGCTATGAAATAGTATTCCTTATCCTCACCATATTGGGCACGGAAGTACTTTATTGTATCTACCGTATAAGACGGCCCTTCCCGTTTAAATTCAACGTCGGAAATAGTAAATTTAGGATTGTCCATAACAGCCGCCGCCGTCATCTCATAGCGATATTTTGCATCAATCACGTCTTCATGTTTGTGAGGCGGATGATACGCCGGTACAAAAATAACGCGGTCAAGTTCATAGGTTTCCTGCGCCATTTCCGCTATCATCAAATGGCCTAAATGAATTGGATTGAAGGTACCTCCGATGATGCCGATTCTTCCTGTAAGTTTCATAAGCAGTACATTATCCCCATAATTAACAATGATAATACAAGCCACAGTATTATTGCTTTAATATAGGATAGCCATTCATAGCGTCCCTTAGGTGTTTTTATGTAGGAGCCATAAGCTCGTACCATATTGAGCCACTTTATCATGAACGAATTTGGCCATCTCCTTGCACATAATATTTATACGAAGTAAGCGCCAAGAGCCCCATAGGCCCGCGAGCATGTAATTTCTGAGTGCTGATACCGATTTCGGCTCCTAAGCCAAACTCAAAGCCATCCGTAAAACGGGTGGAAACATTTACATACACGGTAGATGCATCTACTTGTTGTAAAAAGGCCTGTGCCACCTCTTTATTTTCCGTAATAATACATTCCGAATGTTTCGTCCCGTAGTGATTAATATGGGCAATGGCAGCCTCCACGGAAGGCACTACTTTTACATTCATAATTAAATCGTTATATTCCGTTGACCAGGCCGATTCTTCAGCAACTTTAATATCTTTAACGATAGCCCGCGAAGCTTCATCACCGCGAAGTTCCACCTGTTTGGCCATTAAAGCATCCGCAATAATCGGCAACAATTTAGGTGCCACCGCCTCGTGAATAAGTAAGGTTTCTGCAGAATTGCAAACAGATGGCCGCTGTACTTTAGCATTGACTACAATCGGTACAATTTTAGCTTCGTCACAATCTTTATCCACATATACATGAACGACACCGCTCCCCGTTTCAATAACCGGAATGCGACTTTCTTCTACAATTCGTTTAATAAGACCCGCACCGCCACGAGGTATTACTACATCAATGTATTCACGTTGGCGCAGTAAATCAGATACGGCCGCACGATCGGTGACGGTTACCAATTGTACCGCATCGGCCGGTAAGTTAACTTCGGTCAACGCATCACGCAATAAATTTACCAAGCATTCATTGGTGTGAAATGCTTCTTTACCGCCGCGCAAAATAACCGCATTGCCTGTTTTCATACATAGAGCCGCTGCATCAACAGTTACATTCGGTCTTGCTTCGTAAAACATAGCAATAACACCCAATGGTACCCGGACTTTCGTAATCTCCATGCCATTGGGACGGGTAGAGGATTCCATGACTTCACCGATAGGATCGTCCAAGTCAACCAATTGACGTACGCCCAGAGCCATCTGCTCGATGCGCTCCTTAGTAAGACGCAAACGATCATACATGATTTGCGGTAAATTATAATCACCAGCCTGTGCCATATCTTTTTCATTGGCATCTAAAATGGCCGGAATATGAGCTACCAATACATCAGCCACGGTCTGTAATAATTTATTTTTTACCGCCGTATCAGCCAATTGCATAGCCGTCGATGCGGCCCGAGCCTTACGGCCCATAGTTTCAAAATATGTTGCGTACTCTGTCATATTAAGACTCCTATCTGAGGATTACTAAATTATCACGATGAATGACTTCCGTATGAGCACTGTCTATCTTAAGAATAGACGTAATTTCATGGGAATTGCAACCTTTAATTTGATCAAGATCCGCTGATGAGAAGTTTACCATACCACGGGCAATTTCTTCGTCATTAAACAGGATACTAATAGTTTCCCCTTCATGAAACTCACCGCTTACTGCCGTAATACCAACCGGCAATAAACTGGAACCTTTTTTAAGTAAAGCATCAGCACAGCCTTTATCGACAGTAACCGAACCTTTAAGGCGCTTACCGAAGGCCACCCAACGTTTTTTCATATGCGGTTTCGAATCACGCGCCACAAAATGGGTGCCTCGTAAACCGCCGGTGGCAATCACTTCGATAGAATCATTGCGCTCACCGGAAGCGATAACCATGTGCACACCGGAATTAACGGCAATATTGGCGGCTTGGATTTTAGTATACATGCCACCCGTACCGCGTGATGTACCGGCACCTCCGGCTATTTCATAAATATGAGGCGTAATAACGTCTACTTCATGTATTAATTCGGCATCCGGATTTGTTTGTGGATTGGCCGTATACAAACCTTCAATATCAGATAAAATAATCAACAAATCGGCCTCAACTGTACTTGCAATAACAGCCGACAAGGTATCATTATCACCGATTTTAACTTCATCAATAGACACTACGTCATTTTCATTAATGATGGGAATAACACCTAAAGAAATCAGCGCATATAAAGTATTGCGCAAGTTGATATAACGAGAGCGATTCATACTGTCTTCGCGAGTCAGAAGAATCTGACCTACCGTATGGCCGTATTCACGAAATAGCTTTTCATACATATGGAGTAAAACCCCTTGCCCCACGGAGGCAGCAGCCTGTTTCATAACAAGGTCTTTTGGTTTTTCTTTAAACCCCAAAGGAGCCAACCCGGCACCTACGGCACCGGAACTGACTAAAATAATTTCTTTGCCTTGATTGGCCAAATCAGCCAATTGCTTTACAATCGATTCGATTCGGCGCAAATTAAGCCGTCCCGTGTCATAGGTTAAGGTACTGGTACCCACTTTAACGACGATACGCTTAGCCTTGGCCAATACGTCACGGGAATGTTCATTTGTTACGACTTTAACAGTAGACTCTCTTTCGCTCATAATTATATCTCCTCATCATCAGATTACCTTTTAATGTTTCCGGAAGTCAGCTAAACTAACGCATTAAGCGAATTAATTCGGCTGACTAACGGGGCAATATGATTTTGGGGTCTTTTTTTGCTTTGTACAAAACACCGTTGTGACCGATAACCTGTACCAATTCGGCCCCCAACATAGCTGCTAATTCTTCAAATGTTTCTGCAGGGTCCACAGGGGCATTATTTAATACTTTAACTTTAATGAGTTCTCTCGCCGTAATGGCCGCACGAGCACTGTCAATAACAGCATCTTCCAAACCGCCTTTACCAATCATAACTACAGCCGGCATGGTACTGGCTAATGCACGCAAAAATCGTTTTTGTTTACCTGTCATAGTCTACCTAGTCCTTCCTTATAAATCGTGGAAAGTAAAGCGTTGATCTCCGATTACCACTTCGTCGCCGTCCTTACAGCCACGTTCTTTCAATTTTCTATCTAAATCCATATAGGACCAAATTTTTTGGAAACGACGAAGCGCCTGTTCATCTTCTAAGTTTGTCATGGCTACTAATTTTTCGATACGAGCACCGCTGATAATGAAGGATGCATCGTCACCACGGGTAATGGTAAAGTCTGTATCCGGTTTAGCTTCGTATAATACGGTATCATCGACTGCTTCCGGTTCCGGTACATAGTTTTCCACATAATACCACGCGCGATTTACCAAATCCGGTAAACCTTCACCGGTTAACGCATTTACCGGGAATACTTCATAACCTTGTTCTTCAAAATATTTAGTTACACGAGGTAATGTTTCTTCGTCTTGTAACATGTCAATTTTATTTAATGCGATTAATTGAGGTTTTTTGCTCAATTTTTCACTATATTTAGCAAGCTCTTTATTAATCGTATGGAAATCCTCAATCGGATCGCGGCCTTCCATGCCCGATACATCGAGTACATGGATGAGGATATTACTGCGTTCCACATGACGCAAGAAGGAATGCCCAAGGCCTACCCCTTCACTGGCCCCTTCAATAAGGCCCGGAATATCCGCCATAACAAAGCTTTGACCTTCAGCTACGGACACAACACCGAGAACCGGTGTTAACGTCGTAAAATGATAAGCCGCCACTTCCGGTTTTGCGGAAGATACTTTACGAATAATACTGGATTTACCTACACTCGGATAGCCCAATAAACCTACATCGGCCAACACTTTAAGTTCCAATTGAAGCCAACGTTCTTCGCCCGGTTCGCCTTTTTCCGCAAACGTCGGCGCACGATTGGCACTGGTATGGAAGTGCGCATTGCCGCGACCGCCACGGCCGCCTTTGGCCACCACATAGGTCTGACCGTCTTCAATAAGGTCAGCCATTAATTTACCGCTTTCTTCATCTTTAACAGTCGTACCGAGCGGCACCGGAATAATCATATTATCGGCACCTTTGCCGTATTTATTACTGCTCTGACCACCTTCACCGGCCGGTCCCTTAAACTGTCTTTTATATCTGAAATCAACGAGAGTGTTGATATTTCTGTCCGCTTTTAAAATGATGTCTGCTCCTTTACCGCCATCGCCGCCGTTTGGGCCGCCGTTAGGAACATACTTTTCGCGTCGGAAACTACTCATCCCGTTGCCGCCGTCACCGGCTTTCACAAAAATTCGTGCACGATCGATAAACATAGTTTTCATCCTTTTCTGATAGTAATATGGGCGGTAACTCAAAATAGCTACCGCCTCACTATTATTTTGTCTTTAAAATTTCCAATGCTTTCTGAAGTTGTGTATCATCACTTTCAGATTGCGCATTGTCCGGTAATTCAACTTCTACATCTGGCTTAATGCCTGTGCCGTCGATTACCCGATCATTTGGCGTATGATATTTGGCAATCGTAATCTTAATGCCTTCATCACCGGGAACACCCAAAATAGTTTGAACCGTTCCCTTACCATAACTGTTAGTACCCACAATGGTACCTACTTTTTCATCCTGCACCGCACCGGCAATAATTTCCGAGGCGCTCGCAGAACCTTGATTAATAAGCACAACCATAGGAATGGTAGGCTCCAAACCTTCTGAGTCATAAGACTCTATACGACCGGATCGATCCTGAATCGTAACAATCGGACCGGCCGGCAAAATATAATTAGCTACTTCCTGGGCAGTCGTCAATAAACCACCCGGATTGTCGCGCAAATCGAGGACAAGTTTTGTCATGCCCTTTTCTTTTAATTCATTATAGGTTTTGGCAAAATCAGGACCGGTTGGTTCCGCAAACTGACTGATGCGGATATAGCCAATATGGTCATCCAACATTTTGCCCTTAACCGTTGGCAATGTAATTTGTTTGCGCGTAATGGTAATATCTTTAACTTCATTACCGCGCATTATGGTAATCGTAACATTAGTACCTTCTTCACCACGAATCATCTTGGATGCCTGTTCCATGGTTAAAGTAGATGTATTAACCCCGTCAATCTCTACAATGATATCGCCGGATTTAACGCCGGCTTCCGCAGCAGGCTGGCCTTCAATAGCACTAGCCACTTTCATAAGGCCGTCCTTATCCTGGCCGAGTACAATACCGACACCGATGTAACTGGCCGATGTTTGCATATAAATATCATTATATTCTTTTTCATTAAGATATTGACTATGCGGTTCCCCCAGCGAATTAATCATACCGGCCAAAGAGCCTTCAAATAAAGATTGTTTCGAAACCGGGTCCATATAGAAATGACTGGCCACAAAATATGTGAAAAAGAACTTCACAGCGCCGATTGGGGAGCCGGAAATATACCAAAACACGAGCCACATAAATACAATGCCTGCAAGCGTAAACTTAACGGCGAATCGGACGCCGGACTTCAAGGAGTCCGACCACCGACGCTCTGTATTTTCATTATTCATCTTATAAATACCCTTGTGGATCTACAGGATCACCATTTACACGCACTTCAAAGTGAACGTGCGGACCTGTGGAGTTACCCGTACTGCCGGCATAGGCAATAACGGTGCCCTTACTTACAGATTGACCTTCCGATACGGCCAAATCAGAGTTATGACCGTATAAAGTGGAAATACCGTTGCCATGATCGATAACAACGGCATAACCGTAGCCGTCCATCCAACCGGAGAATACAACAGTACCACCATCGGCAGCATGTACCGGGGTGCCTTCATCAACGCCGATATCGATACCGGAGTGAAGAATTTGTCGTCCAAAAATAGGATGGTTACGCCAGCCGAAGTCGGACGTAATAACACCGGATACCGGCCAGGCAAGTTGACCTGTCCCTTGTACATAGGTGTAATCACTACTGCCACCGCCGCCACCGGACTGAGCCGCTGCTGCTGCGGCAGCCGCTGCGGCAGCACGTTCAGCTGCACGCTGTTGCAACATAGCACGAATGGCATCAGAGGAAGCCTGTAAATCAGCCTGCATCTGTTCAGCCACAGCCTTATCATTTTGAGCCTGTGCCAAAATAGCGGATTGTTCATCTTTTTTCTTCTGAATAACCGCTTGCGTTTCACGTGCTTTGTTTTCCAATTCTACAACTTTAGCACGATCTGCTTCCAATTCGGCTTTCCGTTGCGCAATTTCTTCACGTTCCGTCTTAATGCTGCTGATTAATTTAATGTCAGCATCAATAATACGTCGCAACATTTCAACGCGATTAGCAAAATCACTGAAGTCTTTGGCCCCAATGATAACTTCCAAATAGCTGAGACGACCATTGATATAAATATCACGGACACGCTTATTGAAGACGCCTTCCCGTGTTGCCAACCGAGCTTGCGCTTCGGCTAACAATTTTTCATTCTTAACAATTTCATTTTCTACAGCCATACGCTGCTGTTCATAGCTTTTTAAATTAGCCGTAGCCTGATCCAATTCCACCTGAATCTGATGCAATTGTTCAGACACATTCGTAATCGTAACTTCCGCATTGGCTTTTCGATTACCCGCTTCTTGCATTTGTTGTTCTATGCCGCTGAGCTGATTCGTTAAATCCTCATCTTCGGCATAAATAGTACTAAGCGGTACGGAAGCTAACATGGTGGTACTCAAAAGAACGGCCGCGATGCGCATGGATAATTTGTTATTTGCCATACCCAACCCTTCTCTTATACCTTCATATACTGTTTCAACGAAATAGTGGAACCGATAGCCCCTACCAAGACACCTACGCCCAATAAAATAGCGCTCAAGTCATAGAAGAATGGGAACATCGGTACTAACGGCAAGAATGCCAAGGAATTTTCTACTTCAAGGGTGATGAAGTGATAGAATTCCCAAACACAAGCCGTCGCAATAGCGCCGCCGATAAAACCGAGCAACATACCTTCAATGAGGAACGGCCAACGGATAAACCAGTTGGTGGCCCCTACATATTTCATGATACCGATTTCTTTACGACGGGCAAAAACGGTAAGGCGAATCGTATTGGAAATGATGAACAAGGTAGCCCCTGCCAAGAAGGCAATAAGAGCAATACCGCCGATGCGGATAACCTGAGTCATTTTAAAAATCTGTTCGATTACATCTTGTCCGTAATGAGCACTTTCCACTTCAGGGAACGTAGCTACTAATTTAGCCGTACTTTTTACTTCTTCCGGGTCCTCAAAAGTAATCACATAGGCCGATGGCAATGGGTTATTGCCGTCCAAAGCGGCTACTAAACCCTGCTGATCGCCAAGGCGATCTTTAAAACGCTTCATCGCTTCGTCTTTATTGACGAATTCCAGATTTTTTACTTTTGGTAAGGCTTTTAGTTTTTTACCGACTTCCATAACTTGGTTGGTAGTCAAGCCGTCTTTCATATAAATACTGATTTCTACCTGACTTTCCAAGTTGGAAGCCAAATTATTGAGATTTACAACCCCGGTAGTAAAAACCCCCAGAATAAATAAAGATAATGCTACTGTGGAAATGGAAGCCAAAGTCATGAGACCGTTGCGACTCATAGACTTGAGAGCCTCTTTCACAAAGTATCTAAACGTTCTAAGCTTCATTGAATTCAGCACCTCGCATTCTATCACTGATTACGCGGCCATCTTCCAATGCAATAACCCGCTTATTTAAATATTTAACCATTTCCATATCATGCGTTACCATAACGATGGTTGTCCCTGAATTGTTGATTGTTTTAAACAATTCCACAATTCCCTTACTGGTATTAGGATCCAAGTTACCCGTCGGTTCATCGGCGATGAGCACTAACGGTTTATTAACGATGGCACGGGCAATGGCTACACGCTGCTGTTCACCGCCGCTCAAATCCTGCGGTAAATCATCAGCTTTATGACCGAGGCCGACCATATCCAATACGGCGGCAACTCGTTCCTTAATAACTTTTGGTTTTTCTTCAATTACTTCAAGTGCAAAGGCAATGTTTTCCGCTACCGTTTTGTTTGGCAAAAGACGGAAGTCTTGGAACACAATGCCCAAACGACGTCGTAAATACGGAATTTTCCGTTTTTTCAAATGAGAGACTTCCATGTCATTTACGATAACGGTTCCCGAATCAGGTACTACTTCATGTGATAATAGTTTGATAAACGTGGATTTCCCAGCCCCACTAGGACCACAGATAAGTACGAACTCACCCTTCTCAATATGTATAGTTACGTCATCCAAAGCCAGCGAGCCATTGTCGTACACTTTGTTGACATGGTTAAATTGAATCATTGATTAACTTCCTTTACTATTTTCGTTCAATCGCTGTTTTAGCAGCATTCACGATATCTTCTGCAGTAAGACCATATTTGGCCATCAACTCTTTAGGTGTACCGGATTCACCGAATGTATCCTTCGTGCCGATGCGAATAACCGGTACCGGCGCAAATTCCGTTACCACTTCAGCTACCGCAGCACCTAAACCGCCATAAATATTATGTTCTTCAGCTGTTACAATGGCACCGGTTTCTTTAGCCGCTTTCACAATAGCGTCAGCATCAATCGGTTTAATGGATGCCATATTAAGTACACGAGCTTTTACATTTTGTTCAGCCAATAATTTAGCGGCCTGAACGGCAGGACCTACCAAAGCACCGCAGGCAATAATCGTTACATCACTGCCGACTGCGAGTTCAACAGCTTTCCCCGGTGTAAATTCATAGCCTTCCGGAGTTACATCGTCTACACCGGCACGGCCTAAACGAACATATACAGGACCTTCATAATCGGCAGCCCATTTAATAACCGCTGTTGTTTCCGCTTCATCGGCAGGAACAACTACTTTAAGGTTAGGAATAGCACGCATGCAGGCAATATCTTCAAGACTCTGATGAGTGGCCCCGTCTTCACCTACCGTAATACCCGCATGAGTAGCACAGATTTTTACGTTTAATTTAGGATAACATACGGCATTGCGCACCTGTTCAAAAGCACGACCCGTAGCAAACATAGAGAACGAAGACACGAACGGAATTTTACCGGCTGCTGCCAAACCGGCACCGACACTAATTAAATTCTGTTCCGCAATCCCTACGTTAAAGAAACGATCCGGATAAGCTTTTTTGAAATTATCCGTTTTAGTGGATTTAGATAAATCCGCATCTAATACAACTATATTTTCGTTAGCGGCGCCAACAGCCACTAAGGCATTACCATATGCTTCACGTGTTGCTTTACCCATCTTACACCTCCAACAATTCTGCTACGAATTTTTCATATTCTTCAGCGGACGGCGCCTTACCATGCCAGCCTGCCTGACCTTCCATTTCTTTAACGCCCTTACCTTTAACAGTGTTCATCACGATTGCTGTCGGTTTGTCGGTACAAGCTTTAGCGGCTTCAATAGCATTGTGTAATTCATCAAGGTCATGACCGTTGACTTCGATTACATTCCAATTGAAAGCTTCAAACTTAGGCGCGATTGGTAACGGCGACATTACTTCGCGAATATCACCGTCGATTTGGAGACCGTTGAAATCGATGAAAGCAGTCAAATTATTGAGTTTATAGAAACCGGCAAACATAGCGGCTTCCCAAACTTGACCTTCTTCCAATTCACCGTCACCGAGTACGGCAAAAACGCGATAGTCTTTTTTGTCGATGCGTCCGGCCAATGCCATACCACATGCGGCACTAATGCCTTGGCCCAAGGAACCGGTAGACATATCAACGCCCGGTGTATGTTTCATATCGGGATGGCCTTGTAACATGCAATCAATTTTACGTAAATTTTCCAATTCACCTTTATCAAAAAAGCCTTTTTCTGCTAACGTGGCATATAAAGCCGGCGCTGCATGGCCTTTAGATAATACAAAACGGTCACGATTGCCGTCTTTCGGATTCTTCGGATCAACGTTCATTTCTACGTAATACAGTAACGCCATGAGATCCGCAATGGATAAAGAACCACCGGGATGTCCCGATTTAGCGGCGGTTACGGCTTTGAGAATGCTTACGCGAATTGCAGTCGCCTTTTCTTGAACTAACGACTTCTGCTCAGCTGTTAATGTTGTCATAAAGACCCTCCATTCCTTTTAGGAAAATAAGTAACGCAGATTTCTGAATTCTAACGAAATATTCGATATAAAACAATATTATTGTAAACCTTTAGCCATATAATTGCCAGTGCTGCCTATAAGCCAAGCAACCGGCATATATATATATACTATTTAGGTGTATCCAAGAGCGACAAAGCAATATGTGCATTTTTAAGTGATTCTTCGCGAAGCTTAATAATGCGTTGTACCACCTGTTGCTGTAATGCGGAGTTTTCAAGAAAACCGGCCGTCGCAGCGTATATGGTATCACTTTCGATTTCATCCAAAGTCCCTACCGGCTCCTGACCAATCATCTGTAAGAAATTGGTAATTTTAGGATCGTACGAAATGCCTACTACGGGTTTTTCCATTAAAGACGCAAAAACCAAAGCATGTAAGCGAACCCCGATTAAAACGTCCATACAACCTTCCAAAGCTAAAAGCTCGGTCGTATTATACATGCGCTCCAACACTACCGGTTCACTCTTCATAAGGCTTTTAATGGCCATAGCTTCTTGCGTATCCGCCGGATGCTGCATGGGAATGAATACCACTTGGGCGCCCAATTCCTCATGCAATCGGTCGAGTGCTTTGGCCAATTCGCCGCGATAGGCAATCGATTGCTTCCAATTGCGCACCGATACACCTACGCGATAACGTACGCCGGACAACTGATACGGTTTTAATAAGCGTCGTCCGATAGTTTTATCTACGGGATGCATGGCCAACACTGCATCGGCGGTCACCTGAATAGGCACCTTAGTTACCCCCATATCGAGCAATTCCGCTTTGGAACGCTCATCACGGACGGTAATCATAGTGACTTTATTCAATACCTGACCGACAATCTGACGTGCTCGTTTACGGCGAAGCGGGCCGATGCCCTGTGCATAGAGCATAACCCTTTTACCAAAACTCGTGGCCAAAGTAATAATGCTTAAATAGTAGTATAAGCTGCGTTTACTCGTTACATCCTGCAATAAACTGCCACCACCGCTAATCAATAAATCACAGCGACCGATGGCATTTAAAATACCAAACATGTCAAAACGGCCAATAGCCTTGACGCCGTGATTGGCTGCGGTGTGACCTGGATTGCCGGAAATAACGGTAATGTCCGCATCCGGTACTACTTCTAAAATAGCTTCCAAAATAGCAGCCAACATGGCTTCATCACCTGCATTACCGAACCCGTAATAACCGGAGATAACAAGTCTAGTCATTAGCTACCTCCCGTTTACGAGCCCATGTAACCACATAGGCTAAGAAGCGGAATACTAAAATTGCCACAACGCCGAAAACAACGCCTAACCAAAGGCCGTCATAACCGCGTGCAATGGACATCATAACCGGCGTCCGTAAATGACAGAAGGTTTCCACCATGGATCCGATACCGATAACCCCGGCAATTGTAAATAAGAAATGTAAAACCATAGGCCAACGACGCAAGAGGGCAAAAGATGCCAACATCAAAGCGGGATGACCTATTAAAAATTCTTTTTCACGAGGACGAGCATATAATGTATTTTCTAAGAAACGGCGTAAGGCAATTTCAAAGCCCGGCACCGGCACACCGGCTGTATGACCGCTGCGCCCCACAAAGACCCAGCCAACCACGCCAAGCATAGCAAAAATAGCAATCATATAAATCTTAACGTCCAAGGTCAAGAAAGATTTCATAAAGCTTCGGCATTCAGGCCAGGAATCAATCGTACGACCCTGCCAAAGTGGAAATCGCTGTAAATAAGCAATCGCGGTCAATATAATCGGTGCTACGAATACCAATTTAACACCGCGGAATAAAGCAAATTCCATGAAAAAGCGTGTATTACCAAGCATAGCGGCGATCATAATACCACCGATAGCCGCAATAAGAGCAGCCCCTACAAGATATACGGCAGCATCGAGGGTCGCCCGCCAAGGCCCTACGGCCGGTCCGTCAGCCCGACGTACCCAACAATCCATAATGAGGATAATAGCCACAACCGGTGCAGCAATCGCTGTGCTTAAGGCCCAAATTTGAGTGATTAAAGTACCACCCGTTACTGTATAAAGTACTACTGTAATTAACAGCAACGTAAAGTTTAATACTAACTGACGGTGCTTACGCATCGGCAAGAGTAAGTTAACCATAAAGGTAAAGAGGGCCACGGCGCCGGCCATGGTCAACACAACTGCGATTGGCCCCGGTGTATATGGCGGATAAATAGAAGCACGACCAAAGGTAAAGCCGCGATCTTCCAGTTTTTCTTTAAGCGATTTCATGTACGTAATACTTGATTCTAAGGCCGTCTTATTATCGCTGCCTTCTTCATAAATCGGCAATAAGTTAAAGCGAATATTACGTTCAATATCACTGATATAAAAACGTTGCGCCACTTCTTCAGGTGGTAATTTTTTGAACTCGTCCTTAGCAATTGTATATAAGCGACCAACACTGTATTCATCGGCTACGGCTAAGTCATTGTTAAAACCGACCTGATTTTCATATTGCAATTGATTTACCGCTTCAATCCCTACAACCGGAATACGCAAATTATGCAAATATTCATTAGTAAGGCCGATAAAATTAGGATAGCCTAACGCTTCCTTGCCTACAAAAACCATGCCCGTTACATTAGGTATACCATCCAAACGACTAAACACGAGGTCAACATTTTCACGGGTAACCTGCTTAAAGTTAGTAGGACGTACAATAACGTCGAAGCCCTGACGGCTTACTTCTTCAGCCTGTAAACGGGAGATGCTTAAATTCATATCCATCAATGCTTCGTATGGCTGTGACAATGCCAAAACAGGTCCGCGGTTGGAGTACATAACCCCTACTTTATCCTTACCTAAGCGTTGAACCAAATCTTCATGAATTTCCTTGAAGTAGCCTTCCTTACCGGGCGCCGCTACGATATAGGTGTAACCCGGCTGCGGTTGTGGTCCATAGAACTGCATAATAGCCGCATCTTCACCATGATAGACTAAAATCTCACCGGCATCACGAGCCTTGGTAAGGGTACGGTCATAAATGGCCATCCCTGTAACGCCTGCATCTTTTAAGGCTTTTAAGGCGTCAGCCGTACTTCGCTTTTCAAAAGAAGAAGCTCTCAATACAGCATCATAGTCGACTATATTTTCAATCTGATTTTGGGCTTCTTCCACTTGATGACGCTGTTGCACCAGGAATAATCCGGCCAACAAACCGATAATAATAATCGCAATAAGGACTAAAGAATGTTTTCTCTTTTTTCTATTAGTTTCCTTCACAGTAACACCTTTCTTACTTACTTATCGGATTGACAAACAAATGAAGTTCTCCATTTTCTGTTTCAATGCGATCGGCTTTTACAGGAATTGGGAATTCCGCAAAGTCATAAATAGTAATCTGTTTTAATACGGACGCATTTAAACCACCGATGCCGGCGCCGTTAATTTCAAAGCGCTGCGGTGAGAATACGAGGGCATTATTTTTGATTTCCAAGTTGCCTTTAATGCTGGCAGTACCACGCACAAAGCCCATGTCCACCGACCCGACTACTTCAATGCCGTCAGAATTAATCACTACATCTTGAATGGTTAGGCCTTTTACAGCTTGTTCCATGAAGTCTTTCAAGTCAGAAGCTGTAACAGTACCTTCGATTTCACCTTTGCCCATTTGCTGAATTTCCATGGTCTGGTTCATAAATAAAGCGATAGGACTGAATTCTAAATTATTTACATCCATATGAACATCAGCAAAATTTAAATTGCCTAATTTTACATTTTCCAAAACACCACGCATAACATCTACGCGACCGCCAACCATGGCAATAGCCGGTGAAGATTCAATGCGTAAGGAAATTGTTTCAGGATGTAATTTATTGTTAATTTCCTGTTCCAGTTTGTTAGCCACAAAACTCGGCAAAAAGAATTGTGCCGCTACTACAATAGCTACTATGACAACAACTAAAAAGGCGATAAACTTTTTCATTTCTGTAATCGTCTCCTATATTTTCAAATTAGCTTCTTTCTTCAAATACCCTTCCATGAAGGCATCCAAATTACCGTCCATAACGGATTGAATATTCCCTGTTTCTACACCGGTACGATGGTCTTTGACCAAATTGTACGGATGGAATACATAAGAACGAATCTGGCTTCCCCATTCAATAGCTTGATAGGTCCCGCCGATCTTTTCTTTTAATTCCGCTTGTTTTTCCAATTCCAGTTCAAACAATTTGGCACGCAACAGTTTTAACGCTTGTTCACGGTTTTGAATCTGTGAACGTTCACTCTGACATTGGACTACTACGCCCGTCGGAATGTGGGTCATACGAATAGCGGAGTCAGTTTTATTGATATGCTGACCGCCGGCACCGCTGGCGCGATAGGTATCAACACGTACATCCTTCATATCCAGATGAATGTCTACGGTATCATCAATTTCAGGCATAACATCAACGGCCGCAAAGGATGTATGGCGTCGTGCATTCGCATCAAACGGCGAAATACGAACCAAACGATGTACCCCTTTTTCAGACTTCAAATAGCCGAAAGCATTTTCCCCTTTAATGAGGAAAGTGGCACTTTTTATACCTGCTTCATCACCGGGTTGTTCATCCATCATAGTAATGGCAAAGCCGTGTTGCTCCGCCCAACGCAAGTACATACGAATCAGCATGGATACCCAGTCTTGAGCTTCCGTGCCGCCCGCACCGGCGTGGAAAGTTAAAATGGCATTATTCGTATCATATTCACCGCTAAGTAACAACAATACTTCACGCCGTTCCACTTCTTCCGTAATGTGTTCAACCTGAGTCTTAAGTTCTACTTCCATGGAAGTATCCTGCTCATCGATGGCCATATCAAGCATAAGCTTTAAGTCTTCAATCTCTCCGACTAATGCTTTATAACCTTCTACGGCATCTTTAAGCTGGGTCGCTTCCTGGGAAATTTCTTTCGCCGATTCCGGATCATTCCAAAATTCAGGGTCACTCATTTTAACATCTAACGTAAATATACGATCTTCCTTCTGAGCGATGTTAAAGTGAATCCCTCATTCCATAAATACGCTCCTCTAAATTGTCAATAGGGCCTTTTAAATCCTCTAACAATCTATTCACCTCTTTCTGATAATACTACTGAAAAGCAGAAAATGGCCGTGCCGAAAATAACTCCCGGCAACGAACCATTCTGCGTGTTCTAATCTACATTTTGTGGTTCCAACACATCATCATGATGGGTTTGCGCATTGGCCAGGGGATCTGCAGCTGATTCTTCTTCAATCACATTGTCATTCAATTCGATACGAATGCGATAGAGATACATAATCGTATCTTCCTGAATGGCTTCAATCATAGCTTCAAACATATCATACGCTTCAAATTTGTATTCAACAAGCGGATTTTTCTGACCGTATGCACGAAGGCCGATACCTTCACGGAGCATATCCATGGAATCCAAATGTTCCATCCATTTGCTGTCCACAACTTTAAGCATAACTGCTTTTTCGAGTTCACGCATATTGGCTTCGCCAATGAGTTGTTCTCGTTTATCATATTCTTCATGCGCAATAGCAAGCAAACGTTCTTGCAATTCACCGCGGCCCAAATCTTCCATTTCAGCCACCGTAAGCTGTCCCGGTTCTAAGAAGAAAAGTTCTAAATGTTTTAATAGACCTTCATAATCCCATTCTTCCGGATATAATTTTTCATCGGCATATTGATTCATAGCTTTAATTACTAAAGAATCAACCATTTCCATGATGGTGTCACGCAACGATTCATTGCCCAAGATTTTGCGGCGTTGATCATAAAGAACTTCACGCTGCTGATTCATAACATCGTCATATTCCAAAATATATTTACGAATATTAAAGTTATGATTTTCTACTTTCTTCTGAGCACGTTCGATAGATTTAGTAATCAAAGAGTGTTCAATCGGTTCATCCTCTTCCATACCAAGTTTATCCATCATACCGGAAATATTATCGGCCCCGAAAATACGCATCAAGTCATCTTCCAAAGATAAGAAGAACTGACTGGAGCCCGGATCGCCCTGACGACCCGAACGGCCGCGCAACTGGTTGTCGATACGGCGACTTTCATGACGTTCGGTACCCAAAATATGGAGACCGCCAAGTTCAGCCACACCTTCGCCTAAGGAAATATCTGTACCGCGACCGGCCATGTTAGTGGCAATCGTTACCATACCGCGCTGACCGGCATTGGCTACGATTTCCGCTTCTTTTTCATGGTGTTTAGCATTCAACACATTATGTGGTACGCCGCTCTTAAGGAGCATATCACTTAACTGTTCCGATTGTGTAATCGAAGTTGTACCTACCAATACAGGCTGGCCTTTTTTATGGCGTTCTACTACATCTTTAACAACCGCTTTGTATTTCGCCTTCTTAGTTTTAAAAATCAAATCCGGCAAATCTTTACGAAGTAAAGGTTTATTTGGCGGAATTTCATATACTTCCAAACCGTAAATGTTGTTAAATTCCTGTTCTTCCGTTTTGGCTGTACCGGTCATGCCCGCTAATTTCTCATACATACGGAAGTAGTTCTGGAACGTAATGGATGCCAAAGTCTGGCTTTCACGTTCAACTTTAAGGCCTTCCTTGGCTTCGATGGCCTGATGCAAACCGTCGGAATAACGACGACCGAACATCAAACGACCGGTAAATTCGTCAACGATAACAACCTGTCCGTCTTTAACTACATAATCCTTATCGCGATGCATCATGGCATAAGCACGTAAAGATGCATTTAACAAGTGATTCAATTCCAAATTGGCCGAATCGTATAAGTTTTCGATTTTAAGCATTTTTTCAACTTTGGCAATACCCGATTCAGTCGGTGCGATTGTTTTTTGTTTTTCATCAATCGTATAATCTTCACCGGCTACCAATTGCGGTACAACTTTTGCCAACGTATAATAGCTGTCCGTAGAGCGTTCGCCGGGACCGGAAATGATGAGCGGTGTACGGGCTTCATCGATGAGGATGGAGTCAACTTCATCGACGATGGCATAATTAAGCGGACGCTGTACCATTTGTTCGGCATGAATAACCATGTTATCACGCAAATAGTCGAACCCGAATTCATTATTGGTGCCGTATGTAATATCAGAAGCATAAGCCAATTTACGCTGATTGTAATCAAGGTTGGCTACAATAAGACCAACACTCAACCCAAGGGCACGATACAATTTACCCATCCACTCGCTGTCACGTTTTGCCAAATAGTCATTGACCGTAACAACATGCACACCTTTACCGGTTAAGGCATTTAAATACACCGGCAAGGTAGCTACCAAGGTCTTACCTTCACCGGTACGCATTTCTGCGATATTACCGCGATGCAAAGTAATACCACCGATAAGCTGTACGTCAAAATGGCGCATGCCGAGCACGCGCTTCGAAGCTTCACGAACAACCGCAAATGCTTCCGGTAAAATATCATCCAATGTTTCACCGTCAGCCAGTCGTTTCTTAAATTCTTGTGTCTTAGCAGCTAATGAACTGTCACTTAAACCGCTAAGACTCGGCTCTAAGCCATTAATTTCATCTACAATGGCACGCATCTTTTTTATTTCGCGTGCGCTGTTATTACCAATTAATCTTTGTATAAAACCAAACAAATATCTCAACTCCTTAGGTCTGTATATTCTCTTATATACATACTCAATTAATTATATCACAAAGTTTCTAAAAAAACCAAAATATACAGTGTAAGTAATAAGCTTTTTACATATTATATACGGAAGTGTGACCGATTTTATACAAAATAAGTATTTCCCTCTTTTGGTTTGCTAAGTGAAAATCGTTATCTTAAAGCTTGCTAAGTGCAAATACAAAAAAATGACCCCTTCTATGTTGAAGGGGTCATTAAAGCAATCTTATTTGTTGTCAGCGTTTTCAGGTACATACCATAAACCGTTGTTATGGGTTTTCATGTATTCTTTGAATTCAGGCGAATTATACGCATCCTTCAAATCTTTAGCCCATTGGGTATCTTTATTCTTATCCAATACAACGAGCTGTAAGAGTAAGTATGGTAAAATGTCTTCTTTCATTAAAGCTGTAGAAGGATCGATTTTAGCATTGTATACGATGGAACCGGTAATTACGATGTACGCAAAGTCAGTACGAACCGATGGAATTGTTAAGGACTTCATTTCTACAAAGTTAAGATTATATGGGTTTTCCACAATATCTGCTTTAGTTACAGTGGCCAAATCTTTATTCGGATCCAATTTGATAAGGCCTGCTTTTTGAAGTAATGCATAGGCACGGGCCGTATTAGATGCATCATTCGGAACAGCGATAGTATCACCGTTAGCTACTTGGCTAAGCTGAGTTTTAGCGCCTGGATAGATGCCGGCCGGTACTGTAGGAATCGGAGTCAACGCTACCAAATGGCCACCTTGCTTTTCATTGAAGTTATTCATATACGCTGTATGTTGTTCAACGTTAAAGTCTACTTCGCCGTCATTCAAAGCTACGTCAGCCTGTACTAAGTCGGACATATCGCGAGCCGTAATCTTGTAACCTTTCTTCTCCATAATCGGTTTAACAGCTTGTTCAAAGAGTTCCGAGTACGGTCCCTGCGATTTACTGAAAACTAAATCTTTTTTGTCACCTGCTGCGGAGTCATTACCGCAACCGGCCAATAACACGGCGCCTAACACGGTAGCCGCCAACAACACACCAATTTTCTTAAAACGTTTGAAATTCATAATACCCCTACTTTCTTTCTCAATGATTGCGCATTTTAAATGCAAAATGATTACCCACAGTTTGAATAATCTGAACAAAAATAACAAGCACAACAACAGTAAACAACATTAGCGGGAAGTTCAGACGTTCGTACCCGTATGTGAGCGCCAAATCGCCGACCCCGCCGGCCCCGATAGCTCCGGCCATTGCCGTTGCTCCGATAAGCCCGATTGTACCGGTTGTAACCGATAAAATTAAGGAGGCTTTTGCTTCCGGCAAAATAAAATGCCAAACAATCTCAAAATGAGAAGCACCCATAGCTTGCGCCGCTTCAATAATCCCTTTATCCACATCAAGTAACGAGTTTTCAAACAAACGCGTCAAATATGGCGCAATGAAAATAACCAGCGGAACTAAGGCCGCCGTCGTCCCGATACGCGTTCCGATTAATAATTTGGTAAGCGGTAAAATAAACACCATCAAAATGATGAACGGCACACTACGAATAATATTAACGACCGTATTCACTACAGCAAAGACATAATTATTTCTTAAAATACCGTCCTTATTGGTCAGTACTAAAATAACTGCCAAAATAAGACCGATAATAGACCCGATGATCAGTGACACGAATACCATGTACAACGTCTCTTGGGCCGCCAGAATAATTTGCTCGTTCGGTACTCCCAAATCCGGCATCATAACGTAATCACCTCACATTCCAGTCCTGCATCACACATATATTTTTTGGCTGCTTCCAAATCTGCCGCAGCACCGACCACTTGTAAAATAAAAATGCCCAGAGCCGAATCTTGCAATTGGTTAACCGACGCAAATACGATATTCGTTTCCACGTTGAACTTGCGATTTACTTCATAGATAACATTTTTAGTTACTGCGTCACCCAAGAAGCGTAATTTCACTAATTCATATGATCTTGTATCCGCTTTTAACTGTGCTACCACATTGTCCGGAATACGTTCCGGAATAACAGTCTGTACGAAACGCTTTGTCATGCTCTGCGTTGGATGACTGAAAACATCAAGGACAGTGCCCATTTCTACGACACGACCATGCTCCATAACAGCTACGCGATTACAAATTTCCTGGATTACATTAATTTCATGAGTTACCAACAGAATCGTAATATTAAATTCTTTGTTAATTCGTTTTAACAATTTTAAAATTTGTTCCGTCGTTTCCGGGTCCAAAGCACTGGTCGCTTCGTCACAAAGCAGTATAGACGGATTCGTCGCAAGTGCTCGAGCGATACCGACACGCTGTTTTTGCCCGCCCGATAATTGAGTCGGATACGCATTGGCTCGGTCCGGTAAATTTACGAATTCCAATAGCTCTTTGACTCTTTTCTCAATCACATCTTCCGCCACTTTATTCAAACGAAGCGGAATCGCAATATTATCAAAAACCGTTTTCGAGTTCAACAAGTTAAAAGATTGGAATATCATGCCAATCCCCTTACGAACTTTACGCAGTTCATTATGGGACAATTCATTAATATTCACACCGTCGATTAGGACTTCACCGGCAGTGGGCTCTTCCAAAGCATTAACCATGCGCAGCAACGTAGATTTGCCGGCACCACTGAAGCCTACAATGCCAAAGATATCTCCATCCTGAACCGTCAGCGTTACATCTTGCAAAGCCTTAACATGTTGCTTTTTAATGATAAACTCTTTGTCAATATGCCTAAGTTCAATCATAAAATCCCCCCTATTGTATAAAAAAGGGCCTACCGCCTCCATGACAGAGGCGGTGGCCCGCGGTTCCACTCTGTTTACAACAGCATACTCACAGATGGATGAGCTGTTGCACTCAAATACTATAACGGCAGTTCACCGTGAAAACCTACTAATATTTCAGTTCTCCCGCTCACAAAGGCATTCAGTCCAACTACATCGTAATAAACTCTCAACCTAGGTTTATCTCTCTGTTCGGTTCATTGAACGTACTTGTTTTGTTCATTGCGTTTTATATACTCTTTTATGTTTTACTTTAATTCTCATCGATTTTTAAAACATATCATTATGATAGGTTTTAACTTCTTTTTTGTCAAGGTCAAAATAAATTCATACAATTACTAAAAATTTCTATATATATAATAATAGCAAAGATTCGCTAAAAATCCAACAGCATCATGATCATTTTACCAAACTGTCTGTATATTACTACCGATCCGCCACATTAGGTAAAATTTTAGCACAATCAATGTTATAAAAAAGCTGTAGCAGATTATGTACTCACAATCTGCTACAGCTGCTATATATTCAGTTATCTAAACGTCCTACGGTATTCTCCCTTCGGAGTAGCCTTTAAAGCTCCGGCTCAATTAACCCATAGGAACCGTTTTTACGGCGGTACACTACGTTCATAACTTCTGTTTCTGCATTGTAGAACATAAAGAAGTCATGACCAACCAAATTCATTTGCATAATGGCTTCTTCCACACTCATAGGCCTAATCGCAAAATGTTTGCGGCGAACTATGCTGATTTCTTCTTCCTGAACGGGAACTTCCGGAACATATGCATCCGGTTTGAAGCCTGCTTCTTTCTTGAAGCGCCGTGCCAAACGAGTTTTATATTTATGAATTTGACGAACAATTTTATCGACTACTAAATCAATAGCCGCATACATATCTGTATTCGATGCAACACCGCGAAGAACAATCCCTTCAACGAAACAGGTGAGTTCAACTACGCGATTTTCTTTTTCTACTGAGAGCACAGCTTGTACATCAAATGGTGCATCAAAATAACGAGCAAGTTTATCTACACGTTTTTCCAAATACTCGCGGAGAGCTGCTGTTACTTCTAAATTCTTACCTCTTACTGTTACTTTCATATAAAACACCCTTTCTTCTCAAGTTCTAAACTACGAACTTGTTTCTATGTTTATATAATTCTCCAAGGATGTACAAAAGTCCTCTTTATTTTTTGAAAAATTTTTAAATTTTTTATAAATTTTTTACAAATCATAACCATCCCTATAAACAAGGGCTTTCACCAGGTTTTTCAAGTAAAATTGTGATTTAGGCAAATAAAAAAGACCGGCCGAAGCCGATCTCTCAGTGTAGTTATTTATGCTTTAGTGACATTCGTAGCCTGTGGGCCGCGAGGTCCGTCAACGATTTCAAAGTTTACTTCTTGACCTTCGTTCAAGGATTTGAAACCATCTTCCTGAATCGCGGAGAAATGTACGAATACATCGCCACCGTCTTCTCTTTCAATAAATCCATAACCTTTTTCTGCACTGAACCACTTAACTTTACCGAGCATAAAAAATTCCTCCTAAAAAATCCCTGCATTAGAGTACTTATGGTACCCTTCAATAAGGTTAGCACAGTAAGTATTAAAAAACAAGTTTATTATGCTGTATATGCATTATAAGTATACATACAATTATTTATGGCTCTATTATGCAAAATTAAACAGCTTGTTAATTATGAAGTAAAAATTTTGAACTAATGCCAGGCTGGAAACATCGACAGGAACAGGGTTTAATAAGATTGTTAAAGTTTTTAATCAAAAAGTCATAAATTAATTTTCTAATATAAAACATAAAATAATCTGTCACAATTTAGTCATAAATAATTAAAATTTATTCATCTTGAATCATATAAAATAACGCCCTTAATTAAGGGCGTTATAAAGCAATTATAAAATTTTGGAAAGGAACAGTTGAGTACGTTCATTAGTCGGATGTTCAAATACATCTTTTGGAGTTCCTTCTTCGAGAATCTTGCCTTCATCAACAAAGAGAACGCGCGTCCCCACTTCTTTAGCAAAGCCCATTTCATGTGTTACTACAACCATGGTCATGCCTTCTTTGGCGAGGTTTTTCATAACATCAAGAACTTCACTTACCATTTCCGGATCAAGCGCCGACGTCGGTTCATCAAAGAGCATTACTTTCGGCTTCATGGCGAGCGCTCTGGCAATGGCTACACGCTGCTGTTGCCCGCCGGACAATTGCTGTGGATACGAATCGGCTTTATCCTGTAAACCTACTTTGGCCAACAACTCAAGGGCTATTTTTTCAGCTTCTTCCTTGGACATCTTGCGAATTTTCTGTGGTGCCAAAGTAATATTATCGAGTACCGTCATATGCGGGAATAAGTTAAAACGTTGAAATACCATACCCACTTCGGCACGCACGTTGTTAATGTTTTCTTTAACATTTAGATTCATACCGTCTACGATAACATCACCGGAGGTTGGTTCTTCCAAATAGTTCATGCAGCGCAATACCGTACTTTTACCGGAACCGGACGGTCCGATAATAACGACTACTTCCCCGCGTTCCACATGAAGATTAATCCCTTTAAGGACTTCGTTTTTACCAAAACTTTTATAAACATCAATCATCTTAATCATTTGATATTATATCTCCTTTCAAGGAATGCAACTAATTGCGAAATACTTAATGTCATAACTAAATAAATAATCGCAACGGCTGTCCAAATTTCAAAGGATCCGTAAGTTCTGGCAATAATCAACTGACCACGACGAGTCAATTCTTCAAAGCCGATAACCGATACTAAGGAGGTATCTTTCATCATGGCGATAAATTCATTACCAAGTGGCGGAATAATCGCTTTAAATGCCTGTGGCATCACGATATAGCGCATAGTTTGAGCCCAAGTGAGACCTAAGGAACGACCAGCTTCCATCTGGCCTTTATCGATGGACTGAATACCGGCACGGAAAATTTCGGAAACATAAGCACCGGAGTTAATACTACAAGCCGTAACCGCTGCCACATATGGGTTGATGGATTGTCCGATAACCATTGGCAAGGCAAAATAAATCATAAAGATCTGAACCAATAACGGTGTACCACGGAACAATTCAACGTAACATTTAACTAATAAACGAACAATTTTAAAGCGTGACAAATTAGCCAACGCGGCAATCATACCGATGAAAAAACCGCAACCAACCGCCATTACCGTAATTTGTATCGTAATGACAGCCCCTTGTAAGAGAATCGGTATATTATCCCAAATTAAACTCCAATCGAAACTCATAACTAACCCTTTCCTTATAACTAATACTTACCAATCACTGTATATTCTCAAGCATCTTTTATTACCGAGTAATATATATACTGTTTTATACGCTTACGTCATTATAGATGTATTTTTATACAATGTCAATAGTTATTTAATCATATTTTGGTAAGCTTGGGCTAATCGCTTCACTGCTTCGGTTAAGTCATCCGGTCCAAGGCCGGTAAAATTAAGCCGCACATAGCCTCGTTCCTCTTTATTTACAAAAAACGGAGTGCCCGGAATTACCAAAACACCGGCGTTTATAGAATTTTTGAAAAATTCATACTCATTCACGCCGACCGGTAAGTAGAGCCACAAGAAAAAGCCCCCTTCCGGTACAGTAAATGTAAAGTCCGGCAGTTCATTTTGCAATTCCTTTACCAAAGTATCACGTCTATCTTTATAAACCTTATTCATAGATGCTACATGGTCATCATAAGAATATATATTCATAAATCCGGCTGCCAAAGCATGATCCGGTAAGGAACTATGAATATCGGAGCATTCCTTAACCAAAGAAAGCTGTGTCATAATATCTGCCCGGCCCGCTACCCAACCGATTCTTAGTCCCGGACTCAAGGTTTTAGACAGGCTTCCCATGAAAAGTACCTGTCCTTTCGCATCATAAGCACTAAGCGCTTTATGATATTTACCGGTGTAGGTAATTTCGCCGTAAGGATTATCCTCTAATATAATTACATTATATTTAGCAACTAAAGCCATAAACTCTCGGCGCCTTTTATCAGACCAACAAAGTCCGGTAGGATTCTGATAATCAGGAATCACATATATCGCTTTAATAGAGGAGTCTGTTTCTAGAGCCTTTGCCAACAACTGTAAATCCATGCCCTCTTCATCACAAGAAATCCCCTTGAGCGAAGCACCTGTCATAGCTAAACAATTCTTGGCGTCAATAAACGTGGGGTCTTCTACTAACACGGTATCACCCGCTTCTAAAAACAAACGAGCTGCCATATCCAATGACTGCATGGATCCGCTGGTTACCTGAATTTGGTCGGGCTCAATATTAATACCGTATTTAGTCATAATTCGACTTAAATGGCGGCGTAATTCCAAACCGCCCAAACCGTCGCCATATTGTAGCACTTCACGCCCTTCTTCTTCAAACACTTTAGCCGCTACAATACTTAATTCTTCCACAGGGAATAATTCCGGTGCCGGAACACCTTCGCCGAGTGACAAAATGCCCGGCACCGTTTTAGCCTCATCCTTTAAGGCCGCAATGGCGGAACGCTCCAATTGAAGCGCCCGTTTTGCATATAATTTTGTGTAATCCATCTGTATCACCTGTCACTTCTAACAAATAATTATTGAATATCACCAAACCATTTTTGCTGTAATTTATCGTATTCGCCGTTAGCTTTTAATTTTTCAAAAGCCGCATTCATTTTATCCAATAGCTCTTTATCATCCTTACGCACCGCAATCGCTACGGTATGATCTTGTAACCCAACCGGTACAATTTTTAAATCTTTCATGTTCAATTTCTGGATGTAATATTTTGCTACCGGTTCATCAAGCATGGCAATTTGAATGTTGCCTGCTTCTAAATCCTGTAACATCGTGCTAATGGCATCGAATTCTTTAACGGTTGTGCCCGGTTTTTCCTGCGCCAACATAGCACCGGTGGTTCCGATTTGAGCGCCTACGGTTTTACCGGCAATATCTGCTTCACCATTAACATTATTGGTATCTTGACGAACTACCATAACGAGTTTTACATGATAGTACGGTGCTGTGAAATTAACTTTAGCCTCACGCTCTTTTGTCACTACAAGGCCGGATGCAATAGCATCAATCTGTTTACTTTGCAAGGCAGGAATCAAACCATCAAACGGAAGACTTACAAATTTTGATTCATAGCCCATTTCTTTAGCCAAAGCATTACTTAAATCTACGTCAAAACCTTTATAGGTGTTATCTTCGGCATATTCAAACGGCGGATACGTAGTTTCCGCACCAAATGTAATTACCTTTTTATCAGAAGCCGTGTCGCTGCCGCAACCTGCTAAAACACCGGCCGCTAAGCCCACTGCCATAAATAAGGTTAACCCTTTTTTCCAATTCATAATGTTCCTCCTCATTTCACAAAACATTGCGTAATAATACTACAATTTTATACTACCATGTAAATATACAAAAAGGTACTATGCTAAAACTTTAGCGCTTGTATTGCTAAATATTTTAACATAGTACTTCCTGTTGCTCAAATGTATTGGCTAAGGTAATTAGAGCACAACATTTAATTTAACGATTTTCCCTGATTTAATCAGTTACCGGACCATTCAGTCGGCATATCAGCAGGGGCATCAGTTTTGAACCATTTCTGGTAAATAGCGTTCAATTCGCCATCTTTCTTCATTTCGGCTAATGCTTTATTTACAGCGTCCTGTAATTCTTTGTTGTTTTTAGCAAATGCGAAGCCAAAGTATTCTTTCGTATTAGGATACGGAATTACTTTTACATCACCTTGATGTTTAGAAGCATAATATTGTGCTACTGGTAAATCAAGTACTGCTGCATCAACGCCACCTTTATTAAGTTCTAATAAGGCATCACTGCTGTGGTCGAACTGTTTCAACGTTGCATTGGCAATTTTGCCGGCTAAATCAGCACCGGTGGTCCCCATTTGTACGGAAATATTTTTGCCTTGTAAATCTTCTAATGTATTAATAGGCGAGTTACCTTTAACTACTACGGCCATACCGGATTCATAGTAAGGAGCGGCAAACAATACTTTTTCGGATCTTGCTTTAGTAATCGTCATACCGGAAGCAGCCATATCAATATCTTTATTGCCAAGACTTGGAATCAAAGCATCAAAGGCCACATTTTTGAACTGCACATCGGCGTTCATCTTTTTAGCAATTGCCTTCACCATATCGATATCAAAACCGGTTAAATCTTGGGAACTTTCATCCTTAAATTCAAACGGTACAAATGTCGCATTAGTACCTACTTTAATCACTTGCTTGCCGTTAGCAGCTTGACCGCTGTTCGAATCACTGCCGCATCCGGCCACCAAAGCACCCATGGCTAATACCGCCATACCTGTTAACATAATTTTCTTCATCTTCTGTGTAAACATAATTCCATCTCCTACTCTTCTTCTTGTATAATCATGAATTCAAACTCTCTCTCAACTGAGTTTCTCTAATTGGTATGACATGATTATACATAACCTTGCATAAATAGTCAATAGCGAAATGTATAAAAATTCAGAAATTTCTGTATAAAAATAAAAGGCAGCCCGAAAGCTGCCTTTTTACATACGGCTGACCTGGTCTTTGCCCCCACACTCGCCTACTGGAAGGTTCGCTCCTAAGCCCGTGGCTCCCCACTACTACTCCTCTCGATTTTATCGGTAGGTCTTACATCTAAGCCGCACCATGCTCATAATGTCGTTGCACTACTTACGTGGATCGTTTTGCCTGCGACTGGCCTCGACTTTCAACCACAGACCCGTATGAAGAAATTATACGCAAAGAATTTTACTTTGTCTATATAAAAATGATATGGCAAAAATATTTATTTTCCTTGATACTTTAGGTTGTGAAAGTATTCAATCTTTACAATTCCTTTACTTACCGTATTCTCTTTTAGTTTCTCATAAATCAACCATACATCTTTCAATTTTTCAACAACTTGCTATACATAGATAGCAACGTCAACCTATACCAAAAAATTCCTAAATATTGTATAATGTGTTTACTTGTTAAATGGGGACACAAAGGGAAGGACTCAGTATTATGTTTATGTTATCTTTAATGCAGCCATCGGGCTTATATGAATTGGAAAAAGATAGCCTAGAAGCTATCAGTGCCCAACTCCTGCAGATGATTCGCATGAAAAGCTACGAGCTATATACACACTCCATTAATGTAGCGAATCACTCTGTCAGCATTGCCGCAAAACTAGGGCTACCGGCCAACGAAATAGAACAAATCAGACATGGCGCATTATTGCACGACTTGGGTCTTATTATGATGCCCTCTGCGGTTTTAAAAAAAGCGCCATTCTTTAATCGTCAGGAATTATCTAAATATCGTCAGCATCCGGCAAACGGGGCAAACATGATTGAAAACTATCCATGTTGTCAATCGATTATCCCCTACATCCGATACCATCACGAGCGTTGGGACGGTTCCGGATTTCCTAAACACTTATGCGGCAGTAATATTCCACTAGGTGCTCGCATCATCGCCATTGCCGATTACTATGATTCCGCTATTAATCCGTCAACGGAATCCTGGTCTAAAAGTAAAAAGACGGCTAAGCAGGAATTATTCAGTGGTTCAGGCATTTATTTCGATCCTGATTTAGTCAAAGCCTTTATTGAAATTATCGGCTAATAAATTAAACGCCATTATATTCGTTCAAAAAATATAAGCCCAATGACAACTAAAGAGCTGCGTTGCAGCAAAATAAAAAACAGCCAATCTGATTGGCTGTTTTTTATTAGGTTGAATTGCATATACTAATCTATACTGATTCTACCTTATATAATCTTGCATAATGATCTTTGGTTGAATATATTGCTCTATTATTCTTATTCCAGTCTCTCTTGGACCAACATATTCAGGTCCATATTCAAAATGAACAGAGACCTTATTTTCACCTGGTAAAAATAAAATATTATATATCTCATTTGTACTTATATAACGA